>DASRII010000573.1:0-24543 GCA_035650075.1 Micromonosporaceae bacterium | reverse complement strand
GCCGGCCCGGGTGGACGGAAAACACCGCCAACGACCCGCCAGAGGCCTCCCAGGGATCGCCGTGGCCGCCGGTCTGGCTGATCATCTGGATCGATATCTGCATCCGCGGTCCGGGCACCAGACCCCGTTCCTGGGCGGTCCGTATCCCCAGATCGGCTCCACCGGCGTCGCGGACCGTGGTGATCCCGCACGCCAGGGTCAGCTCCATGTTGCGGGCGGCCTCGTAGAACTGCAGAGAGAACGGCGCCGTCGCCCACTCCAGCGCGTCGAGCCGGCTCACCACCAGGTGCACGTGGCAGTCGATCAGCCCCGGCAGGATGCCGAGACCCGAACAGTCGACGACTTCGTCCCCGGCCAGCGTCGCACCGACCGCCACGACCCGCCCGGCCTCCACTGCCACGTCGACAGCGGCGGGCTCCACACCGGTCCCGTCGAACACCCGCCCACCGGAAAACACCACTCGCGTCATTCCCATGGCGTATCACACATCGACGGATGCCACCATCGAGCCTCAACGTTGCGCGGCGGTGCGCGGTGCGAGCGCGGTAGCCGTCGCCGCGACGAACAGTGCGAGTACGGCGGGGATGGCCAGGGCGGTCGGCAACCCGACGAGCTCCGCCGCGGCGCCGATAACGACCGGGCCGACGACGAAGCCGAGGAAGCCGAGGCCGGCGACGCGGGCGATGGCCTTGCCGGCAGCGGCCGGGTGCTGGCTGCCCGCGGCCGAGAACACCTGCGGCGCGATACAGGACAGACCAGCGCCCAAACAGGCGAAGCCGATGACGCCTGCGGCAGGCCGGCCAATGAGCAGCGTACCGCCGAACCCGACCGCGGCAAGCAGTCCGCATCCCCGGACCAGGGCTACCGGGCCGAACCGAAGAGCAAGCCGATCGCCGACCAGTCGCCCGGCCATCATCGCGACCGCGAACGCGGCGTAGGCGCTGGCCGCGAAGCCGGCACCGGTACCGAGGTTGTCGCGCAGGTAGACGGCGCTCCAGTCGGCGGCCGCGCCCTCGCCCACCAGACAGCAGAACACGAGCACACCCAGGAACAGCACGCCGGTCGGGCGCGGCATCGCGGCGGTCGCGCTCTCGCCGGGCTGCGGCTGCGGGTGCGATCGGTACGCCCAGCGGCCGGCCCACAATGCCAGCGCGCTCACCGCTGCCGCCACGGCCAGGAACGTCGCTGCGGCGCTGCCGCCGGCGTACGCGAACAGCCCGCCAACCGCGGCGCCGACGAAGCCGCCGATGCTGTACGCCGCGTGCAGCGACGACATGATCGGCCGGCCCCACTCGCGCTGAACCTCCACGCCGTTGACATTCATCGCGACGTTCAACGCGCCGTGGGCCACACCGAAGGCGTACAGGCTTACCACCAGCATGGCGAGGTTCGGTGCGTACCCGGGCGCCACCAGCAGCGCGGCATCGGCCAACGCCGCTGGAACCATCAGCCGCGCACTGCCATACCGGTCGACCGGGCGGCCGATCGCCTGCATGCCGGTGATCGCGCCGGCGGCGAACGCCAGCAGACCAACGCTCAGCTGCCCATCGCTGAGACCAAGAACGTGCTTGATGGCCGGGATGCGCGCCGTCCACGCACCGAGGATCGCACCATAGGAGAAGAACAGCAGCGATACCGCCACGCGACCCCGTGCGGCCGCGCGGTCGATCACCGCACAGGACATGGCCGCCAGCCTGCCACATACGACCTCTGGTCCTAGGATGAGAGTTATGGCGCGCTACGGCAACCAGTACGGGCCGGACGTCACGTTCCTCGGCGTGCCCCGGTGTGACCATACCGATCGATCGACCTATGTGGACGCTGACGTGGTCATCCTCGGTGCTCCTTTCGACGGCGGCACCAACCAACGCCCCGGCGCACGCTTCGGTCCACAAGCTATCCGTACCACGGACTACCTGGGCTGGGACGGATCCCGCCCGAGTCTCGCCTTGCGCACCGACGGACTGCGGGACCTCACGGTGTACGACGCCGGCGACGTGGAGATGTACTCCGGCGACGCCGTCAAATCGCTCACCGATCTTCGCGCCGCGGTCGGCAAGGTCGCCGCCGCCGGCGTCATCCCGCTGACCCTCGGCGGAGACCATTCGATCACGTTCGCGGACGCGTCGGGCGTGGCCGATGTCCTCGGCGCGGGTCGGGTGTCGCTGGTCCACTTCGACGCACACGCGGACACCGGGAATATCGCGTTCGGCTCGTTGTGGAGTCACGGCACTCCGATGCGTCGACTGATCGAGTCCGGCGCGGTGCGTGGCGACCGCTTCCTCCAAATTGGACTGAGAGGCTACTGGCCGGGTCCGAAAACGCTTAAGTGGATGGCCGAGCAGAACATGCGGTCGTATGAAATGACCGAGATCGGCGCTCGTGGTCTGGCCGAGTGCCTGACCGAGGCATTCGCCATCGCTACCGACGATTGCGATGGCGTCTTCCTCTCTGTCGACATCGACGTCTGCGACCCCGGCCACGCGCCCGGTACCGGTACGCCCGAGCCCGGCGGCCTGTCCGCCCGCGAACTCCTCGACGCGGTCCGCCGGGTCTGCCTGGAGCTCCCCGTTGTCGGCGTCGACGTGGTCGAGGTCAGTCCGCCGTACGATCACGCCGAGATCACGGCGGCGCTGGCCAATCGCGTCGTCCTGGAAGCACTCTCGGCCATCGCCCGCAAACGCCGGGACGACCAGGGCGGTACGAAGTGGGACCCTCGCCAGCCGTTGCTGGACGGCCGCTAGCGGTCAGGGTCTAGACGGCGGCGAGCGTAGCGCGTACCCGTTCGGCGTCCGGGTGGTCGAGGTCGACGAGGATCTCCAGTGCCTGTTGGTATGCGGTGCGGGCCGTCGTGCAGTCGCCCGCCGCGTGGTGCGCCTCGCCTATGTGAACCAGCGTGTCGGCTTGAAAGTAGCGGTCGCCGAGCGCCTGGTAGAGGTCGAGTGCCTGGCGGTGATGGGCGATCGCATCGTCGTGTTCGCCGAGCTGGCGATGGCAGTAACCGAGGCTGTCGAGGCTGATCGCCTGTCCCCACAGGTCGGTCAGCTCCAGGTGGATAGCGACTGCGCGTTGGCAGAAGTCGATCGCCTGCCGGTAGTCGCCCAGTTGGGCGTGGCACCAGCCGACGTTGTTGAGCGTGTCGGCGACCCCGGCACGGTGACCGGCCTGTTCGTAGAGGTTCAAGGCGTGGATCGCGGATCTCAGCGCTTCCTCGCGGCGGCCGCGCAGGTCGCAAAGGCTGCCGTAAACGGAGTGCGCGTGGGCCTGTCTGGCCGTGTCGTCCGCCTGGATCGCCTTGTCGAGAGCGCTCTTCGCCGCGGTCTCGGCCTCGTCGAGCTGCTCGAGCCGGATGTGGGCCAACGCGAGGGTTCGGTAGGCGGTGGCCTGTACGGCAGCCTCTCCCAGGCGTGCGGCGGCGGCGACCGCGACCCGGCCGACCGCCACGAGGTCGTGCCACCGGCCACTTCGATTGAGGTACGTGGTGAGTGCCCACGCGAGCTGCCAGGCGTGAACATCCCAGCCGGCGCCATCGGCGTACCGCGCGGTTTCCAGGAGCACGTGCTGCTCCCGGACGAACCAGCTCGATGCCGACGCGTCGGAAGCGAGGTTCTCGACAGCGGTACCCGGCTCGACGGGACCGAGCACGAGCGGGTCGCGGTGCGGGTCGAGTATCCGGTCGGCCGCGTAGGCGGTATGCAGGTAGTGGCTCAGCATGCGGCGGACCGCGGCCTGCCGTTGGTCCGTGGCGTCCAGAGCCATCGCCTGGTCGGCGGCGTACGCGCGGAGCAGGTCGTGCAGGGTGTACCTGCCAGACGTCTGCTCGACGAGGAGGTGCGCCGCGGTCAGCTCGGCCAAGAGCGAGCGGAGGCGTCGTTCCGGCAGGGCAGCCAGGCTGGCGGCGGCCGCTACCGAGATGTCCGGGCCGGGGTGCAGGCCGAGCAGGCGGAACAAGGCGGCGGCGCCAGGGCTCAGCGCGCGATAGGACCAGGAGAACACCGCGCGGACGTCGGTTGCCGGGTCGTCGCTCGTCAGCATGTCCAGCCGCGACCGGATGTCCCGCAGCTGTGCGGCGAAACCGTCCAGAGTGGACTGTGGGCGAGTGGCGGCGTGCGCTGCGACGATGGCCAGCGCGAGGGGAAGGCGCGCGCACCCGGCGATGATCCCGTCGACGGCTTCCGGTTCGGCGGCGATCCGGTCGGCACCGAGGCGACGGGCCAGAAACTCGCGGGCCTCCACTGTGGAGAGTAGATCGAGGGTCAGCGGCTGGGCGGCGTTGGTGGCGATCAGACCGGTGAGCTGGTTGCGGCTGGTCACCACGACCAGGCAGCCCGGCTCGCCGGGCAGCAAGGGCCGGACCTGGTCGCTGCCTCGCGCGTTGTCGAGTAGTACGAGGATGCGCCGGCCGGCCAGGAGGCTCCGGTAGAGGGCCAGCTGCGCATCCAAGTCGGTCGGGAGGCGGTGCAACGGGACCTGGAGGGCGTCCAGGAAACCGCGCACCGCGTGGGCCGGGTCGACCACCGACCCGCCAGGGTCGAACCCGCGCAGGTTCACGTAGAGCTGTCCGTCGGGGAAGTGGTCCCGGACCCGGTGTCCCCAGTGGACGGCGAGCGCCGTCTTGCCCACGCCAGCGGTTCCGTCGATCGCCGAGATGACCACGGTGGTGGCGTTGCGCCCGGGCTCGAGCAGTTCGTCGAGGCGACCCAGCGGCTCGGTGCGTCCAGTGAACGCGGGCACGTCGGCCGGTAGCTGCGCCGGCGGTAGTTCCGACACCGGCTTCGGCTTCGGCGGATCCGGCCGAATCAGTCGTAGGTAGCTCTCCTGCAGCTGAGTGGACGGATCCACACCGAGTTGGTCGGCCAGCCGCCGCCGGATCGAGTCGTAGTGGCGCAACGCCTCGGCGGTGCGTCCGGCGGCGTGGAGGGCATCGAGTAGTTGGGCGGCGAATCCTTCGTCGTTCGGGTATTCGTCGACGAGGGGCCAAAGCTCCGCGCTCGCCTCGTCGTACCTGCCCAGCCGCAGCAAGAGGTCTATGTGCCCGGCCCGTACGTCGCGCCGCTCACGGTCGAGCGTTGCGGCGGCCGCGGCTACCCACGCTCCGGACAGTCCCGCCAGCGCTGGGCCGCGCCACAGGCACATCGCCTGACGGTAGAGATCGAGTGTTTGATGGTCGTCGCGTCCAGCGGTGTCGCGGGCCTGCGCTACCAGGGCACGGAAGCGACGCACGTCGACAGCGTCGGGTGGGCAGTCCAATGTGTACAGACCGGACCGGTGGCTGATCCGGACCACGCCGGGTGCGGCCCGGTCGAGGATTCGCCGCAACCGGGAGATGTAGGTGGCGACGAGGTTGCGGCTGCTCTCGGGCATCCTGTCGTCCCACGTCTGGTCGATCAGGGTCTCGACCGACAACGGCTTCCCGTCGGCGAGCAGCAGCTCGGCCAGGATGATCCGTTGTTTCGTGGTACCCAGATCGACGGTGCCGCCATCGACCTGGAGCTCGGGCGCGCCGAGCAGCCTGAACTCCACCTCGATCTCTCCCCGGGCGTGGTGGCGTATCAGCTACAACCTATGACATCTCGGGTAACAGTGGCGCCCGCCGCAGACCGTGACCGCACGTCGTGAGAAGACAGGCCGACGCCATGATGTCAGGCTCGGCCGTAGTGCGGATTCTCTTCACCACGTGATCCGCGATGGCGGTCCGCGAGAACATCGGTCGCGGAGACCCTTCGGCGAACTCTCCGAGACTGGAAGGAGACGCTGCGTGACGTCTACCGGCCCGAGCAGTGAGGTCCCGGCTGTGGCTGCTGAGTCCCCACACGAGTATCTCGCCGTGGTCAACGACGAGGAGCAGTACTCGATCTGGGATGCCGACGCACCCCTGCCGGACGGCTGGCGCCCGGCCGGCCGCAGCGGTACCAAGGAGGACTGCCTGGACTTCATCGAAGAGGTGTGGACCGACATGCGTCCGCTGAGCCTGCGGATCGCGATGGGGGAGCGCGAAGATTCAGCGCCCCAGCAATAACAAAGATGAGGGGCCCTTTGGCCGCTGAATAGACTTTCAGTAGCGATCATTGTGAATTGCTTATGAGAGGCTGGAGTACGCAGATTGGCAAATCTGTTGTATGCCTGCAATGTGGTGGATGCGCCGGCGCCGTTCCGCGACCGGCGCCATTTGCTGGGCTTGCCGGCAGTTGCGCGGTGACACTCCGAGACCTTGGAGACGGCAATGACGAACGAGATCGTGGACGACGGGGGAGCATCCGCTGGTGCGGTCGCTGTCGTGGGAATGGCCCTGCGCGTTCCCGGGGCGGCTACCCCAGAGGCCTTCTGGCGGAATCTGCGAGACGGCGTTGAGTCGATCACGACCTTCACGGACGAGGAACTGCTCGCCGCTGGCGTCCCGCCGGACGAGGTCGCCCGACCGGACTACGTGCGCAGATTCGGCGTCCTCGACGACATGGAGGGCTTCGACGCGGACTTCTTCGGTTTCTCGCGGCGTGAGGCCCAGATGCTCGACCCGCAGCACCGACTCTTGCTCGAGTGCGCGTGGGAGGCCCTCGAGCGTGCCGGACTCCCCTCGGGTACGACAGAGGAGGTAACGGGCGTCTACGTGGGCGTGGGGGAAAGCGCATACCTGCACCACAATCTGCTGCCGCATGATGACCTGGTCGCGCGGGTGGGCGAATACCAGACCTCGATCGGCAACGACAAAGACTTCGCGCCGACGCGGATCTCCTACAAGCTGGACCTGCGCGGGCCGAGCGTCAGCGTCCAGACCGGCTGCTCGACGTCCCTCGTCGCTGTCCATATGGCGTGCCAGGCTCTGAGCGACGGAGAGTGTGATCTGGCGCTCGCCGCCGGCGCCACCGTGATCCCGCAGCGGCGGGGATACCGCTACGAAAAGGACGGGATCAAGTCGTCTGACGGTCATTGCCGCGCGTTCGACGCCTCCGCTGATGGCACTGTCGGCGGCAGCGGCGCCGCCGTCGTGGTGCTCAAGCGACTCGACGACGCGCTGGCTGACGGTGACATGATCCACGCCGTGATCCGCGGTTCCGCGGTCAACAACGACGGTGCGCGCAAGGTCGGCTTCACCGCACCGAGCGTCGAGGGCCAGGCCGAGGTGATCGCGGAGGCGTTGGCAATCGCCGGCGTCGATCCGTCCACCATCTCCTACGTCGAGGCACACGGTACCGGCACACAGCTGGGCGACCCCATCGAGGTGGCCGCGCTCAAGAGCGTCTTTGGTGATGGTTCGGCCGACAGCTGCGCCCTTGGCTCGGTGAAGACGAACATCGGGCACCTGGACACGGCGGCCGGCGTGGCGGGTCTCATCAAGACGGTCCTCGCGCTCGAGGCCAGGCAGCTTCCGCCCTCGCTGCACTTCTCCGAGCCGAACCCGCAGCTCGGTCTGGTGGACACCCCGTTCTACGTCAACGACACCCTGGCGCCGTGGCACGGCGAGCCGCTACGCGCGGGCATCAGCTCGTTCGGCATCGGCGGCACCAACGCCCATGTCGTCGTCGAAGAGGCGCCGGCGCGTACCCCGGCCGATCCGGGCCGGGCCAGACACGTCTTGCCGATTTCCGCCGCGACACCCAGCGCGCTGGAGAAGGCCGTCGCCAATCTCGCCGATCACCTCAGGACTCACCCGCACGAGCGCATCGAAGAAGTCGCATACACCTTGCAGCGCGGCCGATGGCCGCTCTCGCATCGCGGGTTCGTCGTCGCGGAAAGCGTCGCCGAGGCCGTCGAGGCGCTGGACTCGGGTGTCCCGGTACGCGACGGCGTGGCCGGGACATCCGACGACCGCAAGGTTGTCTTCGCCTTCCCCGGACAGGGTGCTCCGTGTAGGGGCATGGGCCGCACGGCCTACGAGCTGGAACCGGTATTCCGAGCGGAGGCCGACCGGGTCGCGAACATGCTGCGGTCGCTGACCGGCGTCGACGTCCGGCCGGTGCTCGGTCTCGGCGAGCCGGTTCGGCACCTCGATGGGACGATCGAACAGACCTCGATCGCGCAACCGGCGCTCTTCGTCCTGGAGTACGCGCTCATCCGGCTCTGGGAGTCCTGGGGCGTCCGTCCGGAGGCCATGCTCGGGCACAGCCTCGGCGAGCTGGTGGCCGCCTGTGTCTCGGGCGTGATGTCCCTCGAGGACGCCTTGAGCTTTGTCGTCGTACGCGGTCGGCTCATGCAGGCCGCGCCGACCGGCGCGATGACGGCCGTACCGTTGCCGGAGAGCGAGATGGTCTCGCTGCTGGACGGTTTGGACCTCGCCGCCGTCAACGGATCACACGAGTGCGTCGTCTCCGGCTCCGTCGACGCGATCACCGCCTTCGAGGCCAGGCTCGCCGAGCGCGACGTCGTCGCCAAGCGCCTGCGTACCTCGCACGCCTTCCACTCGCGCCTGATGGACGACGCCGCGGCCGCCTTCGCGGAGGAGGCCGCGCGGCTCGAGCTCTCGCCACCTCGCGTGCGGTATCTGTCGAACGTCACCGGCGACTGGATCACCGACGAAGAGGCCACCAGTCCGGCGTACTGGGCGCGGCAGATCCGTGCCACGGTGCGCTTCGACGAGGCCCTGAGCGCGGTTCGCGATACCGGTGCCGCGCTCCTCGAGGTTGGTCCCGGACAGGTATTGACGAAGCTGGCCCGCGCGGCCGGGGTCGAAGCGGTCGCTTGCCTGCCGGCCGCGGCCGAGACGGGTGAGTCGGATCTGCTGTCGGCCGTCGGAGAGCTCTGGTGCCATGGCGTGGCGGTCGATTGGGAGGCGATGGCAGGCGGGGTCCGACCGCATCGCACCGTCCTACCGACCTACCCCTTCGAGCGGGAGAGGTGCTGGATCGACCCGCCGCGCGCCGCCGCTGACGTCGATGGCGATCGGACCGAGGACGCCGCGGAGCCCGAGCCGGAAGAGTCGCAGCACGCCGCGGCACAGACCTACGCGGAGCCGACCGAGCGGGAGATCGCCGCGATCTTCGCTGACTTCCTCGGCAACCCATCCATCGGCCCGGACGACGGGTTCTTCGAGCTGGGTGGGCACTCGCTGCTCGCTACCCAGCTCGTCTCCCGGGTGCGCTGGCTCACCGGCGTCGAGGTTCCGCTGAGTACGTTCACGGAGCATCCGACGATCCGCGGCCTGGCGAATGCGGTGGACGCTGCCCGCAGCAAGGCGGGGAGCAACGCTCCGGAGGCATTGCCGGTCGTCGTGCCCGACCCGGGCGCCGAGGACGAGCCTTTCCCGCTGACCGACGTGCAACAGGCCTATTGGATCGGGCGCACCGGAGTCTTCGACATCGGCAACGTCGGCATGCACGGCTACCAGGAGTTCGAGACGACCGACCTCGACCTGCCCCGGCTGGAGCTCGCATTCCGGCGACTGATCCGGCGCCACGGCATGCTCCGCGCCATCGTGTTACCCCGCGGCGAACAGCAGATCCTCTCCGAGGTTCCCGACTACGTCATCGCCACCCGGGACGTCCGTGGGCTGCCCGATAACGAGGTGCGCGAGGTGCTCGCGGCCACCCGCAGTGCCATGTCACACCGGGTCTTCACCGCCGAGCACTGGCCCATGTTCGAGCTGCGCGCCACCATCCTGGGCGACGGCCGTACCCGGCTGCACTACAGCGCCGACGGCCTGATCATCGACGCCCGCAGCTCGAACCTCGTGCTCAGCCAACTCGCCGACCTGTACCGGGATCCGCACCTCGACCTACCCAAGCTCGAACTCTCCTTCCGCGACTATGTCCTGGCCGCGGAGAGCCTCGAGCAGACCGACCAGTACCGCCGTGCGGAGGAGTACTGGAGCGAGCGCGCGCCGGATCTACCGCCCGCCCCCGAGCTGCCGTTGGCACGTGACCCGCGCACCATCGACACGCCGAGCTTCAGCCGGGTGAGCGCAACGCTGGCGAAGGAGGACTGGGACCGGGTCAAGGCGGCGGCCGCTCGCCGCGAGATCACCCCGACCGCGCTACTCATCGCGGCCTTCAGCGAGGCGCTGGCAACCTGGTCGAGGAACCGCAGGTTCACACTCAACCTCCCGATTGCCGGCCGCCTACCGCTCCATCCGGACGTGGGCGCCCTCGTCGGCGACTTCACCTCGGTGACTCTGCTCGAGGTCGACGCCACCGGCGCCGGCTCGTTCGCGCAGCGTGCCCGTGCGGTGCGGGATCAGCTCCTGGCCGACCTCGACCACCGGCTCTTCAGCGGTGTCCGCGTCCTGCGCGAGCTGCGGAAGGTGCGCCCTGACGCGGCCATGCCGATCGTCTTCACCAGCCTCTTCGACGACCACGGTCAGGACACGGGGATCGGGGAAGAGCTGTACAGCATCAACCAGACGCCGCAGGTGTGGCTCGACGCCCAGGTCTTCGAGTCGGACGGTTGCCTGGTCCTGGATCTCGACGCGGTCGACGAGCTGTTCCCCGATGGGCTGGTCGCCGCGATCCACCGGTCCACTGTGGACCTGTTGCGGTGGCTCGCCGACGACGACAACCGGTGGAGCCAACCGCTGCCGTCCCTCCTGCCGGCCGCGGATCTGACCATGCAGGAGGCGTACAACCAGACCTCCGGCCACCTGCCGTCCGGACTGCTCCATGAGCGGTTCTTCGCCTTGGCCGAGCGATCCGCGGACCGTCCGGCGGTGATCACGCCGACCCGCACGCTGAGCTATGGCGAGCTGGCTGCCCGCGCCCGGGTGATCGCCGACCGCCTCACGGCCCTGCACGTCCGCCCGAACGACCTCGTCGCCGTGGTCATGGAGAAGGGCTGGGAGCAGTGCGCCGCCGTGCTCGGGATCCTGGCCTCTGGTGCGGCGTACCTTCCAGTGGACGCGGAGCTGCCCGAGGAGCGGATCCGCCTCCTGCTCGACCAGGGACAGGTCCGGGCAGTCCTGACCCAGTCGCACGTCGCGGAGCGGACCGACGGCTCGCTGGGCACGGACGACACCGTGTTCCGCGTGGACACGCTGCCCGCCGACCCGGTCGCTCTTCCGCACGCCCAGCCGGCCACTGAGCCCGGCGACCTCGCCTATGTGATCTTCACCTCCGGCTCGACCGGTCTGCCGAAGGGAGTGATGATCAGCCACGGCGCCGTGCTCAATACGGTCGTCGACGTGAACGACCGCTTCGCGGTCGGGGAACAGGACCGGACCTTGGCGTTGTCGTCGCTGAGCTTCGACCTGTCGGTCTACGACATCTTCGGTCCGCTCTCCGTCGGTGGCGCCGTCGTCGTCCCCGACTCGGGCTCGCAGCGTGACCCAGCGGTCTGGCTGCGTCTGATCGAACAAGCCGGCGTCACCGTGTGGAACTCCGTGCCTGCGCTGATGGAGCTGCTGGTCGAGCACATGACGTTGGCGGGGGAGACCTGTGACGCGCTGCGGCTGGTGATGCTCAGTGGCGACTGGTTCCCGGTCACCCTCCCGGAGCGCATCCGGCGGGTGCTCGTAGCGCCGGAGATCGTAAGCCTCGGCGGCGCGACGGAGGTGTCCATCTGGTCCATCCTGTACCCGGTGGGAGACGTGCCCGCCGACTGGCCGTCCATCCCGTACGGCTCGCCGATGCGCAACCAGACGTTCCACGTCTTCGACGAGGCACTCCGACCGCGTCCGACCGGTGTCCCCGGATACCTCTACATTGGAGGGACGGGCCTGGCGGAGGGTTACCTGCGCGACGAGGAGAAGACCGCCGCGAGCTTCATCCACCATCCCGAGACCGGCGAGCGCCTGTATCGGACGGGAGATCTGGGACGGTTTCTGCCCGACGGCGTCATCGAGTTCCTCGGCCGCGAAGACTCCCAGGTCAAGGTCCAGGGGTACCGAGTCGAGCTGGGCGAGATCGAGGCGGCGCTGCTCCAGCATCCCGATGTGCGGGGCGCGGCGGCCGTCGTACAGGGCCGTCCACAGGGGACCAAGCGGCTGGTCGCGTTCGTGGTACCCACGGACGGCGATACGCCAGCGGCGGACCTGCGCGAGTTCCTCGGTGCGAAGCTGCCGGGTTACCAGGTGCCCGAGGTCATCGTCGGGATCGGCGCGCTACCGCTCACCGCCAACGGCAAGGTCGACCGGTCGGCGCTCGTATTGCCCGACGAGTTGGACGAGCCGACGTTGTACGAAGCGCCGAGCACGGCGATCGAGAAGACCATCGCCGAGGTCTGGGCAAACATGCTGAAGGTCGAACGCGTCGGGCTCCACGACCAGTTCTTCGAGCTCGGCGGCGACTCCCTGACGGCCATGCGCACCGTTATCCACCTGCGCAAGGCGCTGGACATCGACATACCCATCCGCGTGTTCTTCGACAGCCCGACGCTGGTGGGTCTCGCAAAGGTGATCGAGGAAATCCGCGACAGCGACGAGCTCAGCACCGTGCCCGGGCCGACTGCCCGTGAGCACCGGGACGGCCCGATCCCGCTGACCGCCGCCCAGGCACGGGTCTGGCTCGATGACCAACTCCCTCCGGGCAGCGCCATGCGCAACATCGTCCACCCGTTCCGCCTCTCCGGGCCACTCGACGTCACGGCGCTGCGCAACGCGTTCGAGGCCTTCGTCGACCGGCATGACGTCCTGTCGATGTCCTTCGACGCCACCGCGGGCACTCGTTGCCAGGTCCCGAACGGCGCCAAGCCGCTGGACTTCCAAGTCATCGACGTGCGCCACGATCAGGAGAAGCTGACGGAGCGGGTGATCGCCGAGGAGACGCACACGCTCTTCGACCTGGTGGACGGGCCCCACGTCCGAGTCAGGCTGCTCCGGGCCGGGGCCGACGAGCACGTCTTGATCGTCGCGGTTCATCACGTCGTGTGGGATGCCTGGTCGGCCTTGATCATGGTCCGCGAGGTCAGTGCGCTCTACCGGAACCCGGACCGGTCGGCCCTTCCGCCACCCGCCGTGAGCTACGCCGACGTCGCCCTGTGGGAGGCCGAGCAGGCCGACGCCGACACGTTCGGGCCCCAGGTCGAGTACTGGCGTCGTCGGCTGGCCGGCCCCCTGCCCGTACTGGCACTGCCCACCGAAGGGGAGATCGAGGACCCCGACAACATCGAGGGGTCCTATGCACCCTTCGTGATCGACTCCGCCATGGCCTCCGACTTCAAGCGCGTCTGCGCGAACGAACAGGCGAGTCTGTTCATGGGTTATCTCGCGGCATGGCAGGTCCTGCTGCAGTGGTGGTGCCGGCAGCAGGACATCATCGTGGGGACGCCGGCCAGCAACCGCGCGTACCCGCAGCTGGACAACACGGTCGGGTTCATCGGGAACTCCCTTGCCATCCGAACGCGGTTCGACGGCGATCCCACGTTCACGGACGTGCTGAACGACGTCCGCGAAACGGCGCTCGGTGCGTTCGCGAACCAGGATGTGCCCTTCAACCAGGTTGTTCGTGCTCTCGAGCAAGAACGCCGCGCCGGTGAACCGGTCCCGGCTCTCCGGGCCTGGTTCCTGTTGCAGGACCACACGCTGCCGGAGTGGGACCTGCCGGACGTACACGTGGAGGAGTTCGACGCGCCGGTCGCCCTTGCGATAACCGACATCAGACTCACGCTGCTACCCAACGCCGACGGCAGCATCGCGGGCGATATCGGCTACCGGGTCGATCTCTTCTCCGCTCCCACCATCCGACGCCTGACGGGCTGTGTGACCGGACTGGTGAAGCTCCTGTCCACAACACCGGACATGAAGATCAGTCTCATCAACCGAACCCTGGAGGAGCTGTGGGAGGGCGAGGATCTCGCCGAGTTGATTGACGAGCTCTCGGGCCAGACGGCGGGATAGGGGTGTCGCATGTCGAGTTCGCCAACCTTGTCCGTGGTGTGTTTTCCCCATGCGGGTGGAGGGTTCGGACGTTATCGCGAGTGGCGGGACGGCCTGCCGGATGGTGTCGAGTTGGTGTTGCCCGACCTGCCCGGCCGGGAGGGCCGGCTCTTCGACAAGCCCTTCCCGGATGTCGCGTCGGTGACTGAGTACGCGATTCAGGAGTTGGCGGCGGAGATCACGCGAAGTGACAAGCTGGCGATAGCCGGAATCAGTTACGGCGCTTTCGTGGCATTCGACATGGCTGCCCGTCTGGAAGCGTCCGGGAAGAGGGTCCACGCCGTGTTCGCCGCCAGCCAGCGAGCGCCAACCACGCCTCTACCGCGGATCAACTGGCACTTGATGGACGACGACGAGCTGCTCGCCGATCTGGTCGAGATTGGCGGGTTGAGCCAGGACATGGCGGAGAATAAAGAGTTCGTCGAACTGTTCCTACCCGTCCTTCGAGCAGAGCTGCACGCGAGCGAGATTTACCGCAAGCCGGATGCCTACGATCGATTACGGTGTCCGATCTATTTCTACTACGGCAAGGAGGACGCGATGATCCCGCCGTCCGCGGCTCGCGCGTGGCGCGACGAGACCGATCACTTCGCGTGGAGAGGTCTCGATGCCGCGCACTTCCTCACCGGAACGGACGGCGACGACCTCTGGTACAAGGCGTTGGTGAAGGACTTGGGCCGTTGACCGGTGAGCGTGGATCCATCTTCCGGAACAGGGCGTTCGCCCTGTTCTGGTCGAGCCAATCGCTCTCGTTCCTGGGAACACAGATCACCTACGTGGCACTGCCCCTCACCGCTGTCGTCGTCCTCGACGTGACACCGATGGAGGCCGGCCTGATAGCCGCGCTCGAAACGCTCCCGTTCCTGCTGTTCGGGCTCCTCGTCGGCGTTTTCGTGGACCACAAGGCCCGGCGGCCGATCCTCGTCTGGGCGGACCTGGTCAGGTTTGCCGCGCTGGCCTCGATACCCGTGGCCTACACGCTCGGCGTACTGGGGATCCCGCAGATCATGGCCGTGGCATTCCTGGCGGGCGTCGCTACGGTGTTCTTCGAGATCGGCTACATGTCCTATCTACCGGGACTCGTGGGCCGTGACCGGTTGATGGAGGCCAACGAAAAGCTACAAGCCTCCTCCTCGGCCGCCGATGTCGCGGGCCCGGGCATCGCCGGTGGTCTCATCAGCGTGATCGCGGCTCCCGTGGTGATCGCCATCGACGCCGTCAGCTTTCTGGTCTCGGCTGTCGCAATGGTCAAAATGCCTGCGGACGCCGCACCCAAGGCCGCCGCAGACGAGGCGGAGAAGCAGTCGATCTGGGCTCTGCTACGCGAGGGATTCGCCGTGGTCGGCCGCAACACCTTGCTCCGTTGGTGCACCGTCGCGGTCTTCTTCCTCAGCCTGTTCTTCAGCTCGGTGATGGCCATCTACTTCCTCTACCTCATCCGCGAGGCGGGAATCCGTCCGGCGACCGTTGGCCTGATCGTGGCGGTCGGCAGTGCCGGCGGGTTCGTCGGCGCCGTCCTCGCCGGGCGGCTGAACGCCTGGCTGGGCATCGGCCCGACCCTGGTAGCCGCTCTGGCCCTGCCCGGCACCGGCTTTCTTCTTCTGTCCATCGTGGACGGAAACTCCGTCGGCTACGCCGGGCTCGCCGGCGCAGCCACGTTCATCGGGTACCTCGGCATTCCCGTCTTCAACGTGACCGCCGTCAGCTTTCGTCAGTCGATCACCCCCGAACACCTCCAGGGCCGGGTGAACGCGACCGTCCGCTCCCTGTCGTGGGGCACCCTGGCCGTGGGTTCCCTGATGGGCGGTGCCCTCGCCAGCGTCGTGGGCCTGCGCGAGACGGTGATCATCTCGGCGGCCGGTCTCTTCATTCCGTCGATACTCCTGCTGCTGTCTCCCGTGCGCGACATGCGCCACCCGCGGCAGCGGGTGGACGACCCGGCAGAGGCCAGTCTCGCAGCGCCAGCGCAGCAGACCATCGAGTCCAGCCTGGGGGCACCATGAGCACGAACGTGACGCAGTCCGCGGCATTGGCGTACTGGGTGGAACGCCTCGACGGGGCGCCCGTACTGGAACTGGTCACAGATCGCGTGCGGCCCGCCGTGCGCCGCGGGGTCGGCGACCGCGTCGAGCTGGCCGTCGACCCGGCCACGACCGCTCGCCTGCAGGAGCTGAGCCGCACCCACGACGTGCCACCGTTGGTGTTTCTCGTGGCGACGTTGCAGCTCGTGCTGGGCCGGTACGCGGGGATACGCGATGTCAGCGTCGGCACCCCGGGTCCGGACGGGACCATGGTGGTGCTGCGCACGCGGTGGTCGGCCGCGACGACCTTTGCCGAGTTGCTCGAGCTCGTCGACGAAACGACGCGGCAGGCGTACGCGCACCAGGACGTGCCCATGGAGCGGATCGTGGAAGCGCTCGCGTCCCCGCGGGACCAGAGCCGTACCCCGCTGTTCCAGGTCGCCCTGGCCATGACAGCGTCTGCTTCCCCGGCGGGATCCGCCCCGTACGACTTGTCGGTGGTCTGGCAGGAGGAAGCGGACCCGTCGGGTGAGTTGCGCGGGTTGGTGGACTACGACGTCGACCTGTTCGACCGCGCGAGCGTGCAGCGGATGATGGCGCACTACGTCACGCTGCTGGAGTCCGCGCTCGCCCAGCCGCAGGCGCAGGTCGCCGACCTCGCGCACACCACGGCCGACGAGCGAACTCTGCTGGCGGAATGGGGGACGGTCGGTGTCACGGCGCGCGCCGCCACCCTGCTCGAAGCCGTCCGCGCCCGGGCGCGGGCCACGCCGGACGCGATTGCGCTGGAGTTCGTCGACGGCACCCTGACCTACGCCGAACTTCGGGAACGTTCGGAGCGCATGGCCGAGGCCCTCGTCGACCGGGGCATCACCCCCGAGAGCGTGGTGGCACTGGCCATGGACCGGTCCGCAACGCTGATCGTGGCCATGCTCGCGGTGGCTACGGCCGGTGCCGCGTACCTGCCACTCGACCCGGGTCATCCGCCGGAGCGGCTGGCGTTCATGGTCCGCGACAGCCGCGCCGGCCTGGTCCTCGCCGACCGGGAGCCCCAGTTCGGGATCGACGTGCCGTTCGTACCGGTCGGCGACATCGACCTGGAGTCCGCCGCGCACCGTACCGGGCCACGGGTGTTCCCGGTGACCCACCCCGACCAGCGGGCATGCGTGCTCTACACGTCGGGCTCGACCGGCCGGCCCAAGGGCGTCGAGATCACCCATCGCGGCATCGTGCGCCTGGTCTGCGACGCCGGGTACCTCGGCTTCACCCCCTCGGACGTCGTTGCGCAGGCCGCGAACACGTCGTTCGACGCGGCCACCTGGGAGATTTGGGGCGCGCTTTGCAACGGCGGCCGCCTGGTCGGCGTCGACAAGGACGAGGTGCTCTCGCCCGCGCTGCTCGAGACCCGCGTGCGGGCCCTCGGGGTGACCGTACTGCTCCTCACCACCGCCGTGTTCCACCAGTGCGCCGACAGCGCGCCCGGCATGTTCGCCGGCTTACGCGTGCTGCTCTTCGGCGGTGAGCAGGCCGACGCCCGGCGGGTCGCGGCCGTGCATCGCGCCGCGCCGGAGGTGCGAATGGTCAACGCATACGGCCCCACCGAGGCAACCACCATCGCCACCAGCTGCGACATCGAGCAGGACCCGCCGGACGCCGCCCGGATCCCGATCGGCCAACCCATTGACGGGACGACGGTCCACGTGCTCGACGACCGCGGCCGCGAGGTGGGCATCGGCATCCCCGGCGAGCTGTACATCGGCGGTGCCGGCCTCGCTCGCGGCTACGCGGGTCGGGCTGACCTCACCGCCGAACGCTTCGTGCCCAGCGCCTTCACCCGCGGCGCGCGCCTCTACCGCAGCGGGGACGTGGTCCGCTGGCGCGAGGACGGCCGGCTCGAGTTCCTGGGCCGCGCGGACGACCAGGTGAAGATCCGGGGGGTACGCATCGAGCCCGAGGAGATCGCCAGCGTCCTGACGACCTGCCCTGGCGTGCGCGGCGCCTTCGTCGACGTCCGCGGTGACGGTGACGCCCGGCGGCTCGTGGCGTACGTCGTGGCCGATGACGCCCCGGTGTCGACGCGCTCGATGCGGGACCACCTCGTGGCGCGGCTGCCCGACGCGATGGTCCCGGCCTGGTATGTGCCGTTGGCCGAGCTGCCGGTCACCCCGAACGGCAAGGTGGACCGGCGGGCCCTGCCCGCGCCAGCCGCCCAGGACGTGGTCCAGGCCGAGACGTGGGTGGCGCCGTGCGGCGCGACCGAAGAACTGATCGCGCAGGTGTGGGCGGATCTGTTCGGCCTGCCGGCGGTCTCCGCCCACGACAACTTCTTCGACCTGGGCGGTCACTCGCTGCTGGCCACGCGAATGGTGACCCGCGTCGCCGACCGGCTCGGTGTCGAGCTGAGTGTTCGGGCCGCCTACGAGGCGCCGACGGTCGCGCGGCTGGCCGCGCTGGCCGGCTCGGACGGGCACCGCGACGCACGGCCGCCGGTCGTACCCGCCGGCGCCGGACCGCACCCGCTGTCCTTCGCGCAGCAGAGCTTATGGTTCCTCGACCAGCTCGCCCCCGGGCTCCCGCTGTACAACGTGCAGCTCGTGCTCACCATCGACGGGCGGCTGGACGTACCCGCCCTCGATGCCGCTACCCACGCGCTGGTCGGCCGTCACGCGGCGCTGCGCACCCGGTTCGCCGTCGGCCCCGACGGCGAACCGCGGCAGGTGATCGACGTCGACGCGGCGGGCGACCTGCCGGTCACGGACCTGCGGCACCTGTCCCTCGAGGCGGGCGACACCCACGTCGCCGACCTCGCCCGCGGCGAGGCGGAACAACCGTTCGACCTGAGCACCGGTCCGCTGGTGCGGTTCCGGCTGCTGCAGCTTGACGAGGAGCGCTTCGTACTGCTGGCCACCCTGCACCACGCGGTCTTCGACGGCTGGTCGGTCGGCGTGTTCCTCCGCGACCTCGGCGCGTTCTATGCCGCCGCGACGGGCCAGGACACCGCGCCGTTGCCGCCCTTGGCCGTGCAGTACGCCGACTACGCCCACTGGCAGCGAAAGTTGCTGGCCGGCGACCTGCGCGACGAGCAGCTCGCGTACTGGAAGGACCAGGTCGCCGGCGCACCCGCCGCGCTGGAACTGCCAACCGACCGCCCACGGCCCGCGGTGCCCCGGTATGCGGGAGACATGTTCCCAGTCCGGTTGCCGGCCGCGCTCACCCGGCGCCTCGACGAGGTCGGTCGCGAGCATGGCGTGACCCGATTCATGATCCTGCTGGCGGCGTTCCAGCTCATGCTCGGCCGCTACGCCGACGAACGCGATGTCAGCGTCGGGACGCCGGTGCTGGGCCGGACCCGCCCGGAGCTCGAGGACCTCGTCGGCTTCTTCATCAACACGCTCGTGGTGCGTACCCGTTGGTCCGACACCATGACCTTCACCCAGCTGCTGGCCCGGGTGCGCGAGAGCACGCTGGGCGCGTACGAGCACCAGGACGTCCCCTTCGAACAGGTTGTGGAGGCGGTCGCGCCGACGCGCACCCCGGGCCGGTCGCCGCTGTTCCAGGTGATGCTGTCGATGCAGAACGTGCCGGTCACCACCGACGCGCTGCCCGGGCTCGCGGTGGCGGTACGCGAGTCGACCGGCCGTGTCGCCAAGTTCGACCTGACGGTCGCCTGGGAAGAAGTGCCGGCCACCACGGGTGAAATGGTCGGCCGCGTCGAGTACGACGTGGATCTATTCGATCGGGAGACGGTCGAGCGGATGATGGGCCATTACCTGACCCTGCTGGAAACCGTCGTCGATGCGCCGGCGTCGCCGCTGTCCGAGCTGGCCGTCGTCGGCGGATCGGAGGTCACCGAGGGTTTCGAGGCACCCCTGCCCTCACCCGCTGGCACCCTGCACGAGCTGGTCGACGCCGCCGCCGCGCGATGGCCGCAACGTACCGCCCTGCAACAGGGCGATCGATCGCTGCGGTACGCCGACCTCGCCGCACGCTCCGACGACGTGTCCCGGCACCTGCACGAGCAAGGCGTGCGGCCCGGCGACACGGTGGCCGTCTGGCTGGAGCGCACCCCGGCATGGCCGATCGCGTTGCTCGGCATTCTCAAGGCCGGCGCCGCGTATGTCCCGATGGACGTCGCCACCCCGCCGGAACGTGCCGGCTACCTGCTGGCCGACTCGGAGGCGTCGCTCGTCGTCGGCTCGCGGGACTGCAGTGTCGCCCCGCCGCCGGGGCTGCCCTTCGTCGCGGTCGAGGACGCCGCTCCCGGCGTCGCAGCGCCGCCGTCGGGGCATCCATCCGCACCGGCCTATGTGCTGTACACCTCTGGGACCACCGGTCGGCCGAAGGGGGTGTGCGTCAGTCACGCCAACCTGGTGCAAACCCTCACCGCGGTGGCGGACCGGTACGACCTCTGCGTCGATGACCGGGTCCTGCAGTTCGCCGCGCTCGGCTTCGACGTGGCGGCCGAGGAGCTGTTCGCCACCCTGATCCGGGGCGCCACCGTCGTGCTCGCACCGCCCGGTCCGGTGCTGGGCATCGACGAGCTGACGTCGCTGGCCCGCCGGGAGCGGCTCAGCGTGCTCAACCTGCCGGCGTCGTACTGGCACGAGTGGGTGTCGGTGCTGGACCGCTACCCGCCCTCGTCGTGTCCGGCGCTCCGGCTGGTCGTGGTCGGCAGTGAGCGGGTCGACGGCTCGAGCCTCGCCGACTGGCAGGCGGCCGCGCCGGAGCACCCGCGCTTGCTCAATGCGTACGGCCCGACAGAAACGACAATCACAGCGACGGTCCACGAGCCAGCGGCCCACCCCGAGCGGGCACCCGCCGGGACGGTGCCGATCGGCGCCGCGCTGCCGGGGGTGCGGGCGTACGTCCTGGACGGCGCCAAGCGACCCGTGCCCCAGGGTGTGCCCGGCGAGCTGTACGTGGCCGGGCCGGGTGTGGCAAGTGGCTACCTGCACGACCCGGCACGCACCGCAAAGGTCTTCCTGCCGGACCCGTGGGGCGGTCCGGGCGAGCGGATGTACGCGACCGGGGATCGGGCACGCCGGCTCCCCGACGGAGAGTTCGAGTTCCTCGGGCGCGGCGACGACCAGGTCAAGCTGCGAGGCTTCCGGATCGAGCTGGGCGACGTGGAGGCCGCCCTGGCCGCACACCCCGACGTCCGCGGTGCGGCGGTGCTGCTGCGCGAGGACACGCCCGGCCAACCGATGCTGGTCGGGTATGTGACGCTCGCCGCCGAGGTGTCGACGTCGCAGCTGCACAGGCACCTGGCGGATCGGCTTCCGGGCTACATGGTGCCAGCCGCGGTCGTCACCCTCGACGAGTTGCCGCAGAGCGAGCGGCACAAGATCGATCGCTCGGCGCTACCGCCTCCGCCACGCCCTGCGGCAGCAGGCGGCGACCCGCCGGCGGACGGCCTGGAAGGTACCGTCGCCGAGATCTGGCGGGACGTCCTGGCCGTGGAGCGGGTGGACGCGAACGACAACTTCTTCGACGCCGGCGGGAACTCGCTGCTGGTCGTACGGGTGCAGTCCCGGCTCGCCGAGGAGCTGGGCCGACCGGTGCCGGTGGTGGACCTGTTCCGGTTCCCGACGGTACGCAGCCTCGCCCGGCATCTGTCGGTCGGCGCCGCCGATCGCCGCGACGCGGCGAGCCGGGAGACCGGCCGCCGGCGGGCCGAGGCGCGCAAGTCGATGCAGGACGCGCGGACGCCGAGAAGACGGAGTGGTTGACATGCGTGCACTGATCATGGGTGGCACCCGGTTCGTCGGCCGACACATCACCGAAGCTGTCTTGTCCGCCGGTTACGACGTCACCCTGCTGCACCGGGGCAAGTCCGGTGCGGACCTGTTTCCCGAGGCCACCCATCTCTTGCTCGATCGCGACGGCGATTTGACCCCGCTGCGCGGCACCCGGTGGGACACCGTCATCGACGTCAACGCATACCTTCCCCGCCAGGTTGAATCGCTGGCCGAGGCACTGAATGGCGGCGTGAGCCGCTACGTCCTCATCTCCACCGTCAACGTCTACCGAGCGCCACCGCGACCCGGCTACGACGAAGCTCTTCCGGTGCGCACTCTGCCGCCCGGTCCGCCGCCGCAAACCGTGACCATGGACACCTACGGCGCACTGAAAGCCCTCTGTGAGAATGCCGCGGTGGAGAGCTACGGGCCCGATACGCTGATCGTCCGGCCGAGTTACGTCATCGGGCCGTTCGACCACTTCGGCGGCTTCACTCACTGGGTCCAGCGGCTGGCCCGGGGCGGAGAGGTCCTGGCACCCGGGTTTCCCGACCGGGCCATCCAGCTGATCGACGCGCGGGACGTCGCCGCGTTTACCCTGACCCCGGCACACGGCACCTTCCACGTCGCTAGTCCACAAAGGACGTTCGCCGAACTACTCGAGGAAATCGCGGCCGAGGTCGCTCCGCCGGACACCAAACTGACCTGGGTGGACCCGCAGTTCCTGCTGGACGCGGGGGAGAACGGCGAAACGATCCCGCTGTGGTACGCCGGCGACGAAGAAGACGCGCTACTCAACACCGCCGACACCACCGCCGCTACCGCCGCCGGCCTGCACATCCGACCGCTGGCCGAGACCATCCGCGATGTACGAGGGGAAACCACCACCGCCCGCTACCTGCCGGCCGACCGGGAAGCCGACCTCCTGGCGCGGGTGGGTGGGTAGAGCCGCAACCCGTGCGCTGGATACGGCCCGGCCGCGGGGGTGCGTCGTGCCGGGTGACCGACCGCCTGGCCGGCCGGTACGCTCGTCAGCCGCGGCTTTCAACCACGAATGATCTTTGACCGCGTGCGGGCACGTATGGCGACAAGACACCACCCGCGCAGCCGAGCCGCGGGCGGAACTGTTCCGGGAGCTGCCCGGTCCCGTTAGGGCTGGAACAGTTTCCAGTGCCCCTCGGAGACGACCTGGACTGCGCCGTCGACCACCCTGATGGCGGTCTCGTCGTCGATCGCGTACGTCGGCGCGGGAATCCGTGCCGCCCACCTCTCCGCGTTGGCGAAGGAAGCGTCGGGGTGGTCCGGGTGCTCCAGGTGCGGGATCACCGCGAAGTCAACGAGTCCCGCTCCCTGTCCCGTGACCAGGATTCTGTCGACGTCACCCTGGGACGTGGCGAAGACGATGTCCTCCGATTTCAGCGGTCCATCGTTCCCGCGGGGCGGTTCGACGTAGGTTTCGACGAAGGTGGCGGCAGCGGCCATGCTCCCGGCGCTCACCCCCACGTAGACCGCCTCGGAGCGCAGCTTCGGCAGGAGATCGGTCAAACCGGAGCGCCGCATCCAGTTGGCGAGAAACAGGGGGTCGCCGCCCCATACCAGCAGTGCGTCGGTGTCCCGGACCGTTGGCACCCAAGCGGCCTCCTCGATGCTCGGCAGCGCCGTCAGCTCCAGAACCCCCAACGACTTCCAACCCAGTTCACACAACGGCGATGGACCCTTGCCGCAGATCGCCCGCCACGCCATGCCAGGCCCGCCGGGGAAGGGGTAGATGGCGGTGGGGATGAAGAGGGCGTTGGACTCGGCGATCGGTTTGTCCAGCAGGTCAACCAGCGCGTCGTGGATGCTGCTGTTCTTGATCCCGGACGAGGTGAGGAGAACTCTCATCTTCCTACCTTCCTGCCGACTCCAGGTGAAGGGTAGTCGCTGGCCCCTCGTGAACTCGCCGGCCCGTCAGTGGAAACCAGGTAGTGACAGCGCAGACCACAACGGAGGACACCCGATGATGCGATGGTTACCGCAGTAGCGGAACGGGCCGGCGAGGCCATGGACTCGGAGATCATCCGCGGGTCGTGGCAGGCACCAGACCGGTTCGGAGAGCTATACCACCGGTACGCCACCGTGCTCTACGGGTACGCCTGCCAACGCGTCGGGACGGCGGAGGCGGAGGACCTGGTCGCCGAGACGTTCCTCGCGGCGTTCGCCCAACGGCACCGCTACGACCTGAAGCGAAGCAGCGCGAAGCCATGGCTGTTCGGCATCCTGACCAACAAGATCGCACGGCACAGCCGGAGTGAGCGGATCCACTACCGCGGCTATGCCCGTTCGTGGCAGGCACCCGTCGTCGACGGCGTCGACGAACGGATCGTCGAGCAGGTCACCGCCCGGGCACAGCGCGCCCGGTTGGCCACGGCCCTGTGCCGGTTGTCCCGGGCCGACCGGAGTGTGCTGTTGCTGGTGGCCTGGGGACAGCTCAGCTACGACGAGGTCGCCGAGGCGATGAGCATTCCGGTGGGCACCGTGCGCTCCCGGTTGAACCGGGCGCGCCGCAAGGTACGGGAAGCGCTGGACGACGGTACCGACTACAACGGAGATGACTCGTGATGGACGAGATGAGAACACTGACCGAACTGGGGGCTGACCTGCACCCCGAACACGGTCCGAGCGCGCAGCTGCGGGCCCGGGCCCTGAGGATCGCGCCGCAGACCGGGCGGCGTTCGTGGCGACCCGTGCTCGCCGTCGCCGCCACGGTGACGATCCTCGCCGTCGGGACGGCGATCGTCGTCAACGGCTTCGACGGTCCGAGGGCAGACGGCGGCACCGCACACGCCGGCAGCGTGCGCGGCAAGGCACCCGCCACGATCGTCGAGACCAAGCCAGTCGCCTTTACGGTACGGACCAACGCGGACGGCAGCGTCACCTTCACCGCGACCGATCTCGTCGACGCCGCTGCCGCGACCCAGGCGCTCAACGCCGCCGGAGTCGCCGG
>DASRII010000572.1:0-23533 GCA_035650075.1 Micromonosporaceae bacterium | reverse complement strand
CACCTTGTCGCTTTCGACGAGCTTCTTGGCCAGCGCGGCGACCTGACCCGGGTCGGTCTGCTCGGTCTCGATGAGGTACTGGATGGGTCGGCCGTTGATGCCGCCGTTGTCGTTGACGCAATCGAAGAACGCCTTGGCCATGTTCGGGATATCGGTGAAATCCGTACCGGGCTGCTTTGTCGCGATGGCGCCCAACTTGATCGGCTCGCCGGTGGCCTTCTGACCGGTGCCGGCGCCACACTTGGGAGCCGTCGTCGAGTCCGTGGTGCTACCTGGGCTCTTGTTCGAGTTGCAGGCGGCTAGCGCAGTCGAAGCCACGAGCACGAGTGTGAGCCGAACAAATACGCCGTTCCTACGCATATCCTTCCTCCCTCCATCGAATCAATCAGCACCGTCTAGGGTCCCGGGGTGGGGTGACGTGATCGAAACTTATAGCTTCCTCGCGGTCACGTGGGGCTAAAGAGGTGACCTGGGTCACCTCACTTGATCCAGGTTCGCGACCCTAACCGATGTCGATACAGGCACCTTCCGTCCGGCGGAAGGGAACTTCGGCGGTCGGCGGGCGGTCATGGGGTGACCAGCGGCTCTGCCTTCGCCTTGCGTACCGCGTCCACTGCTACGGCGAGTCCGGCGACGGCTATATATTCCGGCCACATGTCGGCACGACGAGGAGGACGCGATGGGCGAGCTGATGACCGGCAAGGCGGGGCTGGTGACCGGCGCGGCGAGTGGGATCGGGCGCGCCTGCGCCGTCCGGTTCGCGGCCGAGGGCGCCGCGGTGGTCGTCGCCGACCTGGCGTCGGCCCGGCAGGGCGGCGAGCAGACCGTCCAGACGATCAACGACGCGGGCGGCCGGGCGGAGTACTTCGCTTGTGACGTTTCGCGCGCCGAGGACAACGAGGCGCTGGTGGCACACGTCGTAGCGCGCTTCGGCAGGCTGGACTTCGCGCACAACAATGCCGGCATCGGCGTGCACGCCCTGTTGGCCGATACCGAGGACGAGGACTTCGACCGAGTGGTCGCGGTCAACCTGCGCGGCACGTTCCTCGGGATGAAGCATCAGATCCGCCAGATGCTGCGCAACGGCGGCGGCGCGATCGTCAACACCGCGTCCAATGCCGGGCTGCGAGGTGTCAAACGGATAGGCGCGTACGCCGCCACCAAGCACGGGATCCTGGGACTGACCAAGAACGGCGCGATCGAGTACGCGAATGACGGCATCCGGGTCAACGCGGTGTGCCCGGGTGCGATCATGACGGCGTTGATGACGGGCATCTCGCCCGAGCGCCAGCAGGAAATCCTGCGTCCCCAAGCCTTGAGCCGCGTCGGCGAGCCGGAGGAGGTCGCCGCCGCGGTCGTCTGGCTCTGCTCGGACGAGGCATCGTTCGTCACGGGCGTCGCGATGCCGGTCGATGCTGGATCGGTGGCCGGCTGGTAGGACCACGTACAGGAGTGCCACTAGAAGTCATCGAGCACACCCGTGACCCGGTCCGCCGCCCCGGGTCACGGGTAACCTCTCCGCATCACATTGCAAAGTCATCCTATGATGACGCAGGAACCCGACGCGAAGCATTCCACTCTTCTCTCGTAGTTCACGCCGTTGTAGGTCACTCTCCCGAAGAAGAACGAGTGTTCAGCGCCGGCTTTTGGCCCGAACACTTCGATCCCGCCGGCGTAGAAGTCGAAATTGCCGGATTCCCAGGCTATCGTCGTCCAGCCGGCCCGACGGACGACGACCTCCATGTGGTGCCTACCCTCGATATAATCCTTGGTCATCGCACAATATGTGCCGTTGCCGCTAGGGGTGTACCAGATTTCGAGCGCGGACACTATGAAAACGCCGCTCGCCGACTTCAGGAAATATCCGTCAACCAAGGTACCCGGACAGTTGTTCACCGGCCCGAAATAGCCCGGACCCGGTATGTCGTTGGCAGCGTACGCGGCGGGCGTGGCTACCATTGTGCCGATTGTGGCGAGCCCGACCACGATTATGCCTGTTGCAGCCCGCTTCATGATCTTCCGAAAGCCCATGACTCGAGTCTGGGCGTCGGCGCTAACAGGTCGCTAACAAGGTCTCAGCGCCGCGCACCGGATGGAGGCGGCGGTACGCGGAGGCAGGACTCGTCGAGCTGCAGTTCGGTGATGATCGCTTGCCACTCGCGGCGGTGTTCGGCTGCGGCGGCGCTGTTTCCGAGCATGGCGAGGGAGCGGTCGAGGCGGGCAAGCACGCGCGCCGTCTCCACGGGCGCGTCGAGACGGCGCCAGATGGCAAGTGACCGCCGAAGTGGCGGCACGGCCTCGCGTGGCCGGCCGCGTTGGGTGGCCAGGTCGCCCATCCTGGATGACACCTCCGCCATTGCGGACAGGTCGCCTCGTTTCTCGGCCGAACGCAGCGATCGGTCGAGAAGCTCCTCGGCCGCCTTCCACCGGCCGCGCGAGATATTCACCGACGCGAGCATGTCTTCGACTACCGCCGAGCCCTGCTCGTCGCCGATTTCCTTGGTCAGGCTCATCGCCTCGACGAGCGCCCGTTCGGCGTCGGCCGGCCGCCCGGCGTCCAGGAGCGTCGCGGCGTAGTTCTGTAGACAGATACTGACGATGCGTGGGCTGGCCTCGAGGCGTTCGATGGCCAGGGCCCGTTCGACCAAGGGGAGCGCCCGCTTGGCCTGATCGACTTCCCGGTACGCCATAGCAAGCCCGTTCAGCGCTCGGCTCACCAGTCGGCTCGGGGTCTGCGGGTCGCATGCCGCGACGGCCTGTTCCAACCAGTCGAGCGCCTCCGCCAACCTGCCTAGTTTGCGGGCCGCCCAGCCGGCGTTGCCCAGCGCGCCTATCTCCCGGTACCGGTCGCCCAGGCGACGGGCCAGGGACAGCTCCTCGGCTGCGAGCGCGGCCGTGTCGGCGTTACGCGACCGCTGCCGGCACACGACACAGAGCGCGCCCAGAAGCCGCAGGAGAAGGTCATCCGGGCCATGCTGTCGAACGCATGCGGTAGCGGCCCGGAGCGTGTGCTCCCAGTCGTCGTAGTAGGCACGCAGGGCGAGAAACCCCGACAGGCGTAGCGCCAGTCGGCCGGCGATCTCGGCCTGGTCCGACCGGCACGCCTGGTCCACGGCGGCGGTGAGGTTGCGACGTTCGGTCTCGAGCCAGGTCTCGGGCATGTCGTGGACCGAGGGTCCGGCGCCGATGGGTACGGCCGGCGCCGGCAGGCCAGCGCCGGCGATCAAGCCGTGGCCGATCCGGTCGTCGGCTTCGCTGGCCAACGCCAGCCACCCGGACAGCACGCGGGTCGAGGTTTTGCGCTGGTCCGCGGGAGGTTCTTCGGCCAGGACCCGCTCGCTGGCAAAGTCGTGGACCAGATCGTGCAACCGGAACCGGTGCTGACCGAGTGCGTCGAGGCCCTGCGGCTCGACGAGGTGGACGTCGACGAGCTGGTCGATCAACCGGCCGGCCGGTTCGCCGAGCAGCTCGTCGGCAACCCAGGAAGGCCAGTCACCAGCGGCGGTCAGGCCGAGCCGCCGGAACAGGCGTTTGCCGGTAGGGTCGAGCGCCTGATAGCTCAACGCGATGCTGGCTCGCACATCGAGGTCACCGAGCGCCAGCTCGTCCAGCCGCCCACGTTCCTCGGCCAGTCGCTCGCGCAGCTCCGCCAGCGTCCGGTCCGGTCGTGTCGCGAGCCGGGCGGCGACGATCGATACCGCCAGCGGCAGATGGCCGCACGTCTCGACGATCGCGGCGGCGGCGTCCAGTTCGGCGATTACTCGATCCTGGCCGATGACCCTGGCCAACAGGTCCAGCGCCTCCTGGGTAGCGAGCATTGGAACGGTGTACCGGGTGCCCAGCAACGCGCTGAGCTGCTGCCGCGAGGTGATCAGAACACCGGAGCTCGGCGTACCGGGCAGCAGCGGACGCACCTGTGCTTCGTCGCTGACGTCGTCCAATACAAGGAGGATGCGGCGGGTGGCGAGTTCGCTGCGGTACATCGCTGTCCGCTCGTCGCGGTCGTCCGGTACCTGCGCGCCGTCGACACCCAATGCCCGCAGAAATCGCCCGGTAACGACATGCGAGTCGACCGGCGTGCAGTGACTGCCATGTAGGTCGGCGAACAGCTGGCCGCCAGTAAAGTCCTCGGCCGATCCATGACCGACCGCCAATGCCAGCGCGGTCTTGCCTACGCCACCCGGTCCAACCAGCGCGACAACCCTCGACCGGGCGTCATCGCTGTTCCGCAATTCGCCGCAGATCTCACCAATCAAGGAGTCACGGCCGGAAAGAGTGGCGATGACGGGCGGGAGCTGCCGGGGCACCGTAGCCCGCGTCACGGTCGACGCCGGAACGGGTGTCTCACCCTCGAGTATCTGCCGCTCCAGGTTACGCAGCGACGGCCCCGGCTCGACGCCCAGGTCAGTGGCTAGCCTCCGGTACACCTGTTGGTACGTATCGAGCGCGTCGACGCGCCGGCCGACACCGACCAACGCCATCATCTGGAACTCGTACAGCCGCTCACGAAATGGGTGGTCGTCGATCAACGACAGCACGCCACGTAACACGTCGTCGTATCGTCCCAAGCTGAGCTCGCTCGCCAAAAAGGCCTCAGCCGCGGCCACCTTTTCCTCCTCGAGCGGTTGCCGCAAGCTACTCGCAAGCTCGTCGGGGACGTCCGCCAGCGCCGGTCCACGCCACAACGACAGCGCCTGGGAGAACAATGCCACCGCACGTTCATGGTCCTCCTGCCCAGCGGCATGCCGACCCTCCGCGGCCAGGCGACGGAAGTCCGCCACGTCGAGCCGATGCGGGCCCAATCTCAGCTCGTACCCCAGCGGGCGCGTGACGATCAAGCCATCGGCGCACAACCGGCGACGCCATCGGGAAATGCTGTTGTGTAGCTGCGCCTTCGCCGACGGCGGCGGTTCGTCCCACAGCGCATCGATCAACTGGTCGGCCCGCGTCAACCGACCGGCATGGAGCAGCAGTACCGCCAGGACGAAACGCTCCCGACCGCTCCCGGCCGGCAGCACGCGCTCACCTTCGCGCGCCTGGACGGGACCCAACAGCCGGAAGTCCATCCAACTCTTATACAAGAGAATTGGGTGTACGCGGCCCCGCGTGGGGTCCTACCTGATATTTACAAAGAAGCTGAGGAACCCGCTCGGCGGTCCCGCGGTACCGAAATCGTCAACGGCGACCACCTGCCACCGCACGTTACCGCTGTGCCCGGCCTTGGGCACATCGGGTTGGACCTTGAGGACGATGTCCGGCCGTACCGTCGTTGCGGAGACCTCGATGACGGACGTGGTGTGGTAATCACCGTATGGGCTGCCGAGCTGGGGATCGTCGAAGTACCGGCATTCAACGGCGAAAATGAGAAAGACGCACATCTCGGTATCGACCCGCACTCGATACTTGGCCGCGCCCTCGACCGGCTGCCACGCCAGCGCCGGAAACTCCTTCACGAACAGGGCACCGCCGCCCGGCGATGTAAGCACGGGCGCGGCGAGGCTGACGTTGACCACCAGGTCCACGGTGGTACCCAGACCCGCCTCGGAACCCTGTGGGACCGACTGCTCGGTCACCTGACCGCTCTGATCGGGAGCATGGCGATGGCGGACCGTGCCGACCGTCAGACCCGCCTGCTGCAGGGCGGAGCTCGCCTCCGACTGCTGCATCCCGACCAGGTTGGGCACCGGTACCGACGTGCGAGAAGGGCTCGGCGAAGGTGGCGCGGCCTCCGACTCCGCCGGTCCGGGACGGAACACCAGCCAACCAACGACGCCGAGGACGACCGCCACCAAGGCCGCCACGCCGATCAGCCACCACGGCTTGGGCTTGGCCGCGGCTCCGGCCACGTCGAAGCCGATCCGGTTGCTGAGTCGAGAGGTCTCCTCGGGCGCGGCGTCCGCCGAGTAGACGCGGGCATGGAGAAAGTGCGTGCCCGCCGGCGCTCCGGGCGGCACCGTGATCTTGACTCGGTACGGCATCGACGCGCCCGCGCTGATCATGCGCTGCGGCTCCTCGACGATGAACCAGGACGTGTCGGTGGATTCGCTGCCCACAGCGTCGAGCATCGCGCGACCGTTGACCGGTCCATTGTTCGTCACGGTGAAGATGACGTCGGCACTGCGGGCGGCGTCGAGGGCGACGCGCTCGGTGCCAGTGGTCACCGCCCATTCGGTGGTCATGGCCGCATTGTGTCCCGCCCCGACCATTGCCGGAATGTCGATTGGACGACACTTGACCACGAACGCCGCCGCGTCTCCACATCCGGTCGGCCCGCGTAGCGCCGCCCGCGGGCGATCATTTCTGTCGAGTACCGGTCCATGTAGGACCAATGCTCTTCCAGCAGCGCGTCGCGCAGATCCACCGAGCCGGGCCGGTCGCGGTGGTAGCAGAAGAACTCCATGCTCCAAGTCTGACCGCCACGGCAGCGTGAAGATCACAAGCACCTGCGGCGATCCTCACCTGATACGCCAGAGCTCCTCCGTGCCCAGGCTGGCCCCGCACGAGCACCACACGCCGGGCGACACGCCAACCGCGACGACATGCGGATCCCAGTTGTACGTCGCGGCCGACAGCGGATGGTAGCTCGTCGTACCGGGCGTGCAGTTCATGAAGTACTCGGTTTTGATCGACAGCAGGTAGCCGTAGTCCGCGTAGTAGTTCACCCGGGCCCAGGCGCAGAGGCCGTCGTTCCGCGCGTCGTTCACGGCGAGCGTGCCGCCGATCCTGGTGTACGGGTAGTCGGAGTAGTCGTACGCCTCGCCCCAGGTCTTGGAGCGCAGCAAACCGTTGATGTAGAACGACTGCTGGCCGATCACGACGTGGCCGTTGTCGGCGTGGGCGGGAGCAGCGAACACGATGGTCGCCAAGCCGGCGATCAGCAACGTAAACAGGATGGACAGCGAGCGCTTCACGAGACCCCCCATGGTTGACCGCAACGCCCATGAATATAGTTGTCCGTCACAAGTCCTTGTCATTGCCGAACGCGGATGACCGGCTCGACGGCGTGGTCTATCACTCGCTGCGCCGACGGCCTGCGCCGACTGTCTCCCGGATACATCTATACATGGACATTGGTCGAGCATTAGCGTCGGGGCACCTTCCCTGTCTGAGGAGGAAGTCCCGTGAGACGACTCCACCGTGTGATTCTCGCCGCAACTATCGGGATCGTTACCGCCGTCGCCACTGCGGCGGTCGGCAGCGTCGGTGCGCAGGGGCGTGACAACCTGCGCACGTTGACCCTCGACGGCGAGTCCGAGCAGGTCCGGCTCAACAACACCGACCAGTCCTTCCAAATCAGCCCCGATGGGGGGCGCAGCTGGAGCCGCTCGATGCCGCAGGCCCGACAGATCCACCTGCGCTCGGGCAGTGTCGATCCATTGCAGACAGTGCGGGCCGCGGGTGACGGCGGCGCCCACATCGTGCAGTTCTTCGCGGCGCCGTTGGACAGCCAGCGTCGTGACCTGCGCCGGCTCGGGGTAAGACTCGGCGCCTACCTGCCGGACTTCGCCTACGTGGCACGGATGGATGCGGCATCGGCGAAGGCCGTGGCGAGCCGTCCGTACGTCCGCTGGGTCGGCGGGTATCTCGCGAGCGACAAGATTGCGCCCGAGGTGACCGCCGGACGGGTGCGCATCGCTTTGGTGAACCGGGATCTGGTCGACCAGGGCGGGCTCATCAACCGCATCGAGGCGCTGGGCGGCACGGTTCACCTGGCATCCGCCAGTCGGGCCGTAGTCGAGGCCACTGTGGACGGTGCTCAGCTGCGGGCGATCGCCGGCGATGCCGCCGTGCTGGCGATCGACGCCTGGGCGGCGCCGGCGCCCGACATGAACAACGCCCGCGAGGACGGCGGCGCGAATCTCATCGAAGCCGCCCGCGGGTACCGTGGCCAGGGCGTGCGGGCCGAGGTCATGGACGGCGGCCTCCGCACGACGCACCAGGAGTTCGCCGCGCGGCCGCCGATCCTTCACGGCCCCAACACCACCGACACCAGCCACGGTACGTCGACCTACGGGCAGATCTTCGCCCAGGGCGTCTCGGCCCAGCACCGTGGGATGCTGCCCGAGGCCCAGGGCATCATCGCCGCCTACACCCAGGTCAGTGACCGTTATGCGCACACCGCGCAGCTGGTCAACCCGTCAGGCGCCTACCGTGCGGTGTTCCAGAGCAACAGCTGGGGTGACGGGCTGACCACGAGCTACACCACGATCTCGGCGGACATGGACGACATCGTGTTCGACCACGACATTCTGATCTGCCAGTCACAAAGCAACGCCGGCACGCGCAGCTCGCGACCGCAGGCGTGGGCCAAGAATCTCGTGTCCGTGGGCGGGCAGTTCCACTTCAACACGCTGTCGCGGACCGACGATCGATGGAACGGCGGCGCGAGCATCGGCCCGGCCGCGGATGGCCGGATCAAGCCAGACCTGTCCAACTACTACGACCAGATCAACACCACGTCGAGTACCAGCAACACCTCCTACACGTCGTCGTTCGGCGGCACGAGCGGAGCCACGCCGATCACGTGTGGCAACTTCGGCCTGCTGTTCCAGATGTGGGCCGACGGCGTGTTCGCCGGTGGGCCCGGCCTCGGCCGCGACGTGTTCGGCTCACGGCCGCACGCGGCCACGGCCAAGGCAATGATGATCAACCAGGCCAACCAGTACTCCTTCAGCGGGACGGCCGCCGACCTGACTCGAGTCCACCAGGGCTGGGGTACCGCAAGCGTTGGCAACCTCTACAACCAGGCCCAGGCCAACGGGTGGAGGCTGCCGGTACTCGTCAACGAGACCGATCTGTTGACCGTCGGGCAGCGCCGGACATATACCGTAGCCACCGACGGCACCCAGCCGTTGAAGGCGACCCTCGTCTGGACGGACCCAGCCGGTTCGCCGTCGGCATCCAAAGCGCAGGTAAACGACCTGACCCTGCGGGTCATCGCACCCGGCGGCACCGTCTACTGGGGAAACAACGGCCTGGCCGCTGGGAACTGGTCAACGGCCGGCGGGGTCGCGAACACCGTCGACACCGTGGAGAACGTCTTCGTCCAGAACCCGGCCGCCGGGACCTGGACCATCGAGGTCTCCGCAGACGCGGTCAACAGCGACGGCCACGTCGAGACCCCGGCCACGGACGTCGACTACGCCCTCGTCGTGACCGCCAAGGCTGGGACTCCACCAACCACGGTCTACTCCGACACGTTCGAGACGGCCACCGGCTGGACCACCAACCCCAATGGCACCGACACCGCCACCACTGGCCAGTGGGAGCGCGGCGACCCCGAGGCCACCACCTCCAGTGGCCCCAAGCAGCTCGGCACCACCGTCAGCGGAGTCAACGACCTGGTGACCGGCCGGTTGGCCGGCGCGAGCGCCGGCGAGTTCGACATCGACGCCGGTACGACCAGCATTCGGTCACCCGCGATCACACTACCGCCGGGTGGCACGCTGAACCTGTCCATGTCCTGGTATCTCGCCCACGGCTCGAACTCCTCGAGCGCCGACTTCTTCAGCATCTCAATTGTCCATAGTGGAGGTACGACGTCGGTGTTCACCCAGGCCGGCGCGGCCACGAACCGCGATGGCTCCTGGGTGGCCGGCAGCTGGAACATCAGCGCCTTCGCGGGCCAGTCCATTCAGATCCTCGTCCAAGCAGCCGACGCATCAGGCGCGAGCCTGGTCGAGGCCGGAGTGGACGACGTGAGGATCACCCGGCAGACCTAGTGGTGACACGGGCGCTGACCGTCCTACCTGGACGGTCAGCGCCGCTCCCGACTGGCATCACGGTAGCCCGGCCAGCAGACTGGAGGCCATGCCGCCGTTGACTCGAGGAGTTCGCCTGCAAGACCGGTTCGAACTTACGGAACGTATCGGCCTGGGCGGAATGTCCGAAGTGTGGCGTGCTACCGATACCATCCTCGGCCGGACCGTGGCGGTCAAGGTGCTCTCCTCTCCGGTCGCCGCCGACCCGGTACTGCACGCGGCCACCTGGCGCGAGGCACGGGCCGCAGCGCGACTGGCTCACCCCAACGTCACGCAGGTGTACGACTACGGCGAAGCGTCACTGCCCGGCGGCACGGTGCCGTACCTCGTCATGGAGCTTGTCGAGGGCCGCAGCCTGGCTGAGCGGCTGACCGCCGGGCCGCTGCTGTGGCCCGAGGCGGCCGCGATCGGAGCCCAGGTCGCCGCCGCACTCGCCGCCGCACACCGGCTCGGGGTCGTACACCGTGACATCAAGCCCGGCAACGTGATGCTCGGTCGCGGCGGCGCGAAAGTACTCGACTTCGGGGTCGCCGCGCTCGCCGGCGCCGGTGGGGACACCGGCTGGCTGGTCGGTACACCCGCCTACGCCGCACCGGAAGCGCTGTACCCCGGCCCCGTTTCTCCGGCCGGTGACGTGTATGCCTTGGGTGCGCTGCTGTACGAGATGCTGACCGGACGCCCACCCGTTGTTGCCCGCACGTGGGCCGACGCCGAGGCGGCTCACCGGGCCGGCGCGTCGATACCGGCCCTGGACGTGCCGGGCCTGCCGCGGGCGGTCGACCGGCTCGTGCAGCGCTGCCTGTCCATGGATCCCGCCGAGCGCCCCACCGCGGAGGTAGCCGCGGTCGCGCTCGCGTCGGCCTCCGGGTTGCCCGATCCGACCGAGACATTGCCCCCGGTCGACCCGGACGACCGATCGGCCGAGGCGAACTACGCGGTCGGATCCGCGGCCCTCCCCCACCCACCGACCATGGTCGAGCGCGCACCGGCGTACGAGCCGGCCGAGCCCGCCCGGCTCAACCCGCTGCTGCTGCTCGGCGTGGTAGCCGCGACGGCGACACTGGTGATCGCGGCGATGCTCGTCGTCGCGGCGTTGCGCCCGGCGGGTGACCGCGACGGTACGGGTGCGGCCCCCGGGCCAACAACGGCGGCGACCTCCGGCGCGCCGACGACCACCGGAGCAGCGCCGCAGAGCCGGGAGGAGATCGTCACAGCGTTCGAGGCGCTGCTGGACACGGCCGACATCGACGGCGACGACGACGAGGAGCTGCGGCACAAACTCGACGACCTGCGCGACGCCCGCGGTCAGGGCAACAAGGTACGGGACGCGGCCCGTGAGCTGATCGACAAGCTCGAGGAGTTTATGGAGGAGGGCCGTATCGACACCGCCACCGGCGAACAGCTCATTGCCCTGCTCCAGCCGCTGACCGGCGGCAGAGACGGCAACGGGTAGCCGGCTCCGGGCTGCGGAGACGGCTCCGTCGTACGATCGTCGACCATGAAGGTTGTCGTGTTCGGCGCCACTGGCATGATCGGTCAGGGTGTGCTGCGCGAGTGCCTGCTCGACCCGCGGGTGAGCGAGGTGCTCACGGTTGGGCGCAAGGCGACCGGGCGGGCGCACGAGAAGCTGCGAGAGATCGTGCCGGTCGACCTCTATGATCTGTCCACGGTGGAGGATCAGCTCACCGGTGTGAACGCGTGTTTCTTCTGCCTGGGCGTGTCATCGGCGGGAACGAGCGAGGCCGACTACCGCCGGATCACCCACGACCTGACGATCTCGGCGGCCACGACGCTGGCCCGGCTCAATCCCGGTATGACATTCACCTATGTGTCAGGCGTGGGCACGGACGCCAACGGACGCAGTATGTGGTCGCAGGTCAAGGGACAGACCGAGAACGACCTGCTGGCCATGGACCTGGACGCGTACATGTTCCGACCCGGCTACATCCAGCCGAGCCACGGTGAGAAGTCGCGCACCCGTTTGTACGCCATGCTGTACGTGGTGGCCAGGCCGCTCTATCCGGTGCTGAGGCGGCTTGCGCCCAACGCGGTGACCACCACCGAGGACATCGCCCGCGCGATGGTCAACCTGGCCGCAGGCGCCGGTACCCAGAAACGAGTCCTGGAGCCTGCGGACATCAACCGGGAATCCTCCCGATAGTCGGGCTACACCAGCTCCGGTACGCGCAGGTGCGCGACCGCCAGCTCGAACTCTGCCACCTCGAGCACCTGGGCGCCGGCCTGTCCGGCTACCTGGCTGCGCAGCTCGTTGGCGCGGGCCCGGGTCTGCGCGAGGGTTTGGGCGCCATCGTAGATCACTGTCGATACAGCGCGACCGGCCTCCCGGTTGACCAGCAGACTGGCGCTGCAGAAACCGGGTAGCTCATCCAGCACCGGTACGATCGCGCGGAAGGACTGGACCGAGTCGTCGATCGATGCTGGGTCACCCTGCAGCCACGACGCTCGCGCCATGGCACCCTCCATCGAGTGGTGGTCCCGGTGCATGAGCGCGATCTCCCACTCGTCTACGGTGAGTGCCGACCCGCCGACCTCGGCGACGAAACGTTCCCGAAGCGGCCGTACCGTTTCGGTCGTGGCCCGCATGGCCTCCTCGTTCTGCCATGAGGACGTGGTGATGCAGCGACCGGTCGCACGATCTACGAGTAGGGACAGGCCCGCACAGCCCGGCAGGCGCATGAGCTGGGGCATCACTTCGTCTTTGACGAACCTGATGCCACGCTCGATCGCTGCGGGCGGCGTGGTGATAGCGGTAGAACGGGCATACATAGTCCACCCCCGTATGACTGGTCCGTGGCGGCACCACCAGCGCTGCCACCGTTGAGACCAACTCTTCTCGCGTTACGGAACGCCCGCAGGCGGTCGGCGAAGTGCCCGATTCATGGCTTAGGGTCATCTTTGCGCAGTAGCTGTCGGCGAGGCCGCGAACTAGGCGAGCGTCGGGGTGATCCCTGATCCCAATGTCGACTTCCGATGTCAGTCGTCCACAATCCCCAAGCTGTCGTACCACTGGTTGAGCTCGACCGTGCCCCAGATGTACGCGGCGACACCCAGCGCCCAGCTGACCACCAGCGTGATGATCTGCACCCGGTGTCCACCCTTGGCTCTCCAGATGATGAAGAACGACAGACAGAGGGCGAACAGCAGCGCCTCCACGCAACCGCCCAGGTACCAGCCCGCCGCGGCCATACCCACACCGGCATTGTTGATTGCCTTCGTGGTGGACCAGAACCACCAGAAGATCGCCCCGCTCACGATGTGCCCGGCGACGACCGGCAAAGCAGTCAGCACCACCCGCAATGTGGCGGACAGATCGTCACCGCGATCCGGTCGGCGGGCCAGAATCGCATCCTCCCACCGTTCATTGACCGCCATCGGCCTACTCTACGGGTCAACGGCGCACGATGGCGCGGTGATGGTGTGTGACTGTGAACCCCGTCAATTCGTCCGCCGACCGGTCGTGGCCGCCACCTCGCGGTCGAGCTGGGCCGGCGTCGCCGGCCTCCTCCGCCGACGCAGACATTGCCCATCCCCGACATCGTGACGCCAACAAGTCGATGTCGGCCTGGTCGCGGTCACTCCGTAGCGGGGTCGTGCCAGCTGTCGCGGCCGGGCAGTACCCGGTCGGCTTCTTTGGGGCCCCAGGTGCCGCGGGCGTACGGGTGAACCGGTGTGGCGTCACCCAGCACCGGGTCGACGACCTTCCAGGCGGCCTCGACGGTTTCCTGCTTGGCGAACTGACTCCTGTCCCCATCCAGTGCGGCGCCGATCAGCCGGTCGTAGGCGCGCATGTCGCTACCAGGCCGCTGGGCGAACGTCAGGTCATCCATCTGCGGTTCCCAGCCGGCGCCGGGCTTCTTGCCCGCCAGCAGCAGGGAGACAGCGGCTTCGGGCCAGACCCGGAACCGCAGCTCGTTGTTGTGCGGCAGCGGGGCGAGCCCGAAGATGTCGCGGGGCGGATGGCGGAACCGGATGGTGACATCGGTGGCGGTGACCGGCATGGTCTTGCCAGCCCGGATAACGATCGGCACATCTGCCCATCGCCAAGAGTCCGACATCAGCTGGACGGCGACGAAGGTCTCCACTGTGGAGTCCGGGTCGACGCCCTCGACGTCGTGATAGCCCTCGTACTGGCCGCGGACCGTGTGCTCAGGGGTGAGTGGTGTAAGTGAGTTCACAAACCGCGCTTTGGCGTCTCGCCAGTTGGCGAGGCCCTCCCCCTCCGGCGGGTCGGCCATGACCGTAGCCAGTACCTGCAGAAGGTGATTCTGCAGTACGTCGCGGATCGCTCCGGTGTGGTCGTAGAAGCTACCGCGGTCGGAGACGTCGAACGCCTCGGCCATGGTGATCTGAATCGACTCCACGTGGGTGCGGTTCAAGAGCGGCTCGAGGATCGCATTGGCGAACCGACCGAAAAGCACGTTCTCCACTGGCTCGAACGCCAGCCAGTCATCGACCCGGAAGATCGTGTCCTCGGCGAAGTACTGATGCATGGTGGCGTTGAGTTGCTTGCAGGAGGCCAGGTCGGAGCCGAACGGCTTCTCCACCATCACCCGGGCTCCCGCCGCCCGGCCGGCCTTGGCGATGCCCTCGGCGATCCGCCCGAACAGGAACGCCGGCACCTCCATGTAGTACAGCACTTCCTGACCCGGGCCCGCGGCCTCGGACATGGCCCGGTAGGTAGCGTCGTCGTCCAGGTCGCCGTCCACGTACCGCAGCAGGCTGAGCATCTTGGTGGCCGCGGGGGTGGTGGGGTCCATGTGGTTGAGCTTCAGCGAGGCGGTGGCGTAGTCGCGGAACTGCGCCAGCTTCCAGCCGCTCTTGGCCACCCCGACCACGGGGAAGTCGAGCACGCCCCGCTCGACCAGCCCGACCAGAGCCGGGAACGTCTCGAGCTTGGCCAGGTCTCCGGTTGCCCCGAAGATCACCAACGCGTCGCAGCGCTTTCCTGCCATGTCGGTTCCTCCGCAACGATGTGGGCTTTCCGTCCCGTCAGGTTCTATGGTGGCTGGCGGGAAAGAAGCATCGGTTGTTGCTGTCGGGCGGTATGGGCACGGTGATGTCCTCGGCATCACCCGGTGATCGCGACTAGCCGGCAGTCGTTCAACCGAGCAGCCTTGATGAGATCGGCCCGCCCACGCCAGGTCGCTGATACCGGAACTCGAGCATGGAAATCACCCCGGACTGACCACCGGCCCGACGCGTCCAGCGCCGTGGTCGAGTTGGTAATCGAGGTTCATTGCCGCGCTGATGAGCGCGAGATGGCTGAACGCCTGTGGGAAGTTGCCGATCTGCTCGCCGGTGGGTCCGATCTCCTCGGAGAAAAGGCCGACGTGGTTGCTGTAGGTCAGCATCTTCTCGAACGCCAGTCGCGCGTCATCGAGCCGACCGGATCGGGCCAGCGCGTCGACGTACCAGAAGGAGCACATCGAGAACGTACCCTCGGAGCCGCGGAGTCCGTCGGGTGAGGCGCTGGGGTTGTACCGGTAGACGAGGCTGTCGGAGACGAGCTCCTCGTCCATCGCACGCAAGGTGGATTGCCACATCGGATCGTCCGGCGAGATGAATCCGACCAGCGGCATGTACAACAACGAGGCGTCCAGGACCTCGGTGTCGTAGTGCTGCACGAAGGCTTCGCGTTTGGGGTCGAACCCGCGTTCCATCACCTGGCGGTAGACCATGTCCCGCATGGTGGTCCACTTGGTGGTGTCGGCGGGGCGGCCTCGGCGTCGGGCCAGACGTATCGCGCGGTCGAAAGCGACCCACGCCATAACCTTGCCGTACACGAAGTTCTGCCGACCGCCGCGCGTCTCCCAGATCCCGTCCTCGGGCTGATCCCAGTGCCCACACAACCAGTCCACAATGGACGCCACGTTGGTCCAGCCATCATGGCCCATCGTCAACTCATTGATGTCGGCAAGGTGGATGGAGTCCAACGCCTCGCCGTAGATGTCCAGTTGCAACTGCGTCGCGGCGCCATTGCCGATCCGCACCGGACTGGATCCCTTGTATCCTTCGAAATGCTCCAGGATCTCCTCGTTCAGATCGGCCGAGCCGTCGACCCGGTACATGATCTGCAGCGGCTGTTGTTGGACGCCGGCCTCGTGGACGCGGCCGTTGAGCCAACGCAGAAATGCCTGAGCCTCCTCGGTGAACCCGAGCCCGAGCAGGGCGTAGACGGAAAATGACGCGTCGCGGACCCACGTGAACCGGTAGTCCCAGTTGCGTTCGCCGCCGACCTGCTCGGGCAGGCCAGCGGTCGGCGCGGCAACCAGTGCACCCGTCGGGGCATACGTCATCAGCTTCAGCGTCATCGCCGACCGTTCTATCTGCTCCCGCCACCGGCCGGTGTAGCGAGAGCGGCCGATCCAGGCGCGCCAGAAGTCGCGGGTCTGCTCGAACATCCGCTGGATCGCCTCCGGCGTGACCGCCTGGGGTGGTCCACTCGGGCTGGTCTCCAGCACCATCCCGCCGATCTCACCGACGGATAGGACAGGCCGGACCTGAATCCCATTGCCGGCCTGCTCCACATCGCCCACCTGCGCCATTGCGCCATGGCGTGCGGTCGAAACGTTCACTGTCATGCCGCTGCTGCGGAAGACGACGCCGTCGTCGTTCAGTTCGGTTTCGTGCTTGTCGCGGCCGAAGTTGAATCGCGGCTGGCAGTCCAGCTCGAAGCGCATCTGACCGCGCACCACCCGAATCATCCGTACCAGGCGATGCCGATCGGTAACCCTGTCCCCCGCGATCGGCATGAAGTCGATGACCTCACCTACACCATCAGCGCTCAGGAACCGGGTGATCAAGATCGGCGTCCCCGGCAGGTACAACTGCCGGGACACGTAGTCGGTGTCGATCGGCCTGATCCGGAAATGACCGCCCTTCCGCGCATCCAGCAACGACGCGAAGATGGCTGGCGAGTCGAACCGCGGTGCGCAGAACCAGTCGATCGTGCCGTCGTTAGCCACCAGAGCAGCGGTTTGCAGATCGCCGATCAGCCCATGATCCTCGATAGCCGGGTACGCGGTCATGACAACGGTTCCCCCTCGGACGCAGTGGCTGTAGTCGTGACTTCCCCCGTGCCACGGCCGTGCTGCGGCCGCCACACCCCATCCACCCACCATCGTGTAACACTCTTGTCGCCGACGGGCCGAATCGCCGGCATTGGTCCAGCACCCTAGTAAAATCAACCTTCGAGTTCGATACCACAGCCTGGGGCTGGATCCACTTGATCAGCGGCGGATCCGTCGAAACCGCTGCGAGGGCGGCCGCGGTTGCGCAGCATGTCAGGGTGAGGGCTGTCGACCCACGGCTGCACCGATACTCCCGGGCTACCCGCACCTATCTCGCGGTGTGCGTCGTGCTGGGGATGGGCTGGGCCGTACTGGCGTTGGCGCAGGCGACCCTGCTCGCCGACGGCTTGACCGGCGGCGGCGGCCTGGCCGGGCTGCGTCCGGTACTGGTTCCGCTGGCGCTGGTGGTGGCGGCTCGCGCCGCGATCGCCTGGGCGCAGGACGTCACCGCACACCGCGCAGCCGCCTCGGCCAAGTCCGAGTTGCGCGAGCGGTTGCTCACCCACGTTGTCCGGCTCGGGCCGGGGTGGCTGACCGGCGAGCGTAGCGGAGCACTGGCAACTCTGGCCACCAAGGGAATAGACGCGCTCGAGGGGTACTTCGCCCGATACCTGCCGCAACTCGTCCTGGCCATCATCGTGCCGGTGGTGGTGCTCGCCCGGGTGCTCCCGGCCGACTTGATAGCCGGCGTGACGATTCTGGTGACCCTGCCACTCATCCCTCTGTTCATGGTGCTCATCGGTCTCGGTACAGCAGAGGCGAGCCGCCGGCAGTTCCGCTACCTGGAAAAGCTGTCGCACCATTTTCTCGACGTGGTGGTCGGCCTGGCCACGCTGCGGGTCTTCGGCCGCGCCAGAGCGCAGACGCAGACCATCGCCGCCGTCACTGACCAGTACCGGCGGCTGACCATGCGCACGCTGCGGCTCGCCTTCGTCTCCGGGCTGGTGCTGGAGTTGCTCGCCACGCTGTCCGTCGCGTTGGTCGCCGTCGGCATCGGTTTGCGTCTCGTCGACGGGTCGCTCGATCTGCGTACCGCGTTTCTTGTGCTCATCCTCGCCCCGGAGGCATATCTGCCGCTGCGAACGCTGGGAAGTCACTATCACGCGAGCGCCGAGGGGTTGGCGGCCGCCGCCGAGGTCTTCGCGGTGGTGGAGCGGCCACCGCCGCGCCGCGGAGTCGAGACCGCGATCCCGGCTAGCGCCACCATCACGCTCGATCGGGTGAGCGTGCGGTACGCGGACCGGGACACCTTGGGGTTGGCGGACTTCTCGCTCACTCTCGCGCCCGGTGAGGTAGTCGCCCTCACCGGGCCGAGCGGCGTCGGCAAGTCGACGGTACTGGCTGTGTTGCTCGGATTCGTCACTCCCGCGTCGGGGTCGGTCCGCATCGGAACACAGCACCTGTCCGATGTGGACATCGAGGTATGGCGCCAAAGTATCGCCTGGCTGCCGCAGGCTCCTCGGCTCGTCGCCGGTAGCGTGGGCGACAACATTCGGTTGGGCCGACCGGACGCCAGTGACATTGCCGTACGCGAGGTCGCGAACTCATTCGTGGACGAGCTGCCGGACGGGCTCGACACCATCGTGGGCGACGATGGGCGCGGTGTCTCGGCCGGCCAACGCCAGCGGATCGCGCTTGCCCGGGCCTTCCTTCGCGGGGCTCCGGTACTACTGCTGGACGAGCCGACGGCCAACCTGGACGCGGACGCCGAGGCGCGTGCGGTGGCTGCGATTCGGAGGGCCGCTGCCGGACGGACCGTCCTGCTCGTCGCCCACCGCCCGGCGGTACTGGCGCTGGCCGACCGCGTGATCGTGCTCGAGGCGCCCGGTCCGCCCCGGCACAGCGACGACGCCGCGTTGGCCGCGACATGAGCCCGGCCATGCATCAGCGTCCTAAAGGGACGATCTGGCGGCTGCTGGCAACCGCCCGTCCGGTGCTGCCGCGGCTCGTCCTGGCCACGCTCGCCGGGGCGTTGGCCGCGGCCTGCGGGATCGGCCTGATGGCGACGGCGGCGTGGCTTCTGTCCCGCGCGGCCCAGCACCCGCCGGTCCTGGCCCTCGGCGTGGCCGTGGTGGCCGTACGGGGGTTCGGACTCTTCCGCGGATTTGCCCGCTACGCCGAGCGGCTCGGTGGCCACGACGCCGCTCTGCGGGTGCTGGGGATCCTGCGGAGCCAGTCCTACGCCGGGCTCGTCAAGCAGGTGCCGGGTGCGGCGATATCCCGCGGCGACACCCTGCAGCGGTTCGCCTCTGACGTCGACTCCGGTCAGGACATCCTGGTACGGGTACTGCTCCCCTATGCGGCGGCTCTGCTGGCTGGCTGTGGTGCGGTGGTCCTGGTGGCTGCTCTGCTACCCGCCGGTGGGGTGACACTCGCCGCGATGCTCGTCGTCGTCTGCTTTGCCGCCCCCGCGGCACAACAGGCGCTCGCCCGACGCGCACAAGTCCGGACGGCGCCGCTTCGCGCCGAGATGATGAGCCAGACGGTGGAGCTGCTGCACGCACTGCCGGATCTGACTGCGTACGGCGCGGCGCGCGGTCGGCTGGACCGCCTCGAGGACGTCGACCGGCGGCTGAGGGCCGCCCACGCTCGCACCAGCACCGGCGTGGGGGTCGGCAACGCCGTAGTGGTACTCGCCGGTGGCGCCTGCGTGTGGGGGGCCCTCGCGCTGGGCGCATCGGCGGTGGCCACCGGACGCCTCGACGAGGTGACCCTGGCCGTCGTCGTGTTGACCCCGCTGGCCGTCCTGGACGTCGTCGCCGGCCTACCCGAAGCTGCGAGCACCTTCACCGTTGCCCGCCAGGCGTTACTGCGGGTCCATGCGATCGCGGACCATCCTGACCCGACCCCCGATCGGGCCGTGCCCGAGCCGCTTCCCACCGGTCCGTACCACCTGCGGGTCGAGAACGTCACCGCCCGATGGGTGCATCATGGGCCACCGGCACTCGCCGGGTTGAGCCTCGACCTGCCACCGGGCCGCCGGATCGCGGTGGTGGGACCGAGCGGCTGCGGCAAGACGACCCTGGCGTGCCTGCTGGTGCGGTTTCTCGACCCGGTCGCCGGGCGGATCAGCCTCAACGGACTGGACCTGCGCGACCTGGCCGGCGATGACGTGCGACGCGTGGTGAGCCTGATGGACGAACAGGTCCACTGCTTCGACACCACGATCGAGGGCAACCTGCGAGTGGGCCGGCGAGACGCCACCGAGTCCGAGCTCTGGGGCGCGTTGCGGCAGGCGCGCCTGGCCGAATGGGTGTCCGGTCTTCCGCTGGGGCTGCGGACGCTGGTCGGGGAACACGGCTCCCGGCTCTCGGGCGGGCAACGCCGACGGCTGGCTCTGGCCCGCGTCCTGCTCGCCGACACCCCGGTACTGGTACTGGACGAGCCCACCGAACACCTCGACGACGATACCGCCGCGGCGCTGACCGCAGACCTGCTGGCGGCCGCGTCCGATCGGACCGTTGTGCTCATCACGCACCGCGGCTTTGGACTGTCCGATGTGGACGAGGTGGTGCGGCTCACGGCCGAGTGACGCTCTGTCCCGTGCCGGCCCGGCGGCGGAACACACGGTAGGCCCATCCCTGGTAGAGCAGCACGACGGGGAAGAGCACCGCCAACACGACCGTCAGGACCCCGAGCGAGTACGGCGCGGACGACACGTTGTGGATGGTGAGGTTGTTGGCGGCGTCGAGGCTGGACACCATCACGTTCGGGTACATGCCGGTGAAGATGCTCAGCACCATCCCGGCCAACGTGACCGCCGTCGCTACGAAGGCCCACCCCCAGCGCCGCCGAACCACCAGCCAACCAGCGGCGAGCACCGCGGCGATGGTGGCAAGCGCCACAATGGACGGCAGGATGCCGCCGCCAACGGCCAGGTAGGTCCACACAATCATGGTGATGACCAGGAGGATCACCAGCGGCACGAGTACGCGGGCGACCCGGGCCGCCCGCATGTGCGGTGCACCATCCACCTTGGTACCGAGGAAGATGGCACCGTGCAGCAGTGTCGTCGCGAGGAATGCGATCCCGGTAACGACGGAGTAGAACGGGAGCAGGTCCCAGAAGCTGCCGACGAACTCCTGACTCGCGTCGATCGGCAGCCCGTACCCGAAGTCGGCCAGGGCGACGCCGAACATTAGTGGCAGCACCAGGCTGGAGGCTGTCAGTACGACGCTCCACCGTCGGCGCCAGCGCGCGCTGTCCCGCTTGTGCCGGTACTCGATCGCCACTCCTCGCAGGATCAGGCCGACGAGCGCCAGAATCAACGCGAGATAGAGCCCGGAGAACGCCGTGGCGTACCAGCCCGGAAACGCGGCGAACATGGCCGCTCCGGCGGTGATGAGCCAGACCTCGTTTCCGTCCCACACCGGACCGATGGTGTGTATGACCTCCCTTCGGCCGGCGTCGTCCCTGCCGACGACGCCGTGCAGGGCTCCCACACCGAAGTCGAAGCCTTCGAGCACCATGAAGCCGGCCCACAAGACGGCGATGACGATGAACCAGAAAGTAGTCATGACTGTCCTCAGTAGATGAACTCAGGTTCGCGAGCGGGCTCGGCACCGGGCGGCGGCTCGGGTGCCAGCTGTTTGCGGGCGTAGTGCGTCATCAGGATCGTGCACACGATGGCGAGGATGCCGTACAGCACGAAGAAGACGATGATGCTGGTGACGATGGTGGCCGTACCCACCGATGGTGAGACGCCGTCCTTGGTGAGCTGCAACCCCTGCACGATCCATGGCTGGCGGCCGTTCTCAGTGAGCATCCAGCCGGAGATGTTGAGGATGAACGGAAGCGGTGCCAGCCAGACGGCCAGGCGCAAGAACCAACGTGTCCGGCCGAGCCGGCCGCGCCACAGCAGGACAGCACCGATCAGCGAGAAGAGAACCACCAGCGTTCCCCCGTACGCCATCACGCGCATCGACCAGTACTGGATGAACACGTTCGGCACGTATTCGCCCGGTCCGTACTTCTGCTCGTACTCCGCCTGAAGCTCGTTGAGCCCTTGCACCGACCCGTTCCAGGTGCCGGTGGCGAGCAGGGAGAGCAGGTGCGGTACCTCGATGATCTGCTTTGGGGTTTGGTCGTTCTTCCCGCCACCGATCTGGAACAGCGAGAACGAACACGGTCCGCATGTGTTCCAGTTGGCCTCGGCCGCGGCGATCTTCATGGGCTGGTATGTGGTCTCGACTACTCCGAGATGGCTGCCAACCGCCAGGCTGAGCAGCGCCGAGGGCACGAGCACGATCAACGCCAGGCGGGCCGACCGGCCGAACACCTCGGGGCTCGTGCGGCGCCGCAGGTGCCAGGCCGAGACACCGAGCATCACCATGGAGGCGGTGACCAGCGAGGCCAGCAGCACGTGCACGTAGGCCCATAAGAAGACCGTGTTGGTGAGTACCGCCCCGATGTCGTTGAGCTGCGCCCGTCCGGTCGTGGGATCGAGCTCGTACCCGACCGGACGCTGCATCCATGAGTTGGCCGCCATGATGAACGCCGCGGACAGCGCGCTACCAACCGCGACGGCCCAGATGGTCGCGAGGTGGACCCGCTTGGAGAGCCGGTTCCAACCGAAGATCCATAGACCGAGGAAGACCGATTCCAGGAAGAATGCGGCGAGCCCTTCCATCGCGAGCGGGGCGCCGAACACATCTCCGACGAAGCGCGAGTACGCCGACCAGTTCATGCCGAACTGGAACTCCTGCACGAGTCCCGTCACCACACCGACCGCGATGTTGATGACGAGTAGCGTGCCGAAGAACTTGGTCAGGCGCAGATCCTCGGGGTGCCCCTTGCGGTGCCATGAAGTCTGCAACAACGCGGTGAGGAAGCTCAGACCGATCGTGAGCGGCACGAACAGGAAGTGATAGATGGAGGTCATGGCGAACTGAAGCCGTGCCAGGTCGACGTTGCTCATTCGCTTCCGCTCCCTTCCGCGGCGGCGCCGCCAGTGACCGTCACGGAACGACGGTTGAGCCAACGCTGGATGGTGAGTGTGATGGTGCCGGCGATCAGCAGCATCGACACGTTCACGCTGAGGACGGCGAGCGCTCCGCCGGCCTTGCTGAACTGGTCGACGGCGAACGCGACACCCTCCCGTCGCCGAGGGTTACTGTGCGCTCGTCCACGTCGGTGGAGACCACCTCGGCCTGCACCAGATCGAGGCTGGGTTGGCCCCGGAAGACCTCGGTGTGGTCGAACATTATGTCCCGGCCGGCGAGTTCGGCCGTGATCAGGGTGACCCGCACCCGCTCCTCTCCGCCCAGCAGCTTGGCGCAAGCCACACCGGCGAAGCCACCGCCTACGACAAGGACGTGGGTTCGCGTGGGCTCGTCCATTACTACATACTTGCCCCGGCAGCGGGCGGGTGTCGGCTAATCGGCGAATACAACACCACCGCGCTCGTGAGCACGTCCAATGTGGACAGGCAGCGGTATTCTACGCTACGTAGAATCGTCGCGGGCCAGTTTCCCGTGGTTCCGGAGACGTGAACCATGATCCTCTCGCATGATGTGGTCATGGCCACTGCACGAGACATCATGCATGCAGGCGTCGAATGCGTACCCGAACACGAGACGCTGGACCGCGCCGCCGAAATGATGCGCGACCTCAACGTCGGTTCGCTGCCGATTTGTAGCGAGGACAACAAGCTGACCGGCATCCTCACCGACCGCGACATCG
>DASRII010000571.1:0-3870 GCA_035650075.1 Micromonosporaceae bacterium | reverse complement strand
GTACATAACGGCTTGGGCGATCTGCGCTAGCGGCGTGACGGGCCACGAAATCGTTCAGGCCAGCTCTGCCGCACCGGCTGATTCCACATTCGCGTCAGCGACCGCCACCTGCCCGGCGGGCAAGAAGGTGATCGGCGCCGGCGGAGTCAGCGCTGGGAAACCGTCCTTTGTGCTCGACACCGTCGATATCACGAGCGATCTCAACAGCGTCTATGTTGAGACGATCGCGGCCGAATCACCCACCCCAGGGACCGCACCGCTGGCGCAGGCGTACGCGATCTGTATCGTCCCCGTACCCGGTCAGCAACTGGTCAGGGCCAGCAGCGGGTTCACCTCGGCGGACAAGAGCCTGTCCGTCTCATGTCCATTCGGGAAGAGGCTGCACGGTACGGGCGGGGGAATGACCGGCGCTATCGGCCAGGCACACCTCGACATGTTGGCTCCAAGCGGCAGCACGAGCAGCAGGATCGACGCTCGGGAGGACGTCACAGGATACAGCGGTACGTGGAGAGTCGATGTGTACGCCGTCTGCGCGAACTAAGGTGGGCATTGCTGTTACTACGAGGAGCTCGTAGCGGCGTCCGGGTCCACAGTGGAGACTCGCCGGCTGAGCAGATCGTAACCGTGCGACCAGACATTACCGGCGGCGTCGGTGATTCGCGCCAGCTGGTCCTTGCGGTTGTAGGCGTAGGAGACCGCGACGCCGTTCTGTTTTAGCGTCACGTTGTGCCCGCGCGCGTCGGTGAGCGTCGAGGTGGTGATCCCACCGGCGGGCGGCGTGACGTCCGGTCGCCGGTGTATGTGGTGTGCCCTGCGATCACCCAGGCTTCCGCACTCTCTTGCTATTGGCAAGCACTTTGCGGTACAAAGGTCAGATGGCACACCAAGCCATCGACCCGAGTGACGCGTCGGCCGTCCTCGCGCACCTACGCCAGGTTCAGCGCCGGGCCTCGAGTCGGTTGCCCGGGATGTGGTTTCCGCTGCTACTGTTCGGTGCTTTGTCCCTGCTGTCGATTCCGGTCGTCGTGTGGCTCGGCCTAGGTTGGTACAACCTGTTTTGGGGGGTGGCGGGTCCGACCGGCGGGTTGCTGACGGCCCTGTTCTACGCGCTGGCGGGTCGGCGGATCGGGTTGGAGGTGCCCGCCGTGCCGTACCTCGTCGCCCTGGTCGTGATAGTTGCCGGAGCCGCGGTAGCGGGCGCCGTCGGAGGCATCATCGATGAGCCGAGGTTGTCTGTCGCCGGGCCGCCTCTCGCGGTGGCCGCCGGCCTGCTACTGATCGCGCGGCAGACGCGATCGGTCGCGCTCGTCTGGCTGGCCGGGATCGTCGGCGCGGTCGACATCGGTCTGCTCGCCGCCTGCAGCGCGCCGACCCTGATCGCGGTCACAGTTGGCTTCGCGTATGGCGTGCCGGCTCTCGTCGTGGGGCTGGGCGTTGTGTGGCGAAAGCGGCGCCGATGACGTCACACCACCCGGTCAACGGCCTCGATGATGTCGTCCACCAGCGGGTGCGTCTGGGCATCCTCGCTGTGCTCGCCGAGTCCACGCGCGCGGACTTCACGTTCCTGCGCGACACCCTCGACGTCACCGACGGCAATCTCGCCCGCCATCTGCAGACGCTGGAGGGTGCTGGCTTTGTCGAGATCGAGAAGAGGTTCGAACGCCGGCGTCCGCGCACCTGGGTCCGTGCCACAGCTGCGGGCAGGGACGCGTTCGCCAAGGAGATCGCCGCACTGGAAGCACTGATCAGACGGGTACAGTAGCAATGATCGTTGTCGATAGCTTGACCAAGCGGTTCGGCCGCGTCTCCGCCGTGCAGGATCTGTCGTTCACCGCCGAGCCGGGTAAGGTGACGGCGTTGCTCGGCCCGAACGGCGCGGGCAAGACCACGACATTGCGGGTGCTGCTCGGGCTGGTGTCTCCGACGACGGGCGTTGTGTTGATCGATGGCCGGCCGTACAGGGAACTGGCTCAGCCCTGGCGGATGGTCGGCGCCGTGTTGGAGGTGCACACGTTCCATCCGTGGCGTACCGGGCGTGCCCACCTGACGGGTTTGGGGCTGGCGACCGGGCTTCCTGCCACCCGCGTCGACGAGGTCTTGACGCTCACCGATCTGACGAATGTGGCCGACCGGCGGGTCGGGTCGTACTCCTTCGGGATGCGGCAGCGGCTCAGCCTCGCGGCCGCGCTTCTCGGCGAACCCGCCACCCTCGTACTGGATGAGCCGACCAACGGCCTCGATCCGCACGGGACCCGGTGGCTGCGCCGGCTGTTGCGATCGCTGGCCGACGAGGGCCGGACCATCCTCGTTTCGAGCCACCTCCTCACCGAGGTATCCGAAGTTGCCGACCATGTCGTCATCGTCGACAAGGGACGGTTGCTGCGCCAGAGCCCACTCGCCGAACTCGTGGCCGGCGGACGGCGGTTGGAAGACGTATTCCTCGCCCTCACCGAGAAGGCACGATGAAACGCCTCCTACGAGCCGAGCTGTACCGGCTGAGGCACACGCCCACGGTGTGGGTATTCGGCGCTCTCGCCGTGTTGGCCTCGATCGTGGGCACGACGCTGGTCCTGTCCTTTGTGGATACACCAGCACAGTTCGACGTCACCGAAGTGATGTCCTTTACGGGCAGCGCGGGACTCGTCTGCCTCCTGCTCGGCGTGGTGTGGGCGGCCGGCGACTTCAGGCACCGCACGGTCGTGCCCGCCTTCCTGGTGACGCCCCGACGCTGGCCGGCGTACACCGCACAGCTCAGCGCCCTTGCCCTGGTGGGCGTGGGCATCGGGCTAGTCAGCGGGCCGGTCACCCTGCTCACCGGAGTCGTGTGGTTCGCAGCCGAAGGCACGTCATACCAGCTGCCCGTGGTGGGCATGATCGGCGCGTGGCTCGGCGGAGCGCTCTACTGTGCGTTGTCCGCCGTGCTCGGAGGTGGGTTGGGAGCGCTGGCTCGCAACCAGGTTGCGGCGGCGATCGGCGTGTTCATCTTTCTCGGGTCCATCGATCCCTTGCTGGCGCAAGCCATCCCCGACTATGGCCAGTTCGGCCCGACCGCACTCGGAATTGTGCTCAGCGGCGGCTCCCCGCAGCCGGGCGGGCCGGGGACACAACTCCTCCCGCTGGCACTCGCCCTGGCCGTCGTCCTCGGCTACGTCAGCGTCGTCGCCGGCGCCGGCCTGGTCGCCGTCCGTCGCCGCCAGCTGCCCTGAGTCTTGCTTGGTGCGCCATGCGCCCCTGTAGAGGCTGAACACGCGCTCTGCGTTGTAGTGGAGAAACAATTCGCGGCTCTCGTCGTCGAGCCCGAGCTGGTCGAGTCGCTGCAGGGCCGCACCCGCGGTGATCATCGGATAGTTGGTGCCGAAGAGCACCTTTCGGCGGCCGTGACCGCGCATGTACTGCACCGGTTCGGGCGGGCAGCGATGCGCGGCGTTGGCGGACGTGTCGATGTACACGTTGGGGTATTTGGTGGCAAGCGCAATCATCGCCGTGGTCCACGGGTACCCGATGTGCCCGCCGACGATGACCAGCCTTCGACGACACAGGCCCACCCACTGGATAATTGCCCGCTCGCCGCCGGCGCACCGACCAACCACACCGGCGCGACCGGCGACGAGGCCACCGACGCGCTACTCGCCGGTTCGCGAACGGCCAACCGGCACCGATCTCCCAACCGACGCCGGCCGCGGACCGGTCAGGAGTTGGGGATCAGCAGGTATGCGGTACCGCTGGACCCGAACGGGTTACACGGCTGCAGGCAGCCGTTGCCGACGATGACTCCGGCGTCGTTGATGGCGTTGGCCGTGGTGAGGACGACGGTGTCGGGCAGGTTGACCACACGAGTGTTCAGGTCGATCACCTGGCCGTTCTCGTACA
>DASRII010000570.1:0-18254 GCA_035650075.1 Micromonosporaceae bacterium | reverse complement strand
CGGCCATCCGACCGAGCACGTACGGCCGCCCCGGCGAGATGATCGCCCACCCGCCCGGGCAGTCGAGGGCGGCCCACACCATCGCCTCGTGGACATCGTCGGGGACGGTCCACGGTGCCGCCGTACCGCCGTCCTCCAGTGGACCGGGAAAGACACCGAGCCCATCGGTCCGCGCCGGCCCGCACACGAAGCATGTCGGGAACGGGTGGTCGGTCAGGCCGGGGTACCGCGAGGCGGCGGACACCGCCTCCGCCAGCGGTACCGCTGGCGCCGGGTCGGCCGGCCGGCCGTTGGCGGGCGTCGCCGACGCGATCAGCCGGTCGCCGTCGTACACCCGGACGTCCGCGCCGTCGCGCTCCACCCGCATGGGCACGTCCAGTGGCGGCGGCAGGCGCAGCGTCACCTCCGCAGCGCTCATCTTCCGCTCGCGGCTGCGGGGCTCGCTTCGCTCGTTCCTCACACTCGCACTATCGTCCACATAGGACGCCACGAGGCCGGCGCTGTACCCACCGTTGCCCGACGCCGGCGGCCCGTTGTACCGCCCCGGAATGATCACGTGCGGTCCTTCTTCCGGATCACGAGCTTCAGCCCCGACCATACGTCGTCGATCGCGATGACCTTCACGTCGACCCGCCCGTTCGCCAGTGCGAGCTCCCGGATCGTGTCCTCGGTCAGATCGGTCGGTACGCCCGACGACCGCTTCGGCCAGGCCACCCAGAGCGCGCCGGCCTGCGTGGTCGCCGAGTGCAGCGCGCCCCATCGTCGGGTGAGCCGGCGTTGGTCTGGACAAAAGCACACGATCACGTCGTACGGCCCCCGGCCGACACGCTGGTGCACCCGCCCCTCGTCCAGTGCGAAACCGTCCGGCGCGCCGTCGATCAGCACGTCGGATTCCGTGCTGACTCCTAGCTTGCGGGCCAGCGGGGTGCCAGAGTAGCCAGCCATGGACACCACGTTCTCATGTTCACCTGATCGACACTCAACCCTCGGCCGCAGGACACGCGTGTGGCTGGTGACGCAGCTACCCAAGCAACCATGACTGTCCTGCTCACCGCCCCGTCCGGCTACACGACGATCGTCGCGGACAACCCCACCGAGGTGGCGGCTGCGCAACGGCTCCGCCATCGCGTCTTCGCGGAGGAGCTCGGCGCCAACCTGCCCACGGCTATGGCCGGGTTGGACGTCGACGAGTTCGACGATCATTGTGATCATCTGATCGTCCGCGACGACGCGACGGGCGAGGCCGTTGGCACGTACCGGATGCTGCCTCCGAGCCGCGCTCACGTGCTCGGCCGGCGGTACTCCGACGGCGAGTTCGACACCAGCGCGCTCGACCCGCTGCGCGACCAACTGGTGGAGATGGGCCGCTCGTGCGTGCACCCCGACTACCGCTCGGGTGCGGTGATGAGCCTGATGTGGGCCGGGATCGCTCGGTACCTGCTGCTGAACGGGTACCGCTGGTTGGGCGGCTGCGCCAGCGTGGGGCTCGACGACGGTGGTGCCGCGGCGAACGCGATGTGGCGCCTGTCGCAGGCGAAGCATCTCGCTCCGCCGATGCTGCGGGTGCGGCCGCGGCTGCCGTGGGTCGCTGCGGACGGCGTATCCGAGGGTGGCAAGATCCCGCCGCTCGTGCGCGGGTACCTGCGGCTGGGCGCCTGGGTGTGCGGAGAGCCGGCGCACGATCCGGACTTCGACTGCGCGGACTTCTACATGCTGCTCTCGCTGGACCGCACGGATCCCCGATACCTCCGGCACTTCCTGGGGGAGTCGGGCTGATGACGGACCTGTGGCAGCCACGCTCGCGGTGTGACGTCGGTTGCCTGCCGACGCCGGGCGCGACGCCGCGCGTACTGCCCCCGGTACTGCTCTGGCGGGTGGCGGCCCTGATCGCCGTGGTCCTCGCGGGCGCCGCCATGCTGCCCCCGCTGCCCCGCCTCATGCCCAACTTCGCACGGGCGGTGCTGTGGTGCCTCGGCGTACGGCTGAGCATCCGCGGCCAGTTGCCCACGCGGCAGGCCCTGATCGTCGCGAACCACGTGTCCTGGATGGACATTCTCGTGATGCTGGCGGCGACCCCGGCTCGGTTGGTCGCCAAGCACGAGGTGCGGGACTGGCCGCTGATCGGTGCTCCGGCCACCGCCGTCGGCACGATCTTCATCGACCGCTCGCGCCCGCGTACCCTGCCCGTCACCGTCGCGAACGCGGCCGACGCGCTGCGCGCCGGCGATGTCGTGGCCGTCTTCCCGGAGGGCACGACCGGGTGCGGCCGGTCCGCCGGGCGGTTCCGCCCGGCGCTGTTCCAGGCGGCGCTCGACGCGGGCGCGCCGGTCGTGCCCGTCTCGCTGCGTTTCCACCTGACCGATGGCGAGGGTACGACGGCCGCCGCGTTTCTCGGTGAGGAGACGTTGCTGACGTCGCTGCGCCGCGTGCTGGCGGTACGCGGGCTCGTCGTGTCGGTGGTAGCCGGCGCGGCCGTGCACTCGACCGCTGGCATGGACCGGCGCACCTTGGCCCGCGTCGTGCAGTCCTGACGCGCGGAGTCGAGAGACTATCGCGATGTATCGCGTCTGAGCTACGATGTGCCGCATGGCGCACTGGACCGTCTCGACACCGCAGCGGTTGACCCTCGAGGAGCCTGTGACCAGGCTCGCTGTACACCTGATCTCCGGCCGGCTCAACATCGTCGGTACCGACGGCCCGGCCCGCGTCGAGATAACCGGCATCCGACGCAACGTGACGATCAACCATGAAGACGGCGTACTAGCCATCAAGCATGACAGGGTACACAAATGGCCCCGAGCGGTCTGGTGGCTGGCTCACCTCGGCTGGCGGCTGCGGGTGGACATCTCGATCGCCGTACCTCGGGATGCCGCCGTCGACGTGCGCCTGATCGACGGCCCGGTGGTCGCCTCCGGCCTCCGCGCCGGTCTCGACGTGCGCGTGACCTCGGGCCGCATCACGTTGCTCGGCATCGATGGGCAGGTGAGGGCCAAGCTGGTATCCGGCCCGGTCGAGGCGGTCGGGGTCGGCGGGGAGCTGACCATGGAGACGATCTCCGGGGAGCTGACGCTGGCCGACAGCACGGCGTCCCGGGTCAACGGGGTGACGGTGTCTGGCTCGATCACCTGCGATCTGGACAACCCGTCCGGCGGCAACATCCAGCTGCAGACGACGTCCGGCGAGATCACCGTACGGGTCCGCGAGGACAGTGATCTCGCGGTACACCTGCACACCATGTCCGGTCGGATCACCAGCGCGTTCCCGCAGCTTTCGGGCGGCCGCCGGGACGCCTTCGGCGTGCTCGGCGACGGCAAGGGCAAGCTGGTCGTCAGCACCGTGTCCGGGGGCGTGGCGCTGCTGGCCAGCCCGGTCGACGACTCGGTCGACGATGAGGTGACGCCATGACACCGGTGTTCAGCCACGGGCGGCTGCGGCTGTACCTGCTCACGCTCCTCGCCGAGGGCCCGCGGCACGGGTACGAGCTGATCCGGCTGCTGGAGAACCGCTTCCTCGGCCTGTACGCACCCAGCGCCGGCACCATCTACCCGCGGCTCGCCCGGCTGGAAGCGGAGGGCCTGGTCACCCACACCGCCGCCGGTGGCCGCAAGGTGTACGAGATCACCGACGCCGGCCGGGCCGAGTTGACCCACCGATCCGCCGAGGTCAGCGACCTGGAGTCGGAGATCCGGGCCTCGGTCGAGGACCTCACCTCGCTGGCTCACGAGATCCAGCACGAGGTACGCGGCTCCCTCCGTGATCTCAAGCGCGAGCTGCGCCAGGCGGCCCGCGAGACCACGCGGACGGCCTGGCAGCCCCCGCCGCCCGCCCCCCGGCATGCGCTCGACCGGCGGATCACCGATTTCACCGTCGAGCTGCGCCGGCTCGTAGCCCGCGCCCCGTTGACCGAGTCCGAGCAGCGCGCGGTGTCCGCCGCCCTCGACACCGCCCTGGCCGCGATCCGCCGCGCCCTCGCCTGACCCCCGTTCCCAGGGAGTTCTCAGGCAACATTCAGGTGGCCCGCAGTGCGGTGGGCGAGACTGAACTCATGAACTCTGCTCAGGCTGAGGCGAAGCTGCTCGTGGTCGAGGACGACCCGAACATCCTCGAGCTGCTCTCCGCCAGCCTGCGCTTCGCCGGCTTCGAGGTGGCCACAGCCATGACCGGTAGCCAGGCCGTGAACGCCGCCCGCACCCGCCGGCCCGACCTCGTGGTGCTCGACGTGATGCTGCCGGACCTCGACGGGTTCGAGGTGATCCGGCAGTTGCGGGAGGGCGGCCGGCGTACCCCGGTGGTGTTCCTGACCGCGCGGGACGCGACCGACGACAAGATCCGCGGCCTGACGCTCGGCGGTGACGACTACGTGACGAAGCCGTTCAGCCTCGAGGAGCTGACCGCGCGGATCCGGGCGGTCCTGCGGCGTACCGCGTCCGGCAGCCCCGACGCGCCCCCGAAGCTCACGTTCGCCGACCTCGAGCTGGACGAGGAGACCCACGAGGTATGGCGCGACGGCAAGCTCGTCTCGCTGTCGCCGACCGAGTTCAAGCTGCTGCGGTACCTGATGGTCAACGCCGGCCGGGTGCTGTCGAAGGCGCAGATCCTCGACCACGTCTGGAACTACGACTTCCGGGGCGACGACAACATCGTGGAGTCGTACATCTCGTACCTGCGCCGGAAGGTGGACACAGGTGAGCAGCGGCTCATCCACACCCTGCGCGGCGTCGGGTACGTCCTGCGCAAGCCGGCATGAGAAGGCTGCTGCACCGGACCCCGCTGCGGGTCAAGCTCATCGCCGCGGTCCTGGCTCTGGTTACCGCCGCCATGATCGTCATCGGGTTCGCCACCGCCATCGTGCTGCGCCGCTTCATGGTCGCCGACATGGACCACGACCTGATGCAGGTGACCGAGAACATCAAGGCGGACGTGTTCAACGGGAAGGATCCGGCGCCCGGTAGCGAGTATCTGATCGCCGTCACCCACCGTGGCGTTTGGGACGTGGGGCAGCCGCCCCACGGACTGAGCCAGAGCGACATTCCGGCGCTGCCGGCGCCGACCACGTTGGCACCGCCACTCGGGCAGGCCGAACCGAAGACCGTGGCCGCGGCGGACGGCCACCCACGGTGGCGCATGCTGGTCACCACCTTTCCCAACGCGGAACGGCAACAGCTGGTCGTCGCGAAACCAATGTCCGATGTGGACAATGCGGTCGGCGAACTGATCTGGGCCGACCTGCTCGTGGGGTTGGGCGTACTGACTGTCCTCGGCGCGATCGGCGTCGCCATGGTACGGACGACCCTGCGCCCGCTGACCGAGATCGAGCGGACGGCCGGCGCGATCGCGGGCGGTGATCTGACGAAGCGGGTACCCGAGGGCGATCCGCGTACCGAGGTGGGCAGCCTGTCCCAGTCGTTGAACGCGATGCTCGGGCAGATCGAGGCGGCGTTCACCGCGCAGGCTGCGTCGGAGACCGCGGCCCGGGCGGCCGAGTCGGCGGCCCGCGACGCGGCCGTCGAGGCGCAGGTGTCCGAGGCGCGGGCACGCCGTTCGGAGGAGCGGATGCGCCAGTTCGTCGCGGACGCCTCGCACGAGCTGCGTACGCCGCTGACGACCATCCGCGGGTTCGCCGAGCTGTACCGGCAGGGTGCCGCCCGCGATCCCGAGGAGGTCGCGAAGCTGCTGCGGCGCATCGAGGACGAGGCGGCGCGCATGGGACTGCTCGTCGAGGATCTGTTACTGCTCGCCCGGCTGGACCGGGAACGCCCGCTCGCCCTCGCCCCGGTGGAGCTGCCGGTGATCGCGGCGGACGCCGTACTGGCCGCGCAGGCCATCGCGCCGGACCGGCCCGTCACGCTCGACATCGCCGACGGCGCCGGGCAGCTCGTGGTGCTCGGCGACGACGCCCGGCTGCGCCAGATCGTGGGCAACCTGATGACGAACGCGTTGACGCACACACCGGAAGGCAGTCCGGTGACGGTACGGCTGTCGAGGGCGAGGGACCGCGCCGTGCTGGAGGTCGCCGACAAAGGCCCGGGACTGGCCGCCGAACAGGCCGAGCGGGTGTTCGAGCGGTTCTACCGTACGGATCCGTCCCGGACCCGGCGGGGTGACGGCGTGACGAGTACCGGGCTGGGCCTCGCGATCGTCGCCGCCCTCGTGGCGGCGCACTCCGGGAGTGTCGAGGTGGACAGCAAGCCCGGGGTCGGGGCCACGTTCCGGGTACGGCTCCCGCTCGCGCCCGACGACGACGTTCACAGCTAACTTCCAGCCACGTCACAGGTCTGCCGCAGGCCCGCTTGGGACTGTCTATGCATGACCACCGAGAACCAACCGCAGCGGCCAGAAGACGACACCGCACAGATGCCGGCGGTCCACGAGCCCGCGCCCGCCGTGGTCCCCGAACCCGACCTCGCACCCACGGCGGGCGCGGCCCACGCCGGACCGCCGTCCTACATCAACGGGCCGTACGGCGTACCCCCGCAGCAGCCCGTGCCCGTCGAGGGCGAGCCGCCGGTCTGGGCCGTGCCGCCCGCGGCGGCCGCGCACGGACATGCGGCGCCCGGCCGCGCCGTCCGCACGTTGGTCGCGGGGGCCGCGGCGCTCGTGCTGGCCCTCGGCTCGGGGGTGGCGGGTGCTTGGGTCGCGCTGCAGCTCGACGATCGGGGGAGCACGACCACGACCACCACGTCGAACAACCAGCCGGCGGCGGCCGCCCCGGTGATCGACCGCTCGTCGCTGGCGAGCATCGCCGCCGCCGTCCTGCCGAGCGTGGTGGACATCGACACCGGTAGCGGTGAAGGTTCGGGCGTCGTGCTGACGGCCGACGGGTACGTCCTCACCAACAACCACGTGGTGGCCACGGCTCGCAACAACGCGATGACGGTGACGTTCAGCGATGGCAAGACCGCGCAGGCGACCGTCGTCGGTACGGATGCCAAGACCGACCTCGCGGTCATCAAGGCGACCGGCGTATCCGGGCTGACGCCGGCGAAGTTCGGCGACAGCGGTTCGTTGCACGTTGGTGACACGGTGCTCGCCCTCGGTAGTCCGCTCGGCCTCGAAGGCTCGGTCACTGCGGGCATCGTCAGCGCGCTGGACCGCACGATCCAGACCGGTGGCGGCCAGCGCTCGCCGCTCGAACAGCCGAGCGCCGTCAGCTCCATCTCCGGCGCGATCCAGACCGACGCCGCCATCAACCCGGGTAACTCCGGTGGCGCGCTGGTGAACATGAACGGCGAGGTGGTCGGCATCAACACGGCGATCGCCACGTCCGGCGGCAGCGACGGGAACATCGGCGTCGGGTTCGCGATCCCGAGCAACCGCGCGGTACAGGTCAAGGACCAGCTCGTCAAAGGCGAGAAGGTGAGCCACCCGCAACTCGGCGTCAACGTGTCGACAGCGGACGGTGGCGGTGCGATCGTGGGAGCCGTCGCGACCGGCAGCCCGGCCGCCCAGGCCGGCCTGCAGCAGGGCGACGTCATCACGAAGGTGGGCGACCGGACGATCAACGACTCGGATGACCTTGTCTCGGCCGTTCAGTCCGCGAAGGTCGGCGATCGGATCGACATCACGTACAAGCGCGGCGATGCGGTGCGAACGACAACCGCGACGCTAGCGGAAGCGTCATAGAAAGTAGCCTCTCTCCCCTCCTCCCCATTGAGTGGGCGGCGTGGCCTAGGGGGTTGGCCACGCCGCCCGCACCATGTCCGGGTTCAGTTGTCCACCCAGTCGAACGACCGCTCGACCGCCTTGCGCCACCGTCGGCGGTCGCGATCCCGGTCTTCGTTCGTCATCCCCGGTTCCCACCGCCGGTCCTGGCGCCAGTGCTCGCGCAGCGCGGCCAGATCAGGCCAGAAACCAACCGCCAGGCCGGCGGCGTAGGCGGCACCGAGGCAGGTGGTCTCGGTGACGACGGGCCGGACGACGGGTACGCCCAGCACGTCCGCCTGGATCTGCAGGAGCAGATCGCTCGCCGTCATCCCACCGTCCACTTTGAGCGTTGCGAGGTCCACATTGGACTCCGCGCTCATCGCCTCGACGACGTCGTACACCTGCCAGGCGGTCGCCTCCAGGGTCGCCCGGGCCAGGTGAGCCTTGGTGATGTAGCCGGTCAGTCCGGTGACGACGCCACGGGCGTCGGGGCGCCAGTACGGCGCGAACAGTCCGGAGAACGCGGGCACGATCACGCAGCCGCCACTGTCCGGCACGCTGGCCGCCAGTTCGTTGACCTCCGGGGCGGTGGAGATGATGCCGAGGTTGTCCCGCAGCCACTGGACGAGCGCACCGGTGACCGCGATCGAGCCCTCCAGCGCGTACGCCGGGGGTTGGTCGGCGAGCTGGTACGCCACCGTGGTGACGAGCCCGCGTTCGCTGGGCACCGGCCGCTCGCCGGTGTGCAACAGCAGGAACGAGCCGGTGCCGTACGTGCACTTCGCCTCGCCCTGCGTGAAACACGTCTGCCCGAACAGGGCGGCCTGCTGGTCGCCGAGCGCGCTGGCGACGGGCACGCCCTGGTAGTGGCCGTACGGGTGCGACGACGGCAGGATCTCCGGCAGGATCGCGCGCGGGATGCCGAGCATGTCGAGCAGCACGTCATCCCAGTCCAATGTGGACAGGTTCATCAGCATGGTACGGCTGGCGTTGGTCACGTCAGTGGCGTGCCGGCCGGTGAGGTTCGCGATGAGCCAGGTGTCCATCGTGCCGAAGCGCAGCTCGCCCGCTTCCGCTCGGCGTTGCAGCTCCGGGTCCGAGTCGAGCAGCCAGCGCACCTTCGGCGCGGAGAAGTACGTCGCGACCGGTAGACCCGACCGTTCCCGGATGGCTTTGGCGTCGAGGCCGTTGAGGAGCCCGGCGGTACGGGTGTCCTGCCACACGATCGCGGGTGCCACGGGCTCGCCGGTGGCGGCGTCCCAGAGCAGCGTCGTCTCCCGCTGGTTGGTGATGCCGTACGCGGCGAGGTCGGCGGCGGCGATCCCGGCCTTGTCCAGCGCGCCGGCCACGACCGCCTGGACGTTCGCCCAGATCTCGGTCGCGTCGTGCTCGACCCAGCCGGGTTGCGGGTAGTGCTGCCGGTGCTCGCGTTGGTCCAACCCGACGATGCCGCCGTCCGCGTCGAACACGATGCAGCGGGACGACGTGGTGCCCTGGTCGATGGCGGCTACGTAACGATGGCTCACAGCCGCCAGTCTCTCGTACGCGCGAGCCGCTGGCGTGTCAGGCTGGAGCCATCGCGTCGAGGAGCGCGTCGAGCGGCACGGTGGCGAAGCCGACCCGGGCGTCGCTGATCCCGTACGGGAGCAACAGCGTGCCGGCGTGCAACACGCCGCCGCAGGAGTACACGACGTTGGGCACGTAGCCGTCCCGGTCGGCGTCCTCGGGCTCGAGCAACGCGCCCGGCAGTTTGGCGATGACACGCTCTGGTTGGTGCAGATCGAGCAGGAGGGCCCCGATCGCGTACCGGCGCATCGGGCCCACCCCGTGGGTGAGCACGAGCCAGCCGGCGTCCGTCTCCAGTGGAGACCCGCAGTTTCCGACCTGGGTCAGCTCCCAGCCGCGGCTCGGGGTGTGCAGCGGTACCGGGGTCCGCCACCAGTGTGCGTGGAGGGTGGTGAGGCCGATGGTCTGCCCGTCGGCCCGGCAGAGCGCGAGCCGCCGACCGCCGACCGGTCGCGGGAACAGCGCCATGCCCTTGTTGCGGGCCGCCGGTCCGCGCATGGGGGTCACTTGGAACTGGCGGAGGTCCGGGGTACTGAGCAGGCGGTTGCTGATGTGCCGACCGTCGTACGCGGTGTAGGTGGCTTGGTAGCTCGCTTCGCCGTCGTCGTCGACGAACCGTACGAACCTGGCGTCCTCCATACCGTTGCGCTCGGGTCCGTTAGCGGGCCAGAGGACCCGCCCCTCGAGGGGGACGTAGGCGGAGAAGTTCACGGCGTAGCTGTCGGCGGCGGTGCGGCGGATCTGGGCGAGGGTGTCGTGCGCGGTGGCGCGGGTGAGCAGGTCGACGGGGACGCCGGCAAGTACCCGCTCGAGGTCGTCGTCGTCGAATTGCTCACCCAGCGACGCCAGCACGGTGGCGGACACCTCGTCGTCGCAGGCGACGTCGGCCAGTCCGGCGGCGAGCAGATCGCGCCGGTGGCTGCCGCCGCCGTGTAATCCCGTGACGAGGGGTCCGGTCCGGTCGGCGAGGTCGAGTCGGTTTCCTGGTCCGAGTACGGCCGTGACGAACCCGATGGACGAGATGTGCCCCTCGCCGATCTGGCGCAGGCTGATCACGACCCGGAGCTGGTCCGCTGCCAGCCCGGCCTGGTCCGGGTGCGCGACCACGGACGGGTTGCAGAGTGCGGCGGCCTCCACGGCGTACTCGTGACTGAAGTAGGCGCCGATGAGCAGCCGGGCATCCGGAGACAGGTCCTGGCTCCGCGGCACGCGGTGGTGTACCAGGTCGTAGTGGTGCCGGAAGGTGGTCTCCAGGTCGCGATGCCGGCCGCGGAAGCGATCCAGCGTCTCGCGCAGCAGGCGACCTGTCTCCTCCTCGTCGAGCCCCGCGATGCGCTGGGTCAGAGCCGCGGCGCGGGTCCGTACGAAAGCGGCGTCCTCGCCGGGTACGAAGAGCGCGAGGATGACGCGTCGAGGGTCCGGGGTGAGGGTCAACGCGAGCCGGGTGGCCAGCCCTGTCACGGCAGCCGCCGGGCGTGCTGGAGGGTCGAGAGGAGCGCGAGGGTGGACTCCGCGCCCTGGTTGAGGTTCGGGCCGCTTGGGGTCAGCCCGTCGTAGCCGCCGCCGGTCGCCGGATCCCACATGGGTGTCCCGGCGTCGTTGTCGCCCAGGAACCAGGCCACCGCCTGCCCGAGCCGGGTGTTCCAGTCCGGCTTGCCGGTCGCCGCATACGCGGTGGCGCACGCGTCGGCGAGCGCGGCGACCTCGATCGGCTGCTGGTCGTACCGGAGCCGTAGCGTGCCCCGTCGCCATCCGGAGTCGGGCACCACCGACAGCCGACCGTCGGTGAGCTGTATGTCGCACAGCCAGGTCAGCATCCGCAGACCGGCAGCGAGCTGATGGTTGTCGCCGAGCAGCTTGCCGGCGGCGATGACGACCTCGGCGAAGGCGGCGTTGGCGTAGGTCAGGACCGGCTTCGGCCATCGCCAGTCCGGGGTGTCGGCGGCCACGCCCACGGCGGCAGCCGCATCGGTCAGTAGAGCGGCGGCGGTGGCGTTACCGGGGTTGTGGCGGAGCACCTCGGCGGCGCCGAGCCCGGCGAACACCATCGCGTGCCGCGCCGGCGACCGCCGTGCGGCGCCGAGAGTGAAGGCGTGCAATGCCTCCTGGCGGATCCACGGTGCGGTGCTCCGCGCCGCCGCGGTACCCAGTCCCCACAGTGCCCGTCCCCACCAGTCACCCAGGCTGGGCTCGTCCTGCCAGCGTCGGTCGTGACCGAACCGGTTGTGGAAGGCCCCGTCGGCGTCCTGCGCGTGGGACAGAAACGCGAGATAGCAGTCCGCCAGGCGCAGGACGGCCGCCGACGGGTTGGGTTCGCGGCTGGCGACCAGCAACCCGCGGGCGACATCGTCGGTGCAGTACCCGTGCTCGCGCCTGACCGTGGCGTGCCGGGCATGCTCGAACAGGCCGGTGTCGTCGGTCAGCCGAATCAGGTGGGCGAAGTCCGGCGACGGTACCGTCATACTGCGGCCGCCGCCCGCGCCACACTCGGGGCCGAGTTCAGCAGCCGGTTGGCCAGCGCGTCGTACCGCGCCGCCACCGCGGGCCAGCGCAGCGTCGGGGCCAACATCCGGGTACGACGGGCCAGGTTCGCCGCCAGGTTCGGCTCGGTCAGGAGCCGGCGTACCGCTGCGGCCAACGCCGCCGGATCGGCGTGCGGGACGAGCAGTCCGGGTCCATCGGCGAGCAGCTCCACGGCGTGCGGGAACGGCGTGGCTACCACGGGAACTCCGGCCGCCACGGCCTCGATCAGGACACCCGAGGTCACCTGCTCACGTGAGTCGTATGGCAGAACGACCACGTCCGCGGAGCGGATCAGGCGGCTGAGAGACGCCTCGTCGCGGTACACCGGATCGAACCGTATGACATGGGAGACGCCGATGCGCTCGCCGAGGCGGTTCAGATCGGTGCGGTACGCCTCGCCGTGGTGCTCGAGCACCTTGGGATGGGTTTTGCCGGCGACGGTGTACGTGGGACTCGGGTCGAGATCCTGGAGGCGGGCGAGCGCCCGCACCGCCCATTCGATCCCCTTCCCTGGGCCGAGCAATCCCCAGGTGAGTAGATGAGGGCGGGGGCGCGATCCGGCGCGACCTCCGGCGTGGTCGGCGGAGCCGTGCGGTATCACGTTCACCTTGGTGGCGTCGACCGCGTACCCGACCAGTAGCCGGTCACGTGCGGTGTCGGTCATCGTGACGACCGCGCTGGCGGCCGACACCACTTGCTCGAGCACTGCCTTCTGGCGGACGGACGGGCGGGCGAGCACGGTGTGCAGGACCACGATGCTCGGCCGGGTCAGCCGCCGCAGCAGCGGCACCACGTCCTGCCCGTTGTCGCCCGGGTAGATGCCGTACTCGTGTTGGACGATGACGACGTCGAACTCGTCGAGGGCCGCTGCCGCGCCCTGCCATCCGGCCGCGTCGCGGGCGGACCAGTGGTGCACGACGGCCGGGTCGGCGCGGTCTTCGTCCCCGGCGGTCGCCACGCGTACGACCCCCGCGCTCGAACTGGTCGGTTCGAGGTGGGCGTACAGGGCGGAGTTGAAGGTAGCCAGTCCGCACTGGGTGGGTGGATGCGTACTCAGAAAGCCGTAGCTGACGGCCATGCACCATGCCTTTCGGTTTTCGGCTGCCCCCGCGGGTGCGGACGGCATAACCTCACGCGAACAACGTGCCCGCCTGCCAGCGTGGTTGACCGATGAGTTACGCGCAGTCGCGGCAGATATCCACGCCGTCCCGACCCTTGGTGCGCCGGCTGCGGTGGTGCACGAGGAAGCACTTCGGGCAGCGGAACTCGTCGGCCAGGATCGGCACGACGGTCGCCACCAGCTCCTCGTCGGAGAGGTCGGCCATGGGGAGTTCGAAGTCTCCGGTCTCGTCGACATCCGCCGTGGCCGACGGTGCGGGCCCGCGGGCCGCAAGCTCATCCAGGCTGTCCGCGTCGAGATCGACAGGTGGACGCCGGGTGGCGTCGTAGTCGCGGCCTTCGGTCATCGGTTTCAACCTACCCCGCGCTCAGGCGATGGTCCGGGTGACACGCACTCCCAGCGGGTGAACGATCACGTTGAGCTGAAGTTCCTCGGGTCCACAGCGCGGCCCGAGGGCGCGCCCGTACTTGCCGAACGTGCAGATGAGCCGGTAATAGTGCGCCGAGCGAGCCTCGATGGTCTCGTGGGGACGAGCGAGGTTGGCGCCGGGTGCGGTCGTGGTCAGCTCGATCGGACCTCGTCTGAGCGGGCTGGACTGCCATTGCTCACCGTTCATCCGCCGGGCGCCGCTCTCGTCGAGTACCTCGACGGTCAGGCATAGCCCGTGCGGACCATCGGTAATGCCGCCGTGCCAGAGGGTGTAGCCGTCGCCTCGGTGCAGGATCTCGGGACCCGATACCTGGCGCAGTTGAACGGTTGCGCTTGCTGTATTCACCTCCTGAGCCTAGTCGCCCGATCGGCTCTGGGCACCAGGCCGAAAAGAGGGCAAGTCATACGCTGATCGGTCGCGGTCAACGAATGGCTCCCCGGCGGCGGGTGCCCACACGACTGCGGGCGGAGAACGCCGCCGCCCTGGTCGGCCGCGCGGCGTTTGCCGAAGCGGCGTACTCGACCAGTTCGCCGACACCGGCGAACGAGCGCTCACCGGGCGCCAGCTCTACGAGCAGCGGATGGCCCGGGCGCAGCTTGGTGGTCGTTGGCGAGATGCCCGCCTTCCGGGTGAGTGCGCGGACGTCGCTCACCTGGTCGTCGGTCATCAGGGTGACGACCGTGCCGGACGCGCCAGCGCGAGCGGTACGGCCGGACCTGTGCAGGTACGCCTTGTGCTCCATCGGCGGATCGGCGTGGATCACCAGCGCGATGTCGTCGACGTGGATGCCTCTGGCCGCGATGTCGGTGGCCACGAGCGTCTCGACCTTACCGGCCGAGAATGCGAGCAGGTTGCGGTCACGCGCGTGCTGGGCCAGGTTGCCGTGCAGCTCCACGGCGGCGACGCCGGCCGCTACCAGGTGACGGGTGAGCGTCCTGGCGCGGCGCTTGGTTCGGGTGAATACGAGTGTGCGACCCGGCGAGGCGGCGAGGTCGACCAGAACCGGTAGCCGATCGTCCTGGCTTACATGCAGAACGTGATGGGACATCGCGGTGACGGATGGCCGGGCCGGATCGACGCTGTGGGTGACGGGGTTGGTGAGGTACCTCTTGACCAGTCCATCGACCGCTGCGTCGAGCGTCGCCGAGAACAGCATCCGCTGGCCCGTGCGGGGGGTCTGGTCGAGCAGCCGCTGCACGGCGGGCAGGAAACCGAGGTCGGTCATGTGGTCAGCCTCGTCGAGCACGGTGACTTCGACGGCGTCGAGTCGCGCGTGACCGGCCGCGACATGGTCCTCCAACCGGCCTGGGCAGGCCACCAGGATGTCGATCCCTGCGCGGAGTCGGGAGATCTGCGGACCGTGGCCAACTCCGCCGAAAACGGTCATGGTGCGCAGGGAGAGCGCTCGGGCCAGTGGCGCTATCGCCGCATCGATCTGGCTCGCCAGCTCGCGGGTGGGAGCCAGGATCAGTGCGCGAGGACGACCGGGCCGCGGTGGGCGTTTGCTGGCGGCGAGCCGGGAGAGCACGGGTAGCGCGAATGCGTATGTCTTGCCCGATCCGGTTCGGCCCCGGCCCAGCACATCGCGTCCGGCGAGCGAATCGGGCAGGGTCGCCGCCTGGATGGGGAAGGGCGTGGTGATGCCGGCGGAGGCGAGCGCGGCCGTGAGTGCCGCCGGCAGACCGAGATCGATGAAAGTAACGGGGGTAGTCGTGCGGGGGCGGCGTACCGCCATGAATTCTCCGAACGTGGAAGGGACGGTCCCGACCAGATCGGTGCGGACCGCAACTACCGAGCCTACCCGTGCCACCTCGTACTGATCGACTGGTCGATGCCTTCCGACCGGTGGGAAGTATCACCTAGCCGACAGGGGGTCGCGCCCGATCGGGTGATCCGCCTACGCTGACGGCCCGACAACTGTCGATGAGGGGCACGTCGTGGCGATTGTCGAGACCCGACTAAGCGTGTGGGAGGCCCTCGCCGGACGGGCACCGGGGCAGCCAGTCGGACCGGCCGACCCGGGGCTGTGGGCGGCGGTGGTCGAGCGGCTCAATCCGGCACGCGCCAAACCGCACCTGCGCGCCGGCATCGAGATGGCCGAATTGACGAGTGTGCGCGGTGTGCCGTACGCGATGCTCAAATCTCCTGATGACGGTGGCCGCGCGTGCTATCTGCGGCTGACCCCGGAGGAGGTCCGGCTCGCCCGGTTGATGGACGGCACCCGGACCGTGGCGCGGCTGGTGGCCGAGTTCGTCCGCATTTGCGGCCGGCTCGCACCCGACCAGGTGACCCGCGTCGTCGCCGACCTCGCCGGCAACCGGATGCTCGACGAGTTGCCGGTCGACGCGTTCCGCCCGCTGGACCGGGTACACCGGCGGCCGTGGCCGGTGCGGCTCGGGCGAGGACTGCTCGCCGCGGCGCGCGGGCAGCGGATGGTGGTCGCGAACGTCGACCCGATCGTCGGCTTCCTCTACCGCGCCGGCGGTCGCGTGCTGTTCACGCGGCCCGCTTTGGGTCTCGCGTCGGTCGTGGCCTTCGTCGGTCTCGCGCTGTTCGTCTGGATGTGGTGGCTCGGCGACCCGTCGGTGTTCCTGACGAACGGGTCGTACGCGGTCGGTGCGCTCGTGCTGCTCGGTCTCAACGTGTTCGCGCTGGCCTGCCACGAGCTGGGGCACGCGCTGGCGGCCAAGCACGCGAAGCGCCGCGTACCGGCGGCCGGGTTCCTCGTCTACTTCGGCATCCCGTCGGTGTTCGTCGACACCACCGACGTGTGGATGGCCGGACGGCGGGCGCGGCTGTTGACCACGGCCGCGGGGCCGGGCACCGGTCTGGTGCTCGCGGGTCTCGCGCAGATCGTGGGGTTCATCTTCCCCGAACTGTCGCCGTGGACGTTCAAGCTCTCGTTCGCCTGGTACATCAACGCCTTGTTCAACCTCAACCCGTTCCTCGCCCTGGACGGCTACTACCTGCTGATGGACTGGCTGGAGGTGCCCAACCTGCGGGCCCGCGGGCTGTCCTGGGTCACCGCCCGGCTGCGCCGGCGGCCGCCGCGCTGGGGACAGCTCGACCGCGAGGGCCGGCTGGTCGCGCTCTACGGCGTGCTCGCCGTCGTCTGGCTGGTCATCGCCGCGAACATCGCCTACCGCGTCTACGCCGACCGGGTGTCGGGTCTGATAACCGGGCTCTGGCGAAGCGGGTGGTCGGGCCGGCTACTGATCGTCGCGGTCATCGCGGGTCTTTCCGCACCCATCGTGTACGCAGTCAGCGGCTGGCTGCTGTCCCGATGGCGTTCCGTTCGTCGTGGCTTTGCGACGCGGCGCGTCTCGGCTGATCTGCCGCGGCGGCTCGACGCGCTGCGAACCTCGTCGTTGGGGCACCTGCCGGTTCCGGTTCTCTCGTCATTGGCCGGGTCCGCGTCCTGGGTGCGGCCGCGCACCGGGTCGCAGATCGTGTTCGCGGGTACCGCCCAACCGTCGGTGTTCGTCGTGGTCGACGGTGCACTGGAGGGTCGCCGGCCCGGGGATCCATCGGGCTTCGTCCGGCAGCGGGTCGGGCCCGGTGGCGTAGTCGGACTGGCCGGGGCGTTGACCGGGGCGCCGTCGTCGCTGGCCTGGCACACCGCCGGTACGACCCTGCTGGCCGTCCCGTCGACGTCCGTGGCCGCCGCGGTTCTGCCGTCCGTTGGCTCGTTGGGTGAACGGGCCGAGGTGGAAGAGCTGCTCGGGCACACGCCGGCGCTCGCCGCACTGTCCGAAGAGGACAGACTGGCGTTGGCGTCGCGGGCGGTGCTCCACCCGGTGGCGCCCGGCGCACCGGTCATGCTGCCCGGCGCCGAGGACGCGCTTGTTATCGCGTCCGGCGTGCTCGTGCTGCCCGACGGAACCGACCTGCGTCGCGGCACGCTGATCGGCCCGGTCGGCGAGGTCCTGCCGGGACCCGTCGCCACCGCGCGCACCCCCGCCCGCGTGTGGATCCTGCCGGCCGTCTCGGGGCTACCCAGTCCGTCTTCCGCCGTTGCCGGTAGGCGGCCGTCGGCCGGTGTGCATCCGATGGCCTCGTACCCGCCGCTCGCCGCCCCGCCCGGGCCGCCACCGCCCAATGTGGACGACTCGACCGACCGGCGGTTCGAACGGAAACTGTGGTGGCTGCTCATCCTGCTGCTGGCCTTCGCGCTGTTCCTGACCGGTACCAACTTCATCGCCGGGCCGGTCTGGGCGGAGATGCGGGCCGACCAGGCGCTGCTGCGGGTCGACCGCGGTACGGTGTTCGCCGTCGTCAACGGCTCGCACCTCGAGCTGAACCGCGGTGACGAGGTCTACGTCTCCGAAGGCGACTCCATCGACGTCTGGACGCGCTCGCGCGGCACGTTGGTGTACCGCGGCGGCGGTACCTCCGTGCTCTGCGCCGGTTCGACGCTGTCGGTCGGCCCCTTGATGTCCACTGTGGATGGACGTCTCAACGTGCCATCGGGTGCGCTGTCCCTTGTGGACGGGCTCGTGGTGTCCTCTACCGGCGGAACGTCGCGCGCGTTCGCACCCTTGTCGCTGTCGGTGGCGTCGGCGGGGCACGTCGTGGCGAACACGGGCGAGGCCTGGTACGCGGTCGGCTCCGGTACGGACGTCTCGTTCGGCGTTGTCTCCGTTGACGGCGTTCCGCAGCGGGAGACGGGTTCCGAGTTGTCGTGCGGTGACGGCGTACCGGTACCCCGGCCCGTCGACCCGACTCCGACGGCTACCGGTGAGCCGTCGCCATCGGACTCACCGTCGCCGACCCCGTCCCCGTCCGCCGCACCGTCGGAGTCTGCGTCGCCGTCGCCTTCGCCATCGTCGGCCACGACAACCCGCACGACCACCCGCCCCCCACCGCCGCCCCCGACGACAACCTCCGTCCCGCCGCCGGTGGATAGCACGCCGCCTTTGCTCAGTAACGTGGCCATTTTCGACCAATCGGGAGCGCCTATTCAGGGGCTCA
>DASRII010000569.1:0-20371 GCA_035650075.1 Micromonosporaceae bacterium | reverse complement strand
CGCCGCCCCACGGGGTGGCGTCGGTGGAGGTAGCCGTGGATGGCGGAGCGTGGCGGCCGGCGGAGCTCGCCGGCGAGCTGGCCCCGGCCGCTTGGCGGCGGTGGCGCGCCCGTCTCGACCTGGGGCCGGGCCGGCATGTCGTGCGCTGCCGGACCACATCGGTCACCGGGGAGGTCCAGGATGGACGCCCCCGGCCGCCGTTCCCGTATGGGGCGGCCGGCTACCACCAGGTGCGCGTAGTGGTGGCCGGGCGGGGATGGTCGCGATGGAGGACCGAGGCCGAGGACCGCCTGGCTACGACCGCCGAAGGCGAGGCCCGCCGCGTTCCCAGAAGAAACCGCTGGTAGCGGCCTGGTCCGCGGGCCAGCTGCGGCAGGTCGTCGGGCGGTACGGCGCGTGGCGCGCGTCGCACCGCCGCCCAAACGTGATCGAAGGGTGTAAGAATGCCGGCCACGGAGGACCGCACCCGGCGGTCGTGGAAGGGGTGGGCCGGTGCGTGGTAGACGGGGAGCGGCGGGGCTGCGCGGCAGGGGCGGGTCCCAGAGTCTCGCGTGGCTGTTCCTGGTCCCGTCGCTGGCCATCTTCGGGCTGTTCATCTTCTGGCCCCTGGGGCGTTCGGTCTACCTGTCCATGCACGGCAGCGACATCTTCGGCGGCGCCGGCGAGCTGGTCGGGCTCGACAACTACCGCGACCTGCTCACCTCGACGCAGTTCGGCAAGGTGCTGACCGTCACCGCGCTGTTCACGGTGCTGTCCGTCGTGCCTGCCGTGCTCGGCGCGCTGGTGATCGTGATCCTGCTGGAGTCGCGGATCCGCGGCACCCGCTTCTTCCGCACCTCCTTCGCGTTGCCGTTCGCGTTCTCCGCGGCCAGCGCCTCGGTCGTCTTCGCGGTCATCTACAACCCGGCGATCGGCATCGCCAACGGCGTGCTCAGCCAGTTCGGCGTGGACCGGGTCAACTGGCTGACCGACCCGACCATCGCGCTGCCGGCGCTGTGCGTCACCACGATCTGGATCAACCTGGGCTACGACGTGCTGGTGCTGTCGGCGGGTGTGGGCACCATCCCGGACGAGGTGTTCGAGGCGGCCCGCCTGGACGGCGCGACCGGCCTCGCACTCGCCCGGAAGATAACCATCCCGCTGCTGTCGCCGCAGCTCTTCTTTCTCGTTGTGGTGTCCACGATCCACGCCTTGCAGAGCTTCACGCAGATCCACATTCTCACCAAGGGAGGACCGGACCGGGCCACCACGACGCTGGTCTACTCGATCTACTCGGAGGCGTTCGCGTACGGCTCGTCGGACTTTGGCGCGGCCAGCGCCCAGGCGATCGTGCTGCTGGTCATCGTGCTGGCCTGCACGGCGGTGCAGTTCCGGCTGCTGGAGCGGAGGGTGCACTACCGGTGAGGCGCCTACTGCTGTACCTAGTGCTCATCGTCCTGGCCGTACCCGTTGTCTTCCCGCTCTACTACGCGCTGGTCGGGGCAGTGATGGGCCAGGCCGACCTGACCAGCTACCCACCCGCGCTGCTGCCCAGCGACGTACACCTGGAGAACCTCAGTGGCGCGTTCCGGACGGTGCCGCTGGGCCGGCAGTACCTGAACTCCACGCTACAGACCTGCGTGATCACGCTTGCCCAGCTCATCACGAGCATCCTGGCCGCGTACGCCTTCGCGTTCCTGCCGATGCGCGCCCGGGCGCTGACGTTCGGCCTGTTCCTGGCCACGCTCATGGTGCCCTGGGAGTCCATCATCATCCCCAACTTCCTGGCGATCGCGAGCTGGGGCCTGATCCGCGGCCCGCTGACGTACGTCGGGCTGGTCCTGCCGTTCCTCGCCAGCGCGTTCGGCACGTTCCTGCTGCGCCAGGCGTTCCTCCAGTTCCCCGCCGAGCTGCACGACGCGGCGGTCCTCGACGGGGCCGGGCACGGACGCTTCCTGTGGCGGATCCTGGTGCCGCTGTCCCGCCCGTCGATCGCCGCGGTCGGCGTCTATGTGTTCCTCTCCGCCTGGAACCAGTACTTCTGGCCGTTGATCCTCATCCGCGACCCGCAGTACCAGACGCTGCAGATCGGGCTGTCACAGCTCAACGACGCGGAGGCGGCCGAACCGGGCCTGATCCTGGCGGGGGTCTCGCTCTCGCTCCTGCCGACGCTCGCCATCGTGATCTTCGGACAGCGCTACATCGTCCGGGGGCTCACGGCCGGCGCGCTGCGCTGAAACCCACTACCCCCTGGGAGGTTCCATCGTGCGAACCAGAGCACTGATCCTCGCCGCCGTCCTCAGCCTGGGCCTGGCCGGCCTCACCGGCTGCGGCGGCGACGACAACGACGCCGGCAGCGCCGGTGGCGTGCCCGGAAGGGACGTGCTGGACAACGCCAAGGAAAAGGTCACCATCGAGTTCTGGCATTCGATGAAGGGGGCCAACGCCGACGCCATCAACGCGGCGGTGGCCGACTTCAGCCGCGAGCTCGGCAACAAGATCGAGGTCAAGCCCGTCTTCCAGGGCAGCTACGACGACACGATCGGCAAGTACAAGACCGCGGTGCAGCAGAAGAACACGCCCGCCCTGATCCAGATCTACGACATCGGCACCCGCTTCATGATCGACTCCAAGCAGACCGTGTCGATCAGCGAGTTCGTCGAGAAGGACGGGGCCTCGGTCGATGACATCGAGCCGAACATCGCCAGCTACTACACCGTCGACGGCAAGCTGCGCTCGATGCCGTTCAACTCCTCCACGCCACTGCTCTACATGAACAAGGAGGCGTTCGACCGGGCCGGCCTGGACGTCACCAAGCCGCCGCGCACGCTAGCCGAGATCGCCGAGTACGCGAAGAAGCTGACCGTCAAGGACGCCACCGGCAAGGTCGTCCAGTACGGCTTCAACGCGGCGATCTACGGCTGGCTGCTGGAGCAGCTGCTCGCCACGGACGGCAAGGAGTACTGCGACAACGGCAACGGCCGCACCGCGCTGGCCACGAAGGTGCAGTTCGACGACCCGGCGGCGGTCGAGGTCGCCCAGTGGTGGACGGACCTGGTCAAGGGGGGCTACGCGACGAACACCGGCCGCAAGACCGACGACGCGCAGGCGGCGTTCAAGACCGGCACGGTCGCGATGCACCTGGAGTCGACGTCGGTTCTGCGTGGCTACGTCACCGCGGCCAAGGGTAAGTTCACCGTGGCGACCGCCCCGTACCCGAAGCTGCGGTCGAGCAGCGGCGGCGGCCCGATCATCGGTGGCGCGTCGCTGTGGGTCAACGGTCCCGGGCACAGCGCGCTGGAGCAGCGCGCCGCGTGGGAGTTCATCAAGTTCGTCTCCACCCCGGCCGCCCAGGCGAAGTGGCACGTCGGCACGGGCTACGTACCGGTGAACAAGAAGGCGCTGGACGAGCCGGTCACAAAGGAGTGGCAGGCGAAGTACCCGCAGTTCACCACCGCGGTCGACCAGCTGCACGCGCTTCCCCCGTCGGTCGCGTCCGCCGGCTGCATCCTGGGCGTGATGCCGCAGGCTCGCAAGGCCGCCGAGGACGGCCTCGAGCAGGCGATCGTCGGAAGCAAGCCGGCCGAGCAGGCGATGCGGGACGCCGCGGCGAGCATGAAGGCAGAGATCGAACGGTATAACAACTCGGTCGGGTAACCATGCCGAGAGCCGGAGGGAGTCTCACCCTCCGGCTCTCGCAGGTCCCGCTGAGGTCGGGTCGGCCGCCGGGGAGGTCCCTGCCGAGGCATGGCCTTCTCCGCACGGCCCCGCCGGGCTCGGTCGCCGGACGATGCGGCTACGGGGTCTGGCTGACGAACAGCAGCAGGTTGGGTGAGCCACCGCCCCGGTTGCTGACGCCGGTGGTCGCGGAGGCCACCAGGTTGTCGCGCACCTGCTGCGGCGTGAACAACGGGTGCGCGGCGAGCACGAGAGCCGACGCGCCGGCGACATGCGGCGCCGCCATCGAGGTACCGCTCAGGACGGCGGTTGCCGTGTCCGAGGTCAGCCAGGCCGACGTGATGCTCACGCCGGGCGCGAAGAGGTCGAGGCACCGGCCCTTGTTCGAGAACGACGCCCGGGCGTCGTTGATGTCCGTCGCGCCGACCGTGATGGCCTCGGCCACCCGGGCCGGGGTGAAGTTGCACGCGCTCGCGTTGGAGTTGCCCCCCGCGATGGCGTACGTCACGCCTGACGTGATCGAGTTACGGACCGCCTGGTCGGTCGCTGTGTCGGGCCCGCCACCGAGGCTCATGTTGGCCACGGCCGGCTTGACCGCGTTCGCGGTCACCCAGTCGATGCCCGCGATCACCTGGGCGAACGTGCCGCTGCCGGAGCAGTTCAGGACGCGTACGCCGACGAGCTGGACGCCCTTGGCCACACCGAACGAGGCGCCGCCGACGGTGCCGGCCACGTGCGTGCCGTGACCATGGCAGTCGTCGGCCGAGCCGCCGTCGATCGCGTCGAACCCGCTGGTTGCCCGGCCGCCGAAGTCACTGTGGGTGAACCGGATGCCGGTGTCGATGATGTACGCGTGCACCGTCGAGGCGGTCGTCGGGTACGTGTACGAGCTGTCCAGCGGCAGGCTTCGCTGGTCGATGCGGTCAAGCCCCCACGATGGCGGGTTCAGCTGCGTGGCGGCGATGCTCACCGTGTGGTTCTGCTCGACGTAGGCCACGGCCGGGTCAGCGGCCAGCCGCTTGGCGCCGGTCTCGCTCACTCGCGCCTCGAAGCCACGTAGTGCATGGGTGTAGGTGTGCCCGACTGTCGCGCCGTACCGCGCCGCCAGCCTGGCGGTGTCGGCGGTGGCACCGTCCTTGAGGACGACGATGTAGCTACCGGACACGGCGGTGGCGCCGCCGGCGTGGCGGATCGTGTCGGCGGACGCATAGGCGGGCGCCGTAATGCCTACGGCTGCTAGGGTCACGCCCGCACTGAACAAGCCGATGCGTCCAACGGTCTTCGCCAGACTCATGTGTGGTCCTTCCCCTGCCGGCTACGCTGGCGCGGCGACCCATGACAACCCGCTCTGACCTGAGGGTACGAGCGACCAGGACGGCACCAGACACTCATATCGATCTACGTGATGCTATCGATCAGGCTTCGACATGTACAGATCGATTGGGGATGGCTGCGCTGGCGCGTGTCGATGCACGAAGGCAGGTGGGCGGCCGGGCGGCCGGCCCGTCCAGCGAACCGGAGCCGGTAGCGGTGCCCCGTCCCGTTGCCGTACGCCACTAACGGTTATACCATTCTGCGGGCCTCGGCTTGGCGTGGACACCGGAACCGGAGGACCGATGGGTACGAGCGGTCGTGTATTCGTACGCGGGTTGGCATCGCAGACGTACGGCCTCGCCGAGCTCCGGCGCCGCCAGCTCGCGGTCGACCGCGTGCGAGACGACAGCGTCGTCGTCGACGACGCGAAGGTCGCGCACTCCGGCGACAGCGCGAAGAGCCGTACCTGGTGGCGGATCGGCCCCGGCGACGAGGACTTCCTCACCCAGACGATCCAGGTGCACTTCGTCGAGCTGCCGCCGGAGTCGTCCAACCACGGCCACGGGCACCAGAACGAGGCGGCCTTCTACATCATCGAGGGCCGCGGGTACGAGATCCACGACGACCAGCGCTACGACTGGGGCAAGGACGACCTGGTCTTCGTACACACCGACTCGGTGCACCGCCACTTCAACCCGTACTCCGAGCGCGCGCTCGCCCTGGTCGTCAAGGCGAAGTGCACCTGGATGTTCCTGGGGCTCATCCAGCAGGGACGCTCGGGCCCGGTCGACGATGAGGAGCGGTTCGGCCCGCGCGAGGACTGGTCGCGCATCTGGACGCCGGGCGTGCTGGAGCGCAGGAAGGTGATCTCTCCAGCCGACACCAGCTGGGAGAACACGCCGCTGGGACGGGTCCGGGTCATGGCCTCGCCGCAGCGCACCGACGCGCGGATCTTCAGCGTGGACGCCTTCGAGCTCAACATCCCCGCCGGTGGCCACAGCGGCCGGTACTGGAAGATGGCCGACGAGGTCTACTACGTGCTCGACGGCGAGGGCCACGCGTTGCAGTGGGAGGTCGAGGCGGAGATCGCCGAAAGGTACTACGCCCGCATCGCCCTGGAGCCCAGGCGGTACGAGATAAAGCAGGGCGACACCCTGTACGTCCCGCAGAACCACGTGTGCCAGCTCTTCGCCGCGGACCGGACGCCCCTGCGCCTGTTCAACGCGCAGAACCGGGTCTTCAAACAGCTCGGGTACGACGCGGTCCACTACTTCGAGCCGGCGTCTGCGCAGGCGCCGGAGGGTGAGCAGATGACCAACGCCCCGGCCTGACCACGCCCTGTGTGGTCGCCACTGGCCGGGCGGCGCGCCTCGCGCCTGCGGCGCCCGTCGCGCGACACGGTCGCGTCCGCGGGTGGTGCCGCCGTCTTCTCCTGCTCGCTCGGCATCGCGGCGGTCGCGCTGCCGCTGCTGGCGCTGCGCTCCGGCTACACCGCCGTAGAGGTCGGTGTGCTCGCCGCCGTGTCGGCCGTCGCCCAGATGACCACCCGGCTGTTGCTCGGCGCCGTCATGCGCCTGGTCGGTGACTGGGTGCTCGTCCTCGTCGCCGGGGCCGCCCTGTGCCTGTCGAACGGCCTGGTCGCCGTGTCCGCCGCGCTCGTCCCGTTCGTGCTCGCCGCGCTGCTCCAGGGCGTCGCGCGCGGCTGCTTCTGGACCGGGAGCCAGGCCCACGTCGTACGGGGTGACCGCCCAGCGGTCGGCGCCATCGCCACGATGAACTTCGTCGGCAGCATCGGGCTGCTCACCGGGCCGGTCCTCGCCGGGCTGCTGGCGGAGCACTCACCGCGGACCGCGCTCGGGGTGGCTTCGGCGGTCGCCGCAGCCGCCATCGTGCCGGCGCTGGCGCTCGACCGGCTGCCGCCGTTCCAGCCGCCAGCCGGGCGTTCCCCGACACGGATCTGGCGTCGCTCCGGTGTGGACGTCGGCTGCTGGGCCAGCGTGAGCGCTGGCGCGTGGTGGAGCCTCCTCTCCAGCTACGTCCCGGTGGCGCTGAACGCCGCCCGCCAGCCGGCCAGCACCATCGGCGCTCTCGTGTCGGTCGCCAGCGCCGCCTCGGTCCTCGGCTCCGTTCTCGTCGCCCGGGTGCGCGGCCGGTGGGTGATGCGCTCCTTCGTGCTGGGCACCGTCGCCACCGGAGCCGCCCTCGGCCTGGTGGTCCTGGTCGCCGATGCCTGGTGGGCGGCTGCCGCACTGCTCGCCGTGTCCGGGCTCGGCGCGGGCGCGCTGCAGACCGTCGGCCCCGCCATCGCCACCGACTCGGTGCATCCCGAGGAGCGGGGCGACGCGGTCGCCACCACCGGGACGTTCCGGGCGGCCGCGTTGTTCACCGCTCCGCTGGCGGTGGCCGGAGCGATCGCCGTCATCCCGCTCGCCGCTGCGATGGGGCTGGCCGGCGCGCTCATCACCGCCAGCGCCTTTGTCGTACACGGTCGGTCCTCGGGCTTGGGAGACTCGGCTGATGGCTAGCCCGATGAAGGTCGTCCCGCACCGGCTGATGCACATCGGCGGGGCGTGGGTCGACGCGGCGGCCGGCGCGCGCCTGGAGGCCGTCGACCCGACCAGCGAGGAGCTCGTCGCGACCGTGCCCGACGGCGGCGACGAGGACGTCGCGGCGGCGGTCGACGCCGCCTGGTCCGCCGCGGCGGGTTGGCAGGAGCTGGGCTGGGCCCGGCGAGCCATGCTGCTGCGCGAGCTCGCCGTCCGTATCGAGGCCGAGGCGGAGCAGCTGGCGCGCCTGGACGTGCGCGACGCCGGGCTGCCGCTTTCGGGCACGCGGAGCGATGTCGCCGGGGCCGTCGCCGAGATCCGCTACTACGCCGGCATCGCCCCGCAGGCCCGCGGCAGCACGGCCCCGCCGACCCGCGACACCCTCTCCTACACCGTCCGCGAGCCGTACGGCGTGGTCGGCCGCATCGTGCCGTTCAACCATCCGTTCCGGTTCGCCGCCGGCAAGGTGGCCGCGCCGCTGGCCGCCGGCAACAGCGTCGTCCTCAAGCCCGGCGAGCAGTCCTCGCTGTCGGCTCTCGAGCTCGCCCGCATCGCCGCCGGCGTGCTGCCTCCCGGCGTGCTCAACGTGGTCACCGGCCGGGGCCCGACCGCCGGTGCCGCGCTCGTCGCGCACCCGCAGGTCCACCGGGTCGCCTTCACCGGCTCCGTCCCTTCTGGACGGGCGGTGCTGCGCGGCGCCGCCGAGGCCGTCAAGCACGTCACCCTCGAGCTCGGCGGCAAGAACCCCATCATCGTCTTCCCCGACGTCGACGTGGTACGCGCCGCGCACGCGGCGGTCACGGGGATGAACATCGCCCGCTGCACCGGACAGTCCTGCGGGTCGACGTCCCGCCTGTTCGTACACGCAAGCATCGCGGACCGCTTCCTGGACGCCCTCGTCGCCCGGGTGTCCGCACTGCGCCTCGGCGACCCGATGGACCCGCGTACCGAGGTCGGGCCGCTGGCGTTCCGGGCACACCACGAGCGGGTCCTCGGCTACCTCGACACGGCGCGGCGGGAGGGCGCGACCGTCCTGCACGGCGGTGGCCGCCCCGCGGGGCCGGCGCGGGGCTTCTTCGTCGAGCCCACGGTGCTGAGCGACCTCGACGACGGCATGACCGTGGTCCGCGAGGAGGTCTTCGGCCCGGTGCTGTCGGTGCTCATCTGGCACGACGCCGACGAGGTGGTCCGCCGCGCCAACGCCACCCCGTTCGGCCTGACGGCTAGCGTCTGGACCCGGGACATCACCGCGGCGCACCGCACCGCCGCCGCCCTGGAGGCAGGGTACGTCTACGTCAACGGCACCGGCCGGCGGCCCACCGGCACACCGTTCGGCGGTTGGAAGAGCAGTGGGCTCGGCAAGGAGAACTCGCTGGAGGAGCTGGTGTCCTACACGCGGGAGAAGACCGTGACAGTGACCCTGTGGTGAGGTGACCCGATGACCAACTTCGCGCCGTACGACGAGCCGGTCTGGGGGTCTGACGTCATGGTCGACGTCCTGCGCTGGCTCGGGCTGCGGTACGTGGCCCTCAACCCCGGCTCGTCGTTCCGGGGGCTGCACGACTCGCTGGTGAACTACGGCGGCGACGAGATCACCATGATCGAGTGTCCACATGAGAAGATCGCTGTGGGCGTGGCGCATGGGTACGCCAAGGCGACCGGTGAGCCGATGGCGGTGGTCCTGCACGACCTGGTCGGCCTCTTGCACGCCACCATGGGCATCTACTACGCATACATCGACCGCACGCCGGTCCTCGTCCTCGGTGGCTCCGGCCCGGCCGACCATGCCCGGCGGCGCCCGAACATCGACTGGATCCACTCCGCGAACGTGCAGGGCGAGGCCGTGCGCGCCTACACCAAGTGGGACCACGAGCCGCGTTCGCTCGCCTCCGTGCCCACCGTCCTGGCGCGGGCCCACCGGGTCGCGCGGGAGGAACCCCGCGGCCCGGTCTATGTTGCGCTCGACGCCGGCCTCCAGGAGGACCGGATCGTCGACCCGGTGTCCCTTTCCGATCTGCCCCGGCTGGCCGCGGTGCCGTCGCCGCTGGCGCCGGACCCGGCCGCGCTGCGCATGTTGGCCGAGCGGCTCTGCGCGGCGCAGCGCCCGGTGATGGTGCTTGGCTACCCGGGGCGCCATCCCGGTTCGTTCGACGCCCTCGTGCGGCTCGCCGAGGAGGTCGGGATCGGCGCGGTCGACACGCACTGGCGGCTGAGCTTCCCCAACCGCCACGAGCTCAACGTCACCGGGTCCGACGCGCTCGAGCACACGGACTGCATCCTCTTCGTCGACGTGAAGGACATGGGCAAGGCGACGCAGCGGCTGGAGTCCACCACCCGGCAGATCACCTCCCGCCTCCCCGCCGGCTGCACCGTGCTTGACCTCGGCTTCAACGACGTCGGCATCTCCTCGTGGAGCGAGGACTACGCGGCGCTCGTACCGACCGACCTTCAGGTCACGGCGGACAGCGCGGTGGCGCTCCCGCTGTTGCTCGCCGAGTGCCGGCGCATCCTCGGCGGGCAGCCGCCGGGACGCCGGGCGGACCGGGACGGGTGGCGCGCCTGGCTACGCGAGCGGCACCGGTCCACATGGGACGGCTGGCGCCGGAAGGCCGGCGAGGTCGCGGACGCCTCCCCCGTGTCGACCGCCCGGCTCGCCGCGGAGGTGTGGGAGGTCGTCCGCGAGCACGACTGGGTGCTCACCGCGGGCACCGCGGCGGAGTGGGCGCTGCGCACCTGGGACTTTGACCGGCCGTACCGGCATCCCGGCCGGCACGTGGGCACCGCCACCCAGATCGGCATCTCGCTCGGCGTCGCGCTGGCCCACAAGGGCACCGGCCGGCTCGTGGTGGACCTCCAGCCGGACGGCGACCTGATGTTCGACGTCGGCGCCCTGTGGGTGGCCAGCCGCTACGAGCTGCCGCTGCTCGTGGTGATGTTCAACAACCGCGCCTACTACAACGACTGGGAGCACCAGGAGCGGCTCGCGCGGCAGCGCGGGACCCCGATGGAGCGCGCCGGCATCGGGCTGGCGATCGACGACCCGGCCCCGGACTTCGCCACGATCGCCCGCGGCTTCGGCTGGTGGGCCCACGGCCCGGTGACCGACCCGGGCCTGGTCCGGGAGTCCGTACGCAAGGCGGCCGACCACGTGCTCGGCACCGGCCGCCCGGCCCTCGTCGACGTGGTGTGCCAGCCCAGGTAAGCGTTGCCGGGCGCGGGTGAGCTGACGCCGGGCGTCGATTGCGCAGGCAGGCCTGAACCACGCCTCAGTCGAGTACTTCTTGGATCTTGTCCGCTGTGGCGGCCCGACGGATCCACAACTCGAGCTGTGCGATGTCGGTGCAGGCCGCGATGTCGGCGCGGGTGTCGTCCGGAACGTGGATGCCCCGGGCGTCGAGGATCGCCAGCAACGCCCTGGCCTCGCCTTTGGCCTCGCCCTCGGCCTCGCCCTGGCTGAAGTAGCGGCGAGCGAAGTCGCTCTGGTACCGGTGTGTCGCGGTAGTCATGAACTCCTCCAGCAGGACCCGGGACGCCATCGGTAGCACCGTGAGTATCAGGTCAGTGTACAGGTTTGCATGGTCATGATCGATCATGTCGAGCGCGGCGAACAGCGCCTCGAACACCGCCTGCGGGTCCTCCTGACCGCCGTGCGCCAGAGCTGACAGCACCGCCAGCTCCGGATAGCGGCGGGCCACCTCAGCATCGGTCACCACCGGCACCTGCCACGGCCCGAGCACCACCGGCCGCAGCACCAGACACGGGGCGACCACCACCGGCGTAGTGCACCAAGCGGCCACGGCCTGGTCCGGACAGACCACCAGCAGCGCCACCGGGCACCCCAGCCGCGCGTGAAGGGTCGCCACGTATGCAGGCCATGTGCGCCGCTTCCGCACATCAGCACGCAGCTGCACCTCGACCACCACAGCGAACACCGGAGTATCGGCGACGTCCAACGTGACGACCGCGTCGGCCCGGTACTCCGTGGGAACCACGTCCGTCAGCTCGCCAGACGACAACCGGGCCTTGTGAAACTCCGGCACCTCGACCCCCAGGCCAGCCAGCAGGTCAGCGGCCAGCGCCGGCCGGTCCCGGAACATCTCGACGAGAACCTCATGAAGGTGCGAGGGCATCCAGTGATACTACGATATCGCAACTGCCCCACCGCCTCACCACGCCGCAGAGGCCCTGGTATGTCAGCTCCGGTGAGCGCTGCTGGACGAGGCCTGCTGCTGGTATCAGGAGTCCTGGAGGTCTTCGCCTGCGCGCAGCATCGCGCGAAGGTGACGCCCCTTCGCCGTCAACATCCAGCTTTGCGGACCGGCCTGGTCCAACAAGCCTTCTGCGGCAAACCTGGTTAAGACGGCAAGGACCTGATCGGGTCGATATGCAGAGATCCGGGCGATAGTGGCGGTCGTAGGCGGTGAGTCGGTGCCGAGCGGGAAGGACTCCAATACGGCATGCTCGATCGATGGAAGCAGCGCCGCCGGGATCGCGGTCGTCGCCCGAGCGGACGTCCGCAGCCGGCCTGGCTTTCCGCCTGCGTCGGTCAGCAGGTCCCGCTCGAAGTCGTCGAGCAGCCGCAGGACTGCGCGGTTCAGGTAGACACGGTTTCGTTTGCCCAGGCTGACCTGGGCAACGATCCCGATCTTTTCCAGCCGTTCGATGGCCTCGGTGGCGGCCGTAGTGGAGCAGCGCAGCTCGTCGCGCAATGACGCCACCGTGAACACCGGCGCGATGGTGGTCCGCTCACACGCCCGCCATAGATGCGAGCCGGGACGCGCCTCCGACTCGAACCGCCAACGGGTGATCATCGCCGCGAGCTTCTCCTCGAACCGCGCTGCCCCATCCATGGCGAGCCTCGCGGCCGAGGCGAAGGTGCCGCACCACTGGTCGATGCGGCCCTCCCGGAAGTCCACCAGTCCTTGGATGTAGTGATCCCCATACGCGGCGAGAACGAGGCTGACCGGCACCAGCATCCTGGACGCCAGCTGCCGTCTGGCCAGCACGGTGTGGACCAGGCAGCGGCCGACCCGGCCGTTCCCATCGATAAAAGGATGGATTGTCTCGAACTGGGCGTGCACGATCGCGGCCTGCGCCAAGGCAGGCAGGTCGTCGCGGTTGACGAAGGCCACCAGGTCCCGCATCAGGGACTCAACGCACTCGGGTGGTGGTGGAATGTAGGCGGCGTTGCGAGGACTGTCGCTTCGTCCGCCGATCCAGTTCTGTTGTGTACGGAACTCACCGGCGAACATTCCGGTGGCACGATCCTCACGCATGAGTAGCTCGTGCATGTCCTTGACGTCGCCAATGGTGAGATCGCGCTGGCCACCGCCCAGGTCAATGGCCCGCCGCATGGCGTCGATGTTGGCCAGCACCTGACGGGCCGTCTCGCCGGCGTGCTCGGGAGCGAAGGCGGCCTCGGCAAGACGGCGCTGGCTGCATTCCAGCCCTTCGATGCGGCTCGACGCCACCGACTCGCTTCGCAGAAGCAGTCGAGCGAGGGTCTCCATGGCCACCAGGTGGTGTCCATGGTTGGCCACCGCGATGGCGGCCTCGGCATCGGCGATGTCTGCAGCCGTCGCTGCGCTGAACGTCAACCGATCCGGGTTGAGATGGTCGGGGATGTACGCACGGTACGTGAACCTCTGCCGGGCACGGCGACCTCCGGGCGCAGACATATCCGGCTCCCAGACGGCATCCCTCCAGTGCCCCACGCCTGAACCATATCACTAGAACATAGATCAACAAGAAATATGGTACCGGACTAGCGGTGCGCCCGACGACTGCTGCCGGCACCGACGTACGGCACCGGCTTCCTGCCGCGCTGAGCCCGCGTCCAGGCCGTTTCAGCGGATGCGGCCCACGAGAGCCGTACGGTCAGTGACCGGTACGGCTGTCGCGCAGGTGGGCCACGACGGCGGCGTACGAGATCCGCTCCTGCTCCAACCGGACCGCGCCGCCGAGACTGTCCTCAACGAGGTCACGGTAAAGGTCTGCCTCATCCGGGTGCAGGTGACCGAGGCGCGTGACGACGGGTTTCGGTTCGCGGACCCACTGGCTCTCGTGCGCCAGCAGGGTGGCGCGGTCCATGAGCATCGACCGCGCGTGTGGAAAATGCTGGCGCAGCCGATCGAGGATTGCGAACCCGTGCGTGTCGATGTCTCCCCAGTACCTGAGCTGGCGTTGGTCGAGCCAGCACACTGGCTCGACTGTGGACACCGCATAGCCGCCGCCGAACACGGCGATCGCGTCCGGCACAGGCGGGAAGGCCAGATAGGTGATCTCGTTCTCGACGACATAGACCTCGGCGTGCGGGGGCGGGTGGGCGACCAGCTCGTCACGGCAGACTGTGAGCTCGGTGTACCCGCCGGCCAGCGGCCGGTCCGGATCGAGGGAGCGCAGTCGCAGGTACGCGGGCCGGCTGCGGAACCGGTACCGCGCCGCAAAGTCTGACCGCGGGTACGCCGGGTCGACCCGCTCGGCGGCGAGCTGCAAGTCGAGCAGGTCGGCCAGGATGCCCTGGTGGCGCTGGATGAACTTGGTGTCCACCCCGGCGACATCGACCTGGCGCAGGTAGATCGGGCGGCCGGCGTGCCGGTCGATCCAGCCGACGGTGTCGATGAGGGCCCCCCAGACGGGTGCCAGCTCCAGCAGGCGCAGGGGATGAGCGAGGACCCACCCGGCGAGCCGCGGGGCGCGCCGCTGCGTGTCCGCCAGCAGCCGGACAAACTCCTCGACCTGCGCCGCCACACCAAGCGCCGTCCACGCCTGATCATAGCCGTCGACCCAGACCTTGGCCGGCAGCTCGTTCACGCCAACCAGCCGGCCGCCGACGCGTCGACGCTCCAGCCGCAGGCCCGGCACGCTCGCCCAGGACGCCGCCCAGCGCTGGGCGGCGGCAAGGTGCGCGGCCAGCTCGCCGGCGCCGGGCGCGCGCAGCCCGAAGGCGATCGGCTCCCATTCCGCGCCGCTGCCCAGCCGCCGGAGCAGGTCGCCGCTATCCCACCGCCGGCGCAGCCGCTGGAGCACATCGGCGGGTGTGGTCCAGGCCGTCACCGGCCCGCCTTGGCGCTGCGAGACAGCTCGTGGGCGAGACGCCGCTGCCGATACTCCTCAATGGTCAGGTTCTGCAACCGAGAGTAGTCGCCCTCGGCGGTGTTGTCGGCGTAGCCGACCGCGGCTACGTACGCCTCGATGACGTGGATCTTCTGGAGCGGCGTCACGATCAGCAGTTGGAGCCCCAGCCTGCGAAAGAGCTCGAGCGCGAACCGGGTGGACTCATCCGACCCGCGCCCGAATGCCTCGTCTATGACGACGAACCGGAACGCCCTGGACTTGGCGACGTCCAGCTCGAGCTTGAACTGGTACGCCAGCGACGCGGCCAGGATTGTGTAGGCGAGCTTCTCCTTCTGCCCGCCGGACTTTCCACCCGAGTCGGTGTAGTTCTCGTGCTCGGTGTCGTCCTCGCGCCAGCGTTCGGAGGCGGAGAAGACGAACCAGTTGCGCACGTCGGTGACCCGCCTGGCCCAGGCACTGTCCGCCTCAGCCTGGCCGTCCCGGCCGCGGAACCGCTCGATAATCTGCTTGACCTGGAGGAACTTCATCTCCGAGTAATGATCGACATCGGTGCCGGAGACCGAGGCGTCGGTACAGGCGCGCAGCTCGCCACGGAAGTCGCGGATCTCCGTGTTGCTGGTCGGATGGTGCTCCAGACGGATGTACCGGTCCTTGTTGTAGTCGATGGCCTGCAGCGACCTGTTGATCGTGGCGAGCCGCTCCTTGATCACATTGACCTGTTTGTTGAGCTGGGCTTGGAAGCCTGCGATGTCACGGATCGTGTTGGTGTTCAGGTAGTTCTTAAACCGGGTCTCGAAGCGGGGAAGGTCGTCGTGGACCAGGCGCCGGTGCAGGGCGCGGTACTCGTTTGCGGCCGCCATCGAGGCATCCAGCTCCGACGTCTCGACCGGGTGCCGCTGGCGGAACTGGCTCATCCGGGCGACGGCCCGGTTCGCCGCGGCGGTCTGCTGGCCGGTGCGCTGTGTGATCACATTGGTAAGGCTGGTCGCCGTGGCCGCCTGTGCCTGGTCACAGCCGTCCATAGTGGTCAGCGCCGGTGGGTCGATCCGCCCGGCGAGCCGGCTGAAGAACTCGCCAGCCGCAGCGTAGCCCGGCTCAGCGGTGACCTGCCGGGCCCGGGCGAGCTCGGCGCGGGTGCGCCCCAGCGTGCTGCGCAACCCGCCAATCGTGCCGATCAGCTCCTCCCGTTGCCGATCGAGCCCCTTGACACGGGCGCCGATCTCGTCGATCTCCTCAGCCAGCCGGCGCAGCTCGCCGGACGCCTGCTCGATCCGGAGCTTGTCGGCCTTGAGATCCTCAATCCGGCGGGCCGTCTCCGCCCAGTCCAGCTCGGCGTAGTCGGTGAACTCGGCCAGCTTCGCCAGCGTCTCGCCGCGCTGGCGGGCTGCGGAGAGCCCGGACTCGAGCCGCCGCCGCTCAGCGTCCAGCTCGGTGATCCGGCGCTGCACCTTGCGGGCCTGCTCGATCAGCGCCTCGATCTTCTGTTCGTTGCTCCAGCCGAGGACGTATCCCGCGCGGTCGTCGATCCGCCTCCGGTCGTCCTTCTCGTGGCGGCCGCCCGGGCCCTTGATCTGCCCGGCTCGGGTGATGGCCCGGGACGCCCGGCGGAACTCATCCAGCGTTTCGGCGCAGTCGTACCCGGCTCGGCGGCCCAGCTCGCGCTCCAGCCATGGATAGAGCGGGCCGTCCTTGATCTCCAGCCGCGAGGAAAGCTGCCGCGCCGTGTCGTCCGGCACCGCCGGGGCATCGGGAGCAACCGTCTTCGGGACGCGGTAGTAGACCAGCCGGGCACCGAGGTGATGCCCATTGATCCAGGTGGAGACCGCCGGATAGTACGCGTCCGGCACCAGCAAGGACAGCGCGAACCCGTGCAGTAGCCGTTCCGCTGCGCCCTCCCACGCTGTCCACTCCGGATGCACCTGGATCAGCTCGCCGGCGAAGGGAAGGGCCTCCTCCGGCACCGCGATCTCCCGGCACAGCAAGGCACGTAGTTGTAGCCGTTCGGTCGGGATGTTGCTGCGCCGAGAGCGCAGGCTTCGTAGCTCCGCGTTCAGCTCGTCGGCCTCGGCGCCGAGGCGCCGCTTGTCGACGGACACGTCGGTCAGCTGGTTCTGCAGCTCCGAAAATGCGTCGGTGGATCGGGTCGCCGCCACCTCGATCTCCTGCCGGCGGGCTGGGAACTGCTCGGCGTGCGCCACCTGGCCCAGGCCCGCCGCGGTAAGCAGCTCGCCGAACCGGCGCGCGTAGTCCTGCTGCTTTCGCAGGGTGGCCTCGCCCTCGGCGATACGCCGCTCGATCTCACCGAGCCGGTCCCCGCCGTGACCGGCCCGCTCCACGATGAGCGCCTGCTCGCGCTCCTGAGCCTCGGTCAGGTCCCGCCGCACCGTGGCGAGATCGTGCGTGTGCCGGCCGATCTGCTCTTCGCCCGCGGTCAGGTCGCGCTCTAGGAGCACGGCCTTGCGCTTGGCGCAGAAGTACGGCAAGGCGGCCCGCTCACCGTCCAGCGCCGCGATCTCCTCCGCCAGGCGGTCATACGCGTCACACTCGGCGAGCAGCGGCCGCAGGTCCTCCAGCTGGGTGCGGGCGGCCACGACTGCGTCGTGTGCCTTGGTGAGATCCTCGAAGTGGGACACCAGCCGGTTGACCCAGTCCTTGGCGTCGAACGGCTCCAGCATGTGACTGCGGACAAAGTCGTTGAGGTTGCCGACCGACTTCATCGAGACGGTCTGGTGAAACAGCTCAACCGCCTGTTCGGACTCGATGCCGAGGCGACGGCGGTAGTCCGTGCCGTACTCCGGGAAGTGGTCGTGCAGGCGGGCCCTGCCCGCGCGCAGCCGTTTCTTCAGCGCGGGGATGGCGTCGCCGAAGCTGGCAAAATCCGTCGCGATCTGCAGCTGCCGATCCGCCGTGACGTAGAACCGCTCCGGTTGTGTCGCCGCGCCGTCCTTGGTCCAGAACACCTGGGCGAGGCTCACATCAGTGTTGTACGCATCATTGCGGAACACCCCGAGCAGGACCGAGAAGGAGTCGGCGCCGCGCAGCGCCACCGGGTGCGAGGCCCCGGTGGTCTCGTTGCGCTCGGACTTGTAGAAACCCAGCACGTACGAGCGCAGCGTGCGCTCCCGGGTGTCCGCGCCAGCGGCCTTGTTGTACGAGATCCGGTGAGCCGGGATCAGCAGCGTGGTGACCGCGTCGACGATCGTCGACTTACCGGATCCGATGTCGCCGGTGAGCAGGGCGTTATCGCCGTTCAGGCCGAAAGTCCACACCCGACGGTGGAACGTCCCCCAGTTGAGCAGCTCCAGCCGGTGTAGCCGGAAACCCGGACGGTCTGCCGAGGCGGCCATCAGCCCTCCTCGCCGCGTAGCGCGGCCGTGTAGTCGCTCAACCGGCGGTCCAGCTCCGCGAGCCACTGCCCGTCAACGAACGCCTTGAGGATGCGCCGCACCTCGTACAGATCTGGCTGGTCGCGGACCCGGCGCAGGAACCCGAGGTCGACCACCTTCGCGATGTGTGTGTCGATCTGTTCGATGAGGCGCACCTCGTTGCTCTGCTCGGGCAGGAACACTCGTACCATCTCCACGATCTGGGCACGGCTGAGCATCAGCCTCGGGTCGGCGTCCCTGGCATCGGCCTCCAGCAGCTTCTTTCGCAGCAGCGCCAGCAGCAGGCTGACGTGGAACGACAACGACCGGCGCGGGACCAGCCGGGGGATGACCGGGCCGTCCTCGGCCTCCAGGTCCGGACGCGAGCGCAGGAAGGCATACCCCTCGGCCTCGTCAACTACGACGGACAGGCCGATCACACTGACGTAGTCCCGGACCCGCGGCTGAAGGTGCAGCAGCGACCGCCACGCCGCCTCGTGCGTGTCGCGATAGACGACGCCCTTCATCAAGTGCGTGACGGCGAGCGACAGATCCGGCTCCTCGCGGGTCATGGTGCCGCACGCCTTCCCGGCTCCAGGCAGCGGACGAACGTAACCCTGGGTAGGGTCGCCACCCGGGTCTCGCCGCCGCGGTCTGACCAGCTGACCTGCTCGCGTACTGCTTCGTCGAAAACGGCCTCGAACGCGGCGTCGCGCAGAGACAGGTACGCGACGAGCTCTGCCAGGCCGTGCTCCATGGGCTGGGCGCGGACCAGCTCCGCCAGCCCAACCGAGGGCCGCCGGCGGAGCGCCTGCCTTACCCCCGCGGCCAGCCGCCCCCGGTCGACGTGGACATGATCGAACAGCCGGGAGGCGTCGGCATCGTCACCCCCCATTTCGACGCTGCTGTCGATGCGCGTCCGCGGCGCCGGGGCATAGAGCGGTCGCTCCATCGGCAAGGCCACCACCGGCGCGGCACCGTCGATCTCGATGGTGAATGTCGGTGGCGCGTCACGCACGCGCAGCGCTCTACCTTCGATGCCGCGCAGCAGCTCCATGATTCGGCGGCCTTCCAGCCACGACTGATCGTCCAGGAATCGGCGGAGCTGATCGGAGAGGAGCCGGACGGTCGCCTGCGTCCGCTCGCCCGCATCCAACCAGTCATAGTGGATCTGCCGCAACCGCGGATCCGGCTCCTCGATCGCATCGATCTGCTCCACCTGTCCCAGCAGCTCACTGAGCTCCTCCTGCCGCTGCGGCGAGAGCAGGAAATCATAGAACGCCTGAAAGCTGCGGCCCTGATCCGAATCTGTGATCGCGTCGCGGTCGAAGAGCACAGCGTCCAGCAGCTCGCCCTTGCCGCCGTCGAAGGCCGCGATCCGCTCCCGTAGCTGCCGGTCCAGCGCCCGGAAGTTAGCCTCCACCTCCCGGAAGTCGGCCAGCAGCTCGCGCGCGGTGGCGGCGAACTGCTGATATCGGTCGCGCTGGCCGGTGGCGTCCAGCAGCGCGAAGTTGCCCGCCTCGACCTCCACGATCTCGCGGTCCAGCTCGTCGCGACGGCGGCCCAGCTCCGCCAAGCGGACCTGTGGATCCGCCTCCGCACCGTAAACCATCTGGCGCAGCAGATCGAAGATGGTGTTGAGCCGTGACTCGGTGCCCACGAACGCGCGCGCCCGCAACGACCGCACCCACGAAAGGGCCCGCTCAACCGCGGGTGTCACATCGAAGTGGGGCTCATCCGAGCCGGGCAGGTAGAACTTGCGCAGCCAGCCGGCACCAGGCGCGGCCCAGTCGTCGAGATATGCCTTTGCCGACTTCGGGAAACGCGCCTGGTCGAATCGCTGGTTCACCGCGTACAGCTCTTCGTCGAGCCGGCTGGTCAACTCTCCGGCGGCGACCGGACCGGCATTCTCCTGGCCGAAGATCCGGTCGAGGAAGCTCAACACCAGTGCGGCGTTGTCCGCCCGCAGCAGCCGCCACGCGGCGTGCTGGTCGCGCAGCGCCTCGATGTCCTCGTATCGCATGCCTCTCCAAGCCTCACAGGCGTATCACCATGGTAAGGAGGTCCCCCGACAGAAGTTCGCGTCGGCGCGCTCCTGATCTCGGGACCGGTACCGGGGGTGCCTGTCGCGTGCCAGCCGCGACCTGGAGCAGCATTGACAGCGCCGAATTTTAGAGTCATCTTTTAATAAAGTTTCCTAAAGGTGGTGTGCTATGCCGGGCCGCACTCGTGGAAGGACCGTCGCCGCTGTGCTGGTGGCCGCGGCGATGGCGGTGGCCTGGGCGGCGCTGCCGGCCGCGGCCGCCGTCAACCTCGTGACCAACCCGGGGTTCGAAAGCGGCCTCACCGGATGGTCGTGCCAGAACGGCAGTACGGTCACGAGCCCGGTGCACTCCGGCTCGTCGGCCCTGG
>DASRII010000568.1:0-2221 GCA_035650075.1 Micromonosporaceae bacterium | reverse complement strand
GACCGGGCTACGGATCTCCGAACTGACAGGGCTCACCCGCGCTGACCTGCACCTCGGCGCGGGCGCGCACGTCTCCTGCCACGGCAAAGGCCGCAAAGACCGGATCACCCCGCTCACCCGCGGCACCATCGCCGTTCTCCGCAACTGGCTCGACGAACACCACGGCGACGACCCGGGCGCACCACTGTTCCCGACCCGTCGTGGCACCCCACTCAGCCGCGACGCGATCGAACACCGCCTCGCCCACTACACCATCCAGGCCGCCACCAACTGCGCGTCCCTGCACGGCAAAACGGTCACCGCTCACGTTCTGCGGCATTATGTGGACGGCCGGGTTATGTGGCCGGAAGCAGCATCTCCGCTGGTAGCGGAGCCACGTGGGCTCGTTCCGGTCACATAACGCGGCGAAGGATCGCCTTGTCTGTTCACCATGATCAGAAAGGCCGATTCGCATGGAGACAGCAAGCGTCCGCGAGGCGTCAACTCGGGTGATCGCCGCGTTGAGTGCGGCGGGCAGATCGCGTACTACGATCAAGCGCCACGAGGCGGAGCTGAACGCGTTCGCCAGGTTCCTGCAGGCCCGCGGCCAGGACCTCCCGACCGATGTGGACTGCCTGGATTTCGTGGCCGAGCGGTCGGGATGCAGGCTGGCGGGCCTGCGTGAGCCTGCGAGTTCCCGGGAGGCCCAGCTCGCACGCCGGCCCCTGGTGTTGCTGATGGAATGCCTGGACGGGGGCATGCCCCGGGTGGGTCAGGCCACCGCGCCGCTGGTCGACCGGTGCCCACCACGTTTCCGTCCGGCGAGGGACGAGTATCTGGCTGCGTGCCGACGGTGGCGCAACGCCGAAGCGAGCGTCGTGACCAAGCAACGCGCCGCGGATGCGTTCCTGGCCTATCTGGAGGAGGCCGGCCGGGAATCCCTCGGTCAGGTGCAGGCCCGGGACCTGGCCGGGTTCTGGGCCCGGCGCCAGCACCGGGGCTACGCCCCGAAGACCAACGGCTCGCTGCGCTCGTGCCTGGCCGATTTCCTGCGCCACCTGCACCAGACCGGTCAGATCCGGGAAGACCTGGCGAGCCGGCTCCCGCCCCAGCGCTATCCCCGCCGCGGCCAGACAGCACCCTACCCGTGGACGGCTGCCGAGGTCCGCCTGGTCCTGGACCAGATCGACCGGCAATCGGCGATCGGCAAGCGCGACTACGCGATGATCGTACTGACCGCCAGGCTCGGCTTGAGGGTCGGAGACCTGCGCCGCCTGGAACTGGGATGGTTCGACTGGCGGGCCAAGACCCTGGCGCTGACCCAGCACAAGACCGGCCTGCCGCTGAGGCTGCCGTTGCCGGGCGACGTCGGATGGGCTGTGATCGATTACATCCGCAACGGCCGGCCCGAAGCCGGATGTACGCAGGTGTTCCTCAAGCACCGCTACCCGTTCACGGCGTTCGGCTCGTCGTCGTCGGCGGGCTGCCGGCTCCGGTATTACGCGCGGCGCGCCGGGATCATGTTCCCCGCGCGGCGGTCCCACGGCCTGCACTCGCTGCGCGGCGCCCTGGCGGTCGCGATGCTCGAGGCCGACACGCCCCCGCCGGTGGTCACGGCGGTGCTGGGTCACGCCGCTGCCCGCACAACCGCCGCGCACTATCTCCGGCTCGACACCGAGCACCTGCGCCGCTGCGCCCTGGACGTCGAAGACGTCCTTGCCGCGGGCCAAGGAGCACGCTCGTGAGCGCGGCGACGCTGGGCGGCCTGATCGACACGCTGGTCGCAGCACGCCACGCCGGCGGGTACCGGTACGACTTCCCCGAACGGGTGCTGCGCCAGTTCGCCGGGCACTGCCACCGGGAAGGATACGCCGACGGCTCGATCGTCAAAGAAGCCGTCGAGGAGTTCCTTTACGGCCGGCACCTCACAGCCTCGACCATCCGCCGCGAGGAAATCGTCCTGCGTGACCTGGCCGAACACGTCCGCCAGTTCGGCTGGCGGGCGTGGGCGCCGCCGGCGCTGACCGCGGTGAAGAAACCGCACCGGCCGCCGCCGTATGTGTTCAGCGACGAGGAGATCCGCCGCCTCTTCCACGTCATCGACACCCAGCCGCTGTCAGAAACGGCCATCCCCCGAAAGCGTGTAGACCTCTGATTGGTGGATCTTGGTCCTGGGTCCGTTCTTCGAGCCTGGTTCCGGCGGCGGTTCGAGGGTGCCGCCCGCAGCCGGGGTCAACGCTGG
>DASRII010000567.1:0-6306 GCA_035650075.1 Micromonosporaceae bacterium | reverse complement strand
GGCTGGGTTGGCCGAGGCGCCTGGACCTTCGGTCGGCGCAGATCCAGCCCAAGAAACTCAGGCTGTGCCGCGTACCGCCCACGCCCGCGCGGTGAGCGGGATCGACCCGTCCGGGCTAGCCGGCAGGCGCCGGCGCAACATGTCCCGCAGCGCGGACCGGCGTTCTTCGGTCAGCGACATCGCGTACCCGGGTGCCGGACCCTGCGCGCCCAGGAACGGCGTCCAGTAGTCGTCGAAGTCGGCGAACACCGTCGGTACCTCGATGGCCTCGACGGCGACCGCGGACAGCCCGGCGTCCGTCCACAGTGTACGGAGGGGCTCCGGGCGGCACAGTGGGAAACGGGTGGCCTCGTCCAGCTCGGCGGCGGCCGGGTCGAGCGCGACCGCGGCGTCCCAGAACTGTCGGATCACCGCCATCCCGTCCGCGTAGTCCCACACGTAGGCCGCGACGACGCCGCCCGGAACCGTGACCCGGGCGAGGTCCGCCGCGGCATGCGACGGGTCCGGTACGAAGTTGACCGCGAGCCCACTGACCACCGCGTCGAACCCGCGGTCGGCCAACGGCAGCGCCCGGGCGTCGCCCGCGCAGAACGCCGACCGCGAGTCGGCTATCCGACCGCGAGCGGTAGCCAGGAAGCCCACGGACGGGTCCACCCCGACCACGCGGGCCGGATCGGCTCCCGCTAGCACGGTCTCGGTCAGCGCCCCGGTACCGCAGCCGACATCCAGCCAGCGCCCGCCTGGTGGGACGGCCAGCCAGCGCAGGAAAACCTCGGCGACCCGGCGGCTCCAGCGGCCGATGTACGCCTCGTACGCGTCCCCGACCGCCCACACATCGCGCATCATGAGACGCACGATAAATCCCAGTCGGCCATCCGGACGGACGTGTGAGCCTTTCGGCGATACAACACCGCGGTGGCGCCCCGTAACTTCGTATGTACATCATGCCCCGGTTCGTGGTAAGGGGTTGCACGATGACCGAGCATCGCCCGATCTGGCGGTGGTGGTTACCGCTCCAGCGAATCTGTTCCTGTGGGTCCCGGCTGCCGTGCGCGGAAGCCGGCGAGGAGACGGACAGCCTCGGATGGGCGGATCTGATCCCGCCATCGCGGCTCAACCGACCGCACCCGCACCGCCGGGACGGAGATACGCCCGCGTACGGCACCAACGTCGGTGCGTGGCGCTCGGGTGCCTCCGAGCCCGACGACAGCCGCAGCATGTTCCGCCGGTTCTCCGACAGGTAACTAGAGGTTGCGCGCGAAGAAGCGCCAAATGGTCTCGGTGGCGTCGATCGGTACGGTCGGCCACGTGTGACCGCCGCCGGAGATGGTGACCAGTTCGACCGCGCGGCCACCGGGACAGCTCGCCACCGACGTGGTGACATCGCCGGCGGTCGTCGTCGACGGCTCGGCGCAGTTGTTGACATCGCGCCACATCGCGAGCAGTGACGGCACGTCCGGACCGTCGATCCGCGCGACACCGGCGCCGGGGCTGCCGTCGTACGGGACGTTCCGGTCGGCCGTGCCGTGGATGTGGATGACCGAGACAGGTGCCGGCGACGGGCACGGGCCGAGCAGCGTGGCCGCGTCCGGTCCGATCGCCGCGAACAGCTTGGTGTCGCACGCCAACCGGTAGGCGAGCATGCCGCCGTTGGATATCCCGGTCGCGTACACCCGATCCGGATCGATCGGCAGCCGCCGGGACACGTCCGCGACGACCTCCCGGACGAACGCCACATCGTCCACATTGGAGCGTCCGGGCGATCCGCAGCACCCACCGCCCACGTTCCACGCGCGGTCGAGGCCGTCGGGGTACGCCACCACGATGTGCTCGCGGTTCGCGAGAGCGTCCCAGCCGTACGCCGACTCGGCGTGCGCCCCGCTGCCGAAGCCGCCGTGCAGCATCACGACCAGCGGCGCTCGGGTCGGCAGCGACGGCGGGCGGTAGAGGTGGTACGTCCGCTCCCGACCGTCCACTGTGATCTGTCGGGTCGACGAGCCGACTGCGACGCCGCCGCTTTCGACGGTTGGCTCCGGCGACCGCGTGCAGCCCGCCGCGAGCAGGCACAGGACCATCGCTGTCAGGCGCGCATAGCTCACGCGAGCAGTCTGCATCTTTGCGATGCTGACGGATCAGAGCCCTTCGGGGAAGTTGTAGCTCGACGGCACCTGCGGCTGCTGGTTCGCCGGGCCGAGCCACACGAAGAGCTCGTCGTGCGCCACGAACTTGTAGTCCGCCGGGTTGCCGGGCACCTGCTTACCGTTGCGGTACAGGCGCACCTGCTCACCGTTGGCGGCGGTGACCGGACCGACCCGCGTCGCCGATAGCGGTTGACCCCACTCGGTGAACAGTTGTCCCAGTGTGAACGGGATGTTCTCGGCCGACTCGATGTGAACGATCCCGCTCGGGTCGTGGGTGTGCAGCGGCGTGATGGCCTGCTTGGCCGGGTCGATGCCGATGCCGGCTGGCACGACGATCGATACGCCGCGGACGTTCACGTCGAGGTGCGCGTGATAGTGCACCTCGAGCATCTCGCGGTTCAGCATCGGCAATCCGGCCTTGGCCGCCGCGGCCGCGGGGTCGGCGGGCAGCGGCCAGACGCGCGGCACGGGCGACTGCTCCGGGCCTGTCGGCGGCGGCGGGGGGTTGGGTGTGGATGTACAACCGGCCACGAGAGCCGCGAGGAGAATGACGAGTACCCGTACACCACGCATGTGAATCATGTTATGGCGTCCGGGGATCGCGGCTTCACGAGGCCGGCCTCGTACGCCACCACGATCGCCTGGGCGCGGTCGCGCAGACCGAGCTTGGCCAGGACGCGGCTGACGTGGGTCTTGACGGTCTCGTCGCTGACTATCAGGGAAGTGGCAATCTCCTTGTTGGACAGTCCCTGGGCGATGAGGTGGAGCACCTCGGTCTCCCGCGGCGTGAGCACGCTCAGCCGGCCCGATTCGCGGGGCGGTTGAGGTCTCAGCCGGGCGAACTCGCCGATGAGCCTGCGGGTGATGGCCGGCGCGAGCAGCGCCTCACCGGCCGCTACCACGCGGACCGCGTCGAAGAGGCGCTCCGCTGTGACGTCCTTGAGTAGGAAGCCGCTGGCTCCGGCGCTGAGTGCGTCGTACACGTGCTCGTCCAGATCGAAGGTGGTGAGGATGATGATGCGCGGCCGCCGGCCGTCGCCGGCCACGATCTGCCGGGTCGCCTCGATCCCGTTCATGCCCGGCATCCGGACGTCCATGAGCACGACCTCGGGGTGCCGTTCGCGACAGACGCGTACGGCCTCGGCGCCGTCGGCCGCGTGCCCGACGACCGTGAAGTCCGACTGCGTACGGAGCAGCGTCTCCAGCGCGGCGCGGACCACCTCCTGGTCGTCGACCACGACCACGCTGACGCGGTGCGGCGCGCTCACTTGCCCGCCGGCAGGTGAGCCTCGACGAGGAAGCCGCCTCGCGGCGCCGCTCCGGCTACCAAAGAGCCACCGACCATCGAGATGCGCTCGCGCATGCCCATCAGGCCGTGACCGGCGGCGGCGGTACCCGGGCCTGGTCCGTTGTCGCGGACCCGCAGGCGCAGCGCGTCGCCGGTGTAGGTCAGCTCCACATCGACCGACGCTCCCGGCGCGTGCCGTCGCGCGTTCGTCAGCGCCTCCTGGACGACCCGGTAGGCGGTCAGCTCGAGGCCCGGATCCAGCGGGGCGACAGGCCCCCGGACGATGAGCCGGTAGCTGGCCCGCGACGAGTCCCGTACCCCGTCGACGAGGTCGTTGAGGTGTTCGAGCCCTGGTTGCGGGGCCTCGTTGGGTGAATCTCCGGCGTCTTCGCGCAGCAGGCCGAGCAGCCGGCGCATCTCGGCCAGTGCGGTGCGGGCCGAGTCACCAATGGCGGACAGGCGCGTCGCCTCCTCCGCCGGGAGCCCGGGTGTGCTCAGCCGGGCCGCCTCCGCCTGCAGCGAAATCATCGAAAGGTGGTGCGCGACCACGTCGTGCAGCTCGCGTGCGATGCGGGCCCGCTCGCCGCGGGCGGCGTATTCGACCAGCGTGTCCGCGAGGGCGTCCCGGTAGGCGCCGCGCCGCGCAACCGCCGCGCGGGTGTGCCGGCTCGTTTGCCACCCGAGCACGCCGAGCGCCGCGATCCCGGCCACCATGCCGGCGGCGGGCGGTCGCAGGCCGGTGGAGATCGCCATCAGCCCCATCGCGCCGAGGACGGTCACCGTGGTAGATACGGCGTGGGTACGAACGAACGCCAGCGGAACGGTCGAACACAAGGCGAGCAACAGTGCCACCGGCGCCTGCACGTTGGCGCTCTGCGCCTGCGCGACGACTTCGACGACCGCCAGCAAGCCGAGCACTCCCGCGGCCGCGACGGGTAGGTCCGCACGCACGTCAACATTGTGCGGGCAACCCGGCGAACATGAGTCACCCATCTTGGGGACGATCCGCGCCGGTCCACCACATAGCCTCGCGGGCATGCACGCCACTATCGAGGCCCGCGGCCTCCGGAAGCGGTACGGCGGTACCGTCGCCGTCGACGGACTGTCCTTCACCGTCCTGCCGGGTCGGGTCACCGGGTTCGTCGGGCCCAACGGAGCCGGCAAGTCGACGACGTTGCGGATGATCCTCGGCCTGGACACCCCGGACGAGGGGACCGCGCTCGTGAGCGGCCAGCCGTACGCCGCGCTGCGTACCCCGTTGCGGGAGGTCGGTGCGCTGCTGGACGCGGAGGCGGTGCACCCGCGGCAGCGGACCCGGACCCACCTGTTGTGGCTGGCCCGGAGCAACGGCCTACCGCGCCGGCGGGTGGACGACGTGCTCGAGTTGGTGGGCCTCGCGGCGGTGGCCAAACGTCGCGCCGGCCGGCTGTCGCTCGGCATGAAGCAGCGGCTGGGCATAGCCGCGGCTCTGCTCGGCGATCCGCCGGTGCTGATGTTCGACGAGCCGGTCAACGGGCTGGACCTCGAAGGCATCCAGTGGATGCGCGGCTTCCTGAAGCGGTTGGCCGGCGAGGGCCGCGCGGTACTGGTCGCCAGTCACCTGATGAGCGAACTCGAGCACACCGCCGACCATCTCGTGGTCATCGGCCGAGGTCGGCTGCTGGCGGATACCAGCGTGCCCGACCTTGTCGCGGCCGCCTCGCGGGAAAGGCTGGTATTGCGGACGGACCAGCGATCGGCCGTGATGACACTGCTCGCCAACGCGGGCGCGACTGTCGCCGCGACCGACCGCGACCTGCTGACCATCGAAGGGCTCGACGGCGAGCGCGTGGTCGCCCTGCTCACCGAACGCGGGCTGCCGTTCTCCGAAGTGGCCCGGCACCGGGCGTCGCTCGAGGAGGCGTACATGGAGCTGACGGCGTGATGTTCTGGCATGTGTTCCGCGCCGAGTGGACGAAGTTCTGGTCGGTACCGGCCCGGGTCCTCGTCCTGTTCACGCCGCTCGTGGCGACCGTCGTGCTCTCGCTCCTCGTCGTCGACGTCGTCGAGGGTGGCTCCCCGATGTTCTCGTACCGCCTCGTCCACCAGCCGGTCACCGGCGACGGCACGGTGGTGGCCCGCGTGGTCGCTCAGGACAGCCACGAGGCGTCGGCGGCCGCCGGCATCATCATGAAGGAGAGCACGGCGCGGACGGCGCCGTACGCCGCGCTCTTCGTCAGCCCGGGCCGAGGCGTGCGGATGCACACCTTCCGGCTCGAGCAGGGCGGCAGCGCTACGACGGGGGCGCGCTGGCTGAAGCTCACCCGTACCGGCGACGTCATAACCGGCTACGAGTCGGCCGACGGCACGACGTGGAGCCAGGTCGGCACGATCACCCTGCGGGGACTGCCCGCGCGAGTGGAGGCCGGGCTGCTGGTTGCCTCGGGCACACGTACCGACACGTCGGCCCGGTTCGACAACGTGAGCGTTTTCGGCTCCGGGTCGGCGTCGTGGAGTGGCACCGATGTGGGCGTACCGGGTGATCCCGGCGGGCGGTTCACGGAGAACGCGGACGAATTCACGGTGACCGGCAGCGGTGCCTTCCCACCGTTCGACGCCTACGACCCGCACCTGGCGGACAGCGGCGTCGTGGCGTTTCTCTTCGGCCTGCCCGTCGTGATCGGGCTCGGTGTGGTCTTCGTAACGTCGGAGTACGGGCGCGGAATGACGATCCGGACAACGTTCACCGCGGTACCGCGGCGGGGCCGCGTACTCGCCGCGAAGGCACTCGTGCTCGCGACAGCGGTGTTCGCGGTCGAGTTCACCGCGTGTGCGTTCATGATCGCACGCACACTGTCCAATGTGGAGAGAAACGGTATCGCGCCGGCGTCGTACCTC
>DASRII010000566.1:0-2620 GCA_035650075.1 Micromonosporaceae bacterium | reverse complement strand
AGCCCGTCTGGTCGTGGCCGGAACGCACCATGCCCGCCAACCCCATCGGCGAAGGGATGCCTCGGCAGCCGAGCCGCACTGCCACCCTCAGATCGTGAGGACCACGGTGCGACACCCCAACCCCAACAACAGCCCGAGCGCCGCGCCGACCCTCAGGACCTGAGCTCGAGTCTGCGTCGTCGCTCGCCGGCATCAAGGCCAAGCCCCTCCGGGGTGGCCTACGGCCAGCCTTGACCCCGGCCACACCCACGACGCGCGCTCGCACACAGGCCCCGAATACCCCGCAACCTGCACATCCACCCGACCCATCTCCTTGACACGGCCCCACTCCTTCAGGGATGCCGATCTCGCGCCGTGTCGTTCAGCACTGACGATCGGCGAGACGAGGGCCACATCGGGAATTGGTTCGGGCGTTTGGGGTAGCCCGCTGTCGGCCGTGATCGAGGACACCGGCCCCTACCATGCGGTCGTGATTCCGTGGTCCGATGGTCCGGACATCGTAGAGTTCCCCGGCGGCCGCAGAATCCGCGGTCGCGGACTGCGATACCCGTTGCCCGACGGCCTCGAGCCCGAGTTCGGCGTCTACCTCCTGACCCACGATCCCGGACCCTTCAACTGGGATCACCGATGGGTGCGGTGGCCCGACTTCCGCACACCGACATCTACAGACGACGCGATCGCCGCACTCGCAGAGGCCTACGAACGCGCCGCGTCCGAGCGCGTGGAACTCGCATGCGGCGGCGGCGTCGGCCGGACCGGGACAGCTCTGGCAGCGATCGCGGTGCTCGCAGGCGTCCCGCGGGCTGAGGCAGTCGCTTGGGTGCGGCGTCGATACAGCCACCGCGCTGTGGAAACGCCATGGCAACGCCGATGGGTCCTAAAGTTCGACCTCGCCGGTAGCTGACAACGCCGTCCGCACCTTGGGAGCGGGAGCAGCGTCATCCGCCGTCGCACTGCCCTCCATGTGTCGATCAGGGACGGAGGACGCGCCATCTCTGCCGTTAGGCGCTACGGCGTTCTGTGCTTACGACCCGACCGGCGAGGGGTGCGCGGTTCGAAGCCTGTTTGTGTCAAGGGGGTGTTCGAGGGCGCGTTGAAGCAGCCCGCCGGTGGGGGGCGTAGCGTCGTTGTCGGGTCCGGGAGTGGCTTGTCCGAAGAGCCGGCTTCAGGGTGCAAGGCCGGTCACGCTGGACTATGAGTCGTCCCTCCTGCCCTCCCGGGCTCCTTAGAGCTCACTGGTGGGCGTCAGCGACCAGGTGCCGGTAGACGGTCTTGGCGATCTGGCGTTTGAGGGCCCGCAACGCTTCCTTGCGGCTCTTGCCCTCATCCAGCTTGCGCCGGTAGTAGGCGCGTCCCGGCGTGTCGTTGCGTACCTGGGTCACGGCGGCGACGTGCAGTGCCCGGTTCAGTTGCCGGTTGCCGCGGGGGTTGAGCCGATGCCGTTGCTTGGGTCCGCTGGACGCGGCGATGGGGGCGGTGCCGGTGTAGCGGGCGAAGTGGCCGCTGGTCGGGAACCGGCCGATGTCGCCGGTGTGACCCAGGATGATCGCGGCGCCGAGCGGGCCGACGCCGTGGATGTCGGTCACCGTGGTGCCCGAGGCGAGGACGGCCTCGACGATGCGTTCGTTGGTGGCGATGAGCTGGTTGTCGAACCGGCGGACATCGCCCAGCAACTCGAGCGCCATCCGTTTGCGTTCGTGCTCGACCGGCTCCAATGGACGGACGCCACCTAGGATCCGCCCAGCCTGGGAAGCCGACAACAAGCGGCCGGCACCACCGGGCGTCAAGCCGCAGAGCAGGGCGTGGAGCCGGCAGATCGCCTGGGTGCGAAGCCCGGTGAGGTCGTGGTGCCGGTCCGCCAGTAGGCGTAGCACTGCGGTGTGGTCAACCGGGGTGACCTGGCGCAGCCGGGTGTGACGTAGCGCCACGATCGCGGCGGCCCGGGCGTCGTGCGGGTCGGTCTTGTCGGTGCAGCCGGCGTCGAGGAGCCGGACCCGAGCCGACAGGGTCGGCGGCACATCCAGCACGGTCTCACCGGCGGCGACCAGCTGTTGTGCGAGCAACGCGCCGAGCCCGGATGCCGACTCGATGGCCCACGTGCGGGGCGTGAAGCTGGCGGCGAAGCCAAGCAGTTGGTCTCGTTGCCGTCGGTCCGCACAGACGCGCAGCTCCCCGATCACGGTTTCGGTGCGGTCAAGCACGGCCGCGGTGTGGGACCCCTTGTGGGGGTCGATCCCGATGATGAACACGAAGCCCTCCTCGTGACTCAGCCAGTGGTGATGCCACGGCGGGCACTCCTGATGAGGGTCGATTGCTCGCGCCTGTTTCGAGCCACACCGCAGCGAGAACCCGACGGGCGGCCACTTCGTACCGAAGCCAACCATCAACGGTGGCAGGGCATTCTTGAGACCGCCCGCCGAGCTCCGAGAAGCTACGACCACCCGCAGCTCCGTGCGCTCAGCCAACCATCAGGGCAATCTGGGCGGGTGGCGTCACTCCATCTTGAGGTGCACTACGGAGTAGATCTGGCATCAGAACCCCGACCGATCAGCAACCTCTGCGCCTCGCTCGTGGACTTGGGCTTCGGGTCTCAGGCGCGGGTGTTGGAGTTCGAGCGGGA
>DASRII010000565.1:0-3915 GCA_035650075.1 Micromonosporaceae bacterium | reverse complement strand
CGCGACAACCAGAATGGCGGCGACGAAGGCTAGCCAAGGGCGGGCCGAAAGCCATGCCCAGACGTCTGACAGGATCGTTGGAGTCGGCATCAGTCGGCCTCCCCGATCCCTGTCACGGCCAAGACATGTTCTGATCTTGACCCGACGCTCCTAAATGGAATGCGGCTGCGGCCCGAGACAAGGAGCCCCTCGCCTCTTGATGCTGACAGGAGCATCCGGGACTCCCCTCCGGTGAGGTTGAACGCCTCGGCCACCGCGTCGATCGACTGCGTCGATTGGCGCATCAGCACCTGTGTGGCCGCGTTCGACACGACGGCGAGGCCGAGGTCGGTGGACAGCACATCGGCGGCATCCTGCGTGATCACACACAGGCCCGCCGAGCGCTTGCGCGCGGCCTTGGCCATCCGGAACAGGAACCGTGCGCCCTCGCCGTCGCGCATCAACAGCCACGCCTCGTCAACCACAACCAACCGCCGGCCCTCCGGGCGGGATCCTCCGCGCGGGTCGCGCCTGGGGTATCGGTCGATGCTCGTCCAGATGCTGTCGAGGGCGAGGAGAGTGCCTGCGGTGCGAAGCTCGTCGGGCAGGTGCCGCAAGCTCCACACGACCAGGTGCCCGCCGGGGCGGGTGGAGGTCGGGCCGTCGAACAGCGAGCTGAAGTTGCCGCTGGTCCACGGCGCGAGCCGGGCGGCTAGTTGTACGGCTGCCGGGTCCGAATCCGCCTGCAGGGTGGTGGCCAGATCCCGCAGCAGCGGAGCCGGTCGCCCCCAGGTGCCCGGGTCGGTGGTGATGCCCGCCGCCGCGTAGGTGGCGGTGATCGCCCGATCCAAGGCGGCTCGCTCCACCGGACTGATCGCTGACGGTGATCCATGGGCTCCCGCACCGGAGGTGCCGAGCATGACGGCGATCAGGGTGTGCAGGTACAGGCCGCGCCGGGTCAGCGTGTCGGGCCGCTGGTCGTCGGGCAGGTCGAGGGGGTTGATCCGTACGCCGGGCTGGCCCAGCTGTACGACGGTGCCGCCGACGTGTTCGGCCAGGACCGTGTACTCGTCCTCCGGGTCGATCACCGACACGCCGACGCCCTGATACAGGCTGCGCAGGACTTCCAGCTTGACGAAGTAGCTCTTTCCGGCTCCGGAGCGGGCCAGGACGAGGGAGTTGTGGTTGTCCTGCGCCCACCGGTTCCAGATCAGCACCCCGGGTGAGGTGGTGTTCACCCCGTACAGCACGCCTTCCGGCGGGACGACCAGGCCCGGTGCCGGGGCGGGCAGGTCGGCCGAGGCGAGCGGGAACACCGCCGCCAGGGCGGTGGTGTCCAGGATGCGGCGCATCTTGAGCGGGTCGACACCGACCGGCAGGGTGGCGACCCAGCCCTGCTGGTGGCGGAACGTGGCCGGGGACAGGTCCAGCAGCACCGACGCAGCGGCCGAGCGGACTCCGGCGGTGACGGTGGCCAGCTCGTCGAGGTCGCGGCCGTGGACGGTGACGTAGATGCCGACCTCGAACAGCTTGGCCGCGCCGCGGGCGACCCGCTGGGCGAGTTCGGCGGCATCGTGGGCGGCGGCGGCGGTGGCCGGGTCGCCGAGGCGGCCCCGGTCGGCATCCAAGCGTCGCGAGGATTCCAGCCGGGCGCGCTGTTTGCGCAGCATCGGTGCGGCCAGCTGCGCCGCCACCGGGTGGACGTGCATGGCAACGTCGACGCGGCCGGGGTAGGACAGCAGCGGGTCTAGCCACGCCGGGCCGACCTCGGCCGGGTAGCCGGTCACGGCGAACGTCGCCGCGTACCCGTCGCCGACCTTCACATGCGTTGGGGTGACATACAAAGCGGCCGGGGAGGGCATCTGCTCCCCGGCCGCAACCGTCGTGGTCTTCTTGTTGTGTGCTTTGAGTTTCATCATGTTCTCCGCAGGGTGATCGGGGTGCCGGGCACGGCTCTCGGGCCAGGCGCCGGCGGGGTGAAGGGATCGACCGCCGCCGCGAGCGCGGCGGCCACGCAAGGGCCGTCCAGGGCAACGGCTTCCACACCGAGACCGGACAGGGCACGGGTGGCGCCCTCGGCGGCCTGCTCACCGGTGACCACGGCCAGGACTTGGCGGCGCAGCGGGTCGCGGGAGGCGTCCAGCTCGAGCAGGAAGGCCGCGTAGTCGTCGGCGGCGGCCTGCAGCGCCGGGTGCGGCAGGCGGGGTGCGTTCTCGGCGATGGCTTGCGCGTACGGGGCCAGGTCGTGGCGGTGCGCGGAGACGACCAGCTGCGCCGGGCCGGTCAGCGAGTTGAGGAACCGGCCGAACCCGTCGAGCAGCCCGGCCTGTTCGTCGCCGGTGCGCAGGTGGATATTGGTGGTGCCGCAGGCGATCACCACGCGGTTGGTGCCTTCGCTGGTGAGCACCCCGGCGGGGCTGATCGCGGTGACCGGGGAGCGCAGTGGGGCGGGCAGCACCGGCTTTGCGGCCACCCCGGCGAGCGAAGTCGCCCGGGCTTGGCCGGGGGCCAGGGTGCGCGGGGTGCGGGTGAGCACGACGCCGTGTTTGAGCCACACGTCCAGCGGCAGCCCGTCGCGGCGGCCCAGCGCGATCACCACCGTGACGGCGGTGATCGGCAGGCCGAGGATCAGCCACACCAGCGGCGGCAGTAGGTCGCCGTAGGTGCGGTAGAGGCCGAACCCGGCGAAGCCGACGCCGCCGAGGATGGCCAGCTGCCGGAACGTCAGGCCGAACGCGATGCGGTCCGCCTCGTTGACGTTGGCGGGCACGCTCGCCCGGGGCGGCTGGTCGGAATTGGTGTGGGGGGTCATGGTCTACCTCTCGGGAAGGGCAGGCGTCGGGTGATCGACTGGATCGCCACCGAACGCAGGATCAGGGCGGCCATGTTGACGCCGCCTTTGTGGGTGACGTGCTTGCGCATCAGTCCGGGGATCTTGACTGTGGTCCATAGCACGACCACGACCAGCAGCAGGTTGACGATGTTCGAGCCGGGCAGCCCGAGCAGCACCGGCAGGCTGGAGGTGGGATCGATGATCAGCTGGATGCCGGTGGAGAAGGCGATGGCCTGCAAGACGGCGGTGCCCAGGCAGCCCAGCAGGGTGCGCCACCACAAGGCGGCGACCGGCTGGGTGTAGGGCAGGCAGTAGCAGGCCAGCGCGACCGGTGCGAGCCCGGCCAGGATGACCAGCACACCGACGCGCACGATCCACCCGAACAGCAACGAGAAGAACAGGAACACGATCAGCAGCCCGATGATCAGCGCGAGGATCGCCGTGCTCTCATCCGACAAGGCTGACGCGACATGGGTTTTGGCCATCGTCAGCGCCTGGTTCGTCGGCGCGGCGGTGCCGACCATCGAGGTCGTCAGCGCATTGGCGACCTCGATGAGCACGCTGCACAACGGGACGGCGAAGTTGGACAGGATGAACCCCACCACCAGGCGGGGCACCAGTTCCTTGACGCCGTACCGGGTTTCGACGCTGCCGCCGACCATGACGGTGATCCCGGCGACGATGACGGCCAGGATGTAGCAGGCGTTGACGACCAGCGCGCTCTTGCCCGCGATGGTCTGCACCTGCGGCAGGACGGTGACGTCCGGGGACAGGAACACCGAGGAGGTCAGGAAGGCCACCAGGCCGCTGAGAAGATCGGTGACCTTCCTAGTGAGCCAGTTGACCAGGCCGTTCATCAGCCAGTCGACCATGGCGGCTGTCCTTAGCCGCCGAGAATGCCTTGCAGCACCGTCAACACGACCGGTGCCAGCACGGCCAGGGCGTAGCCGATCAGGGCGGACTTGAAGTTGCCCTTGGCCTGTTCGACCTGGGCCGGGTCGCCTCCGGCGGCCATGTAGCGCAGGCCGCCGATGACCAGGAACATGGTCGCGACGAGGGCGAGGATGCCCATGATCCAGCCGGTGATGCCGGAGATGACCTCG
>DASRII010000564.1:0-7923 GCA_035650075.1 Micromonosporaceae bacterium | reverse complement strand
CCCGGAGCGGCGCATCGTCGGCAACAACTCCGGCTGGCTGGTCATCCGAACCTCGTGACCCGCCGCCTGCAACGCCCACGCCAACGGCACCATCGGAAAATAGTGCGACGGCCACGCGAACGTGGTGAACAGCACGCGCATCGCGACGCTCCTCTCTGGACCGTCAGATCAGGGCCACCAGGTGACCGACCACGTCCGCGGGCGATGGCTGGTCGAGGATCTCCTGTTGCAGGCGCTGGGCGGCCGTGCGGTACGCCGGTTCGTCCAGCAGCTCGTGCCCGGTCGCTACCAGGTCCGCCGCGGCGAGCCCGGTCGCCGCGAGGGTACGACCGGCGCCCGAGGCCACCAACCGGCACGCGTTCGCTGGTTGGTTGAGCAGTTGCGGCAGGACGAGCTGAGGCAGCCCGTGCCGGAGCGCGGTGAGCAGGGTGCCGGTACCACCCTGGTGGATGATGGCGTCGCAGGTGGCCAGCAGGGCGTTCAGCGGTACCGACTCGACGACCCGTACGGCCGTTGGAAGATCCGGCAGCAGCGGTCGCTGGCTCGCGGTGATGGCCAGCACGAGCTCCGCGTCGCGCTCGTCGGCTAGCTTGGCGGCGCCGTCCAGCAGCTCGCCGGGGAGGAACGCCTTCTCGCCGAGGATCCGATCGTTGGAGGTACCCCAGGTCAGGCAGATCCGCGGCCGATCCGGCGGATCCGACAGCCACTGCGGGATCTCGGCCAGGCCGTGGTACGGGATGTGGCGCACGAAGATGCGGTGGGTCGGTACGACGTACTCAGGGAACTGCAGGCTCGGCGGGCAGGAGTCCACAGTGGACGTACCAATCAGGTCCACCTCGTCGAGGCCGCACCGGCGCAGCAGTGCCCCGAGGCCCGGGGTGTCGCCGACCATGAAGTACGTGGCGTCCGGTGCGAACACGTTGCGCACGGCCGGTACTCCGACGAGCTTGGCCACGATCGGTCCGGCGAACGTCAGCGGGTTGTAGACGATCAGGTCGGGTCGATAGGTACGGGCCAGCGCCAGCAGGTCGTCGACCATCGCCTCGGCGACGTCGCAGTAGACGGCCAGTCCGGGCGACCCCGCCGACGAGCGGTCGGCCCACACCGTCCGGAACATCGACCGGGCCTCGTCCTCGATGCGGCGTACCGCGTCCGGTGAGTGCACCCGGTGAGCACCGGCGAACCCGGTGACCAGGTTGTCGAAAACGCGGTCGGTACGCTGCACCGACGGCGCCGGGACCGGCACGGGCGACTCCCGGTGCGGCGGGTTGGCCACATCCAGGTCCCGCCCGACGGCTGTGGCCAAGAGACCGGAGTCGCGCATCGCGGGCAGCAGGTCCGGTTGGCTGGTCATCCGCACGTCGTGACCGGCCGCCCGCAGCGCCCATGCCAACGGCACCATCGGGAAGTAGTGCGACGGCCAGGCGAACGTGGTGAACAGCACGCGCATCGCGACGCTCCTCTCTGGACGGTCAGACCAGGGCCGCGAGCTCGTCCACCACGGCGGCGGGCGGCGGCTGGTCGAGGTTCTCCTGTCGGAGGTCGCCGGCGGCGATGCGGTACGCGGGATCGTCGAGCAGCGCGTGGCAGGCGTCGAGCAGGTCGGACGCGGTCAGGTCGGACGCCGCCAACGTCCGTCCCGCGCCGGTCGCCACCACCCGTGAGGCGTTCGCCGCCTGGTCGACGAGCTGGGGTACGACGAGCTGCGGCAGCCCGTGCGTGACCGCGGTCAGCATGGTGCCGGTACCGCCCTGGTGGATGATGGCGTCGCAGGTGGGCAGCAGGGCGGACAGCGGTACCGACTCGACGATCCGTACCGCCGGTGGGAGATCGGGTAGCAGGTGCCGCTGGCCGGCGGTGATGGCCAGCACGAGTTCGGCGTCGCGCTCGTCGGCGAGCTTCGTGGCACCGTGCAGCACCTCGTTGGGCAGGAAGGCGTCTCCGCCGAGCAGCCGGTCGGTCGACGTACCCCAGGTCAGGCAGATCCGCGGACGATCCGGCGGATCCGACAGCCACTGCGGAATCTCGGACAGCCCGTGGTACGGGATGTGCCGGGTGTGGATGCGGTGCGTCGGAACGACGTCGGCGGGGAACTGGAGGCTCGGCGGGCACGAGTCCACACTCGCGGTACCGAGCAGGTCGATGTCGTCCACGCCGAACCGGTCCAGCAGCGCGGCCCAGTCCGGTACCTCCCGTGTGACCTTCGAGAAGTAGGTGATGTCGGGGCCGAACAGGTTCCGCACGGCCGGTACCCCGATGAGCTTCGCCACCAGTGGTCCCGCGTACGTGACCGGGTCGTACACGACCAGGTCGGGTCGCCAGGATCGGGCCAGCGCGAGCAGATCGTCCACCATGGACTCCGCGACTCGGGCGAACAGCCCATGCCGCGACTCCCGCGACGCGATGCCCGTCACCCGGCCGGTCAGGATCGGCCGGAAGAGCGACTGCTGTTCGTCGGTACCGACCGGCCCGCTCCGCTCGGCCGGGTCCGCCGCGTCGCGGAACCCGGCCACCACGTCCAGGTCGCGCCCGACCGCGGTCGCCGGCAGGCCCGAGTTGCACATGGTGGGCATCAGCGCCGGCTGGCTCGTCATGCGTACCTCGTGCCCGGTCGCCTGCAACGCCCACGCCTGCGGCACCTGCAAGGTGAAATGCGACGGCCACGCGAAGGTGGTGAACAACACACGCATTCGCCAACGGTGGGCGTGGCGCCTCGGAGCTACCTGGTGACCCGGTCGAGTGCACGGCTGGATCGGTCGCCGAGCCGACTCCGAGGCCGAGCCCGGACGGTTGCCCAGTGACCGCAATCGACCTGACCGGCCGCCGCGCTCTGGTTGTCGGTACCGCCCACGACGCCGTCCGGGCCTGTGCGCTCTCGCTCGCCGCCGCCGGCGCAACCGTGGTGGCGGCTATCGATGGTACCGCCGATGACCTGGAACGCGAGCTGAAGGAGGCCGGCGGCGACCACCGGCTCGTGTGCGCCGACGTGACCCGGCCGGACGGAGTAGACGTGGTCCTGGAGGCGTGCCACGGAGCGGTGGACATCGTCGTGACCGCTGGGCCGACGCCGGGCAGCACACCCCTCGCCGAGCTCACGCCCGACGTTTGGCGGCGGGCGCTGGACAGCACTCTCACCGCGGCGGTCCTGGTGGTTCGCGGCGTCCGCCCGAGACTCGCCGCCGAGGCGAGCATCGTCCACATTGGATCGACCCTGGGCAGCCGGGGCGAGGCGGGGGCCAGCGCCGGGGCAGCCGCCGCGGCGGGACTCGTCGGCCTGACCCGGTCACTGGCCAAGGAGCTGGGTCCGGACGGCGTACGGGTCAACCTCGTCGCGGCCGGCCCAGCGGTGGCCGCCGAGCACGTGGCGGCGGTCGTGCTTTTCCTCGCCAGCGAGCGGGCGCGCGGGGCCAGCGGCGAGACGTTCATTGTGGACGGAGGCGAGTGATGGCCGCATATCTCTCCGGCCGCCGGGCCGTGGTGACCGGCGGTACCCGCGGAGTCGGCCGGGCTACCTCGCTCGCTCTGGCCCGTGAAGGTGCATCGGTACTGGCGTGCTACCAACGCGACGACTCGGCGGCCGCCGAGTTGGCCGCTCACGACGAATGGGCTACCGACCGATGCCATGCCGTCCGCGCCGACCTGCGTACCGCGCCGGGCCGGGCCCGGCTGGTCGCCGCGGCCCGGGAGCACCTGGGCGGTGTGGACATCCTCGTGAACAACCTCGGCACGTACCGGCCGGCGGCACTCGACGCGCTCTCCGCGCCGGATCTTACCGACTCGCTCCACGACAACCTGACCGTCCACATTGTAGTAACCCAGGCCCTGCTGGGCCTGCTCGCTGACGGCGGCGCGGTCGTGAACATCGGCGCCGGCATGGCCGACCGCGGCCGGCCCGAGCACGTGGCGTTCACCGCCGCCAAGGCCGGCCTGGCCGGGTTCACCCGCTCGCTGGCCAAAGAGCTGGCGCCGCGCGGGATCCGGGTGAACACGGTCGCGCCCGGCGTCGTCGAGACCGAGCGTGGCATCGACCTGCCACCGCCGGTCCGCGCGAGCCTGCTGTCCGCCATTCCGTTGCGCCGTTTCGTCACCGCTACCGACGTGGCGGACGTGGTGCTCTTCCTCGCCAGCGATCTGGCCGTCGCCGTGGCCGGCGCCACGGTCAAGGTCGACGGCGGGATCTGACGACTGAAGGGATCCGACGCCGATGCAGCCGACGACGCCGAACACAGACCGCGCCGCCCGGGGTTGGATCCGCGGCATCCTGCCGTTCATCCGGCCGCGACCCGGCAACCTCCTGCTGGCGTTCGGCTCGGTCGTGGCGGCCGGTGTGGCCGGCATCGTCCTGTTGCTCGTCCAGCGCGAGGTACTCGACCTCGCGGTCGTCGGCAACCTCGATGCGATGCCCCGGCCGCTGGCCACCGTCGTCGTACTCGGCGTGCTCATCTACGTGGCGCAGCGCATCGCGGTGTACCGCGAGCTGAAGGCGGCCAACGACGCGCAGTTCCTGGTGTACGACGCCGTTCACCGGCGGATGCAGGGGATCGACGCGGACGGCCAGGACCTTCCGCCCGGGCAGCTGGCCGCCCGGCTCAACGTGGACATCAACACGATGTCGCGGGCCGTCGCGCTGCTGCCGAAGCTCGCCGGGTACGTCGTGTCGATCGTGCTCATGACGGTCATCCTGATGAACCTCGATCCGCTGCTGGCCGCGGTCACGCTGCTGATCGCACCCGTGCCGCTGCTGCTGGCCCGCCGAGCTCAGGGCAAGATACAGCCCGCGACGTGGGATGCCCAACAGTGCGAGGCAGACGTCGCCCAACTCGCCAACATGGCGGTGGCGGGGGTACGCGTCGTCAAGGCGCTCGGCCAGGAACAGCGCGAGATCGACAAGATGGCGGTCGCGTCGACGTGGCTCTACCGCGCCCGGATGCGGCTCGTCCGCCTGCAGGCCATCTTCCTGCCACTTCTCGACTCGATCGGCGGCCTGGCCCAGGTCGTCGTGGTGGTGGTCGGTGGCTGGATGATGCTCACCTCCGACCTCACACTCGGTACGTTCCTCGTCTTCACCGTCTACAGTGGATCCCTCGTCGGCGTCGTCAAGTTCATCGCCGACTCCACGGTCAGCCTCCAGGAGGCGAGCGTCTGCGCGCGCCGGGTGCTCGAGCTGCTCGAGCTGCCGCCGGCGGTGGTGGAGAAGCCCGGCGCCCGGCCATTGCCGGAGCTGCGCGGCGACATCGAGCTGGATCGTGTGACGTTCGCCTACCCCGGTGGAGCGCCGGCGCTCGACGGGCTCACGATGCGCGTCGCCGCAGGGGAGACGGTGGCGCTCGTGGGCGTCGCCGGCTCGGGAAAGTCCACTGTGGTCAAGCTGCTGGCCCGGTTCCAGGATCCGCAGGAGGGTACCGTCCGGCTCGACGGCGCGGACCTGCGCGACGTGAAGCTGGCCTCGATGCGCCGCCAGGTCGGCGTCGTGTTCGACGACCCGATGCTGTTCACCGGCACGATCCGCAGCAACATCGCGTACGGCCGGCCGGACGCCGACGACGCGGCGGTTATCGCGGCGGCGGAGACCGCCGGTGCGCACGACTTCATCGCCGCGCTGCCGGACGGCTACTCGACCGTCGTCGGCGAACGCGGGTACACGCTGTCCGGAGGGCAGCGCCAACGGATCGCGTTGGCCCGTACGCTGCTGACCGAGCCCCGAATGCTCGTGCTCGACGATCCGACGGCCGGCGTGGACGCCGAGCTCGAGCGGGAGATCTATCGGCGGCTCCGCGAGCACCGGGCCGACCGCACGATCGTCGTCGTGGGCTACCGTCCGTCCACTGTGGCCGTTGCCGACCGAGTCGTCGTGCTCGACGCCGGCCGCGTCGTCGACGAGGGCCGGCACGACGAGCTGATCGAGCGCTGCGCGCTGTACCGCCGTCTCGTCGACCCCGACGCGGCGCGGGAGGCGGCCCTGGCATCCCCGCCGGCCCTCCCGCCCCCGATCGAGAGCGAGGGACCCAAGGCGACGACCGGACAGGACACGTTGGACACTCCGGTGCCACCACCCGGCCCGTTCTCGGTACGAGGGCTGCTCCGCCCGTACCGCGCCGCGTTCGCCGTCGTGCTGGCGCTGCTCGTGGTGCAGACCGGGTTGGGCGTCGTGGGTCCGTACATCACGCGGGAGGCCGTTGACCGCGGCATCCTGGCCGGCTCCGAGCGTGGCCTGTTCGGCGCTGCCCTCGCGCTGGTGGCGGTGAACATTGCTGGCCTGCTCATCGGCCCGCTGACGACATGGCTCGCCGGCCGGGCCGGCCAACGCGTCGTCTACCTACTACGGCAGATCCTGTGGACACGGATAGTCCGGCTGCCCATCACGTACTACGAGCGGTCGCGCGCCGGGCGCCTACTCACCCGGGTCATCAACGACGTCGAGGCGTTCTCCCAGTTCGCCTCGACCGGGCTCGTCACGGCCGTCGTATCGGGGTTGACCATCGTCGGCGTGCTGGTCGGGATGGTGATCGTCAACCCGCTGCTCGCCGCGCTCGTGGCGGCGACCACGGTGCCGTTCGCCGTACTCATGCGGTTGTTCAGCCGCAAGCTCGCCGCGGCGTACCTGGGGGCTCGCGAGCAGGTGGCTGAGGCGAACGCGGCGCTGCAGGAGAACCTCGCCGGCGTACGCGAAGCGCAGGCGTTCGGCCAGGAGGAGCGGCAGCATGCCGAGTACTGCCGGCTGACGCGGCGACACCTCGACTACCGGCTGGCGGCGGAGAAGCTCGTCGCGGCGACGTACCCGGTGATCGCCTTCCTCATGGGCATGGCCCTGGCGCTGGTCCTCGGCGTCGGTGCGGTCATGCTCGTCCACGGCTCGCTCACCGCGGGTGAGCTGATCGCCTTCCTGCTGTGGTCGAGCAACCTGTTCCCGCCGATCGTGCAGCTCGGCACGTTCTTCTCGTCGGATGTCAAGCGGGTCCAGGTCTCCACCAAGATGATCTCGATGCTGATGGCGGACGGGTCCGTTCCCACCGGCCCGGCGCGGTCGGTGCGGCCGACTCGGATCCGGGGCGAGCTGCGCCTGTCCGGAGTGCGGTTCCGCTACCCGGACACGCGCGCCGACGTGCTGCACGGCGTCGACCTCGCGGTACCGGCCGGTGCGACCGTGGCCCTCGTCGGTGCGACCGGCGCCGGCAAGTCGACCATCTTCAAGCTGCTGGCGGGTTTCTACGACCCGACCGCGGGCGAGGTACGCATCGACGGGATCGACCTGCGGACGCTCGACATCGACTCGTTCCGCGGCCGGCTCGGCTACCTACCGCAGGAACCGTACCTGTTCGCGGGGACGATCCGCGACAACATCGCGTACGGCCGTCCACAGTCGACCGACGCCGAGATCGAGGCGGCCGCCCATGCCGTCGGTGCGCACGAGGGGATCCGCGCTCTGCCGGATGGGTATCTGCACGTGGTCGGCGAGCGCGGTGGTGCCCTGTCGGCCGGGCTGCGGCAGCTCGTCTGCCTGGCGCGGGCGTACCTCGTCGACCCGGCGATCGTGTTGCTGGACGAGGCGACCGCGAAGCTCGACCTCGCTACCGAGGCGCGGGTGATGGCGGCGATCCGGACCGTCACCCGAGGACGGACGACGATGTTGATCGCCCACCGGCTGCAGACCGCGACGACGGCCGACCGCATCGCCGTGGTCCACGACGGCCTGATCGTCGAATGGGGCACGCACGACGAGCTGCTCGCCGCCGGTGGCCGGTACGCCTCGCTCTACGAAGCCTCGGTCCGGACGCCCGTACCGGTGTGAGCCGCTACACCTCGCGGACAACATCCTCATAGGACAGTCGCGGAAGCCGCGCGTACCCCTTGGGCAGCCCTCGGCCGACGTTCATGACCAGCACCGCCTGCCACCGCCCATCCGGAAAGAACTCCCGGTCGACC
>DASRII010000563.1:0-3220 GCA_035650075.1 Micromonosporaceae bacterium | reverse complement strand
CGGCATGTACTTCAACGTCACCCGCGACCCGGCCGCGGAGAAGGATCTCCTCGCGGTCCGCGACCTGCTGTTCGACAAGTACTACGACGCCGCGAACAACCGGGTCAAGGACTCGCTGAGCTACGACCTGTCGACCGAGGTCGACACCGGTGGCAATGGCGGGGACATCACCAACTACCTGGTGCCGGTCACCGCGATGTACCTGTTCACCACCCCCCTGCTCACCGACCCGGACCGGCGCACCCAGTTCAGAAACGACATCCGGCTGCTGACCCAGGCCCTGATCGACCACCACAAGAACCCAGCCACATCCGCGAACCCCTGGTGGTTCTGGGGACGTACGCTCCGGTTCGGCAACTTCAATGCGCTCCAGACCGACTTCGGGCACAACATCAAGAGCTACGAGATGATCTACAACGCGGACCAGATGTTCCCGGACCACCCGTGGGCGAGCCTGCGCACGGACCGAGACATGCTGATGAACCGCGCGTGGGACGACGCAGCCTCCCGCTGGAACCAGAAGCTGCGGAACTTCCAGCCCGGCAACGTCGAACCGGACAGCGCCTGGTGGATGCACGATGAGGCCGACCAGACGCTCGCTTCACTCGACATCAACGAGGGCTTCACCCAGGCCCGCGTCGACCAGCTGGCTCGCAGTGCGCAGACCTGGCTTGATGTGTACGTCGACCACGACCCGGCGTACCCGGGAGAGGTGTTCACCCGCGTGGCGCGCAACGGCACCGACACCGATCTGCGAAAGTCGACCTTCGGCAAGAACATGCTCCACGCCTACGAGCACTCGATCATCATGTATCTGCATGGACGCAAGCTCGAGGGCAAGCCGGCCAAGCTCTACTACGCCCTCCCAACCGACCAGGCACTGACGGCGGTCGCGAAGCCGTACTGGTTCGACGCGACCACCGAGTACCGAGAGGTCACCGGCGACCTGTCCGTGCTGCCCGGCCACAGCAAGGTCGAGGTCAGCTTCTCCGGCATCGGCGACGTGCCGGACGCGCCCTACCCGGCGCCGGACGACACCACCGCTCCGGCCACGGTGGCCACCGTCACGCCGACGCCGAACGCCGCGGGCTGGAACCGCGACGACGTCACCGTGTCGTTCCAGGCCACCGACGACATGCCCGACGTGAAGCAGATTCATGTCCAGGTCGAAGACAACACCACGGCCACTCGACCGGTCGCCTACATCGATCCGGGCAACACGTACACCCTCCCCACCCTCACCGCCGACGGCGAGTACGACATCACCTACTACGCAGTCGATGCACTGGGCAACACCGAGAAGCCGCAGACGCTCCAGGTGAGACTCGATCTGACCGATCCGGTGGTTACCTGCCAGCCCGAACCGGAGTTCGTGCTCGGCCAGACCGGACAGGTCTCCGCAACCGTTGCCGACGCCGGGTCCGGGCCGGCGGCACCGCTCGTGACCGCCGAGGCCGACACATCCTCGGTGGGGCCCGCGGCCGCAGCCGTGACCGGCGCCGACGTCGCCGGACGGACCGCGACCGCCAGCTGCGGATATCAGGTCCACTACGGCTTCACCGGATTCCAGACACCGGTCGACAACGACGTGGTCAACGTCGCCAAGGCCGGCACCGCGATTCCCCTGAAGTGGCGGCTCACCGACCACGCCGGTAACCCGGTCCTCGACCTGGCCTCGGTCCGGATCACCTCGGCCGGCCACACCTGCGACGGCGGCGCCCCCGAGGACGCGATCGAAGAGGTCGCCGCAGGCGCCTCCGGGCTGCAGAACCTCGGCGACGGGGACTACCAGCTCAACTGGAAATCGCCGAAGACCTACGCCGGCACCTGCCGAACCCTCCAACTCGACCTCGGCGAAGGCCAGCCGCGCACCGCCGAACTCCGGTTCAAGACCTGATCACAGACAGCGGACCGCGGCTCCCAAGTCCCGCTGAGATCCCCTGCGCGACGATCGGCGCGGTGATGCCTAGGTCCTTTGAACGCCTACGTCCCCTCGCCTCAAGGACACCAGGCGATGGACCTCCTCCTGGCAGGCGTACGGACCGACTCCAATCTCGGTCGTTGACACTGATTCATTCCACAAGTCATTCCACCGAGTCCATCTTCGCAGGGTCCGAACCTAGGGGCGTCGGCACAGTATTCGTCAGCCGTTGGCGACGAAGAGTGGGTGTTCTGCGGGTGGTTAGAAGATCCCAAAGGGTCGGAAACAGCTTTGTGGGCCCCGCATCGATAGCGCCGGTGCGAAGTCGACCGTCTGTTGAGCTACGTCGGCGCTGGCGGTCTCGTCTGACAGGTCTGGGCGGGGGCGCCCAGCGCCGGCTCTTGCCGATCCGGGCCGCGCCGGACTCATAAGTGACCGCCCCGACCGACTAAGTCGATCCAGGGTGCAGATAAGAGGTTCGCCCGATTCCATGGCAGCGCCTTAGCCCGAGCGTGGTGGTGTCGGCGATCGCCGGCACCGACCAAGGAGACAGAAATGACCACAAACTCGCGTACTTTCGGCAGGCTCGCCGCCGGCTCCCTCGCCGCCGCCGCCGTTGCGGTCCTCGCTGCAACCAATCCTGCGGCCGGCACGGGCCACCCGGCCAGCGACCCCGTGCTCTCCTTCCAACCGGCGTCCCTGCCGCAGACGGCCGACGCCGTCGAGGGCTGGTACACCCAACCCCAGACGGAGCACGAGGCAACCACTACGTCCAATACGTCCCAGACGCCGCCCGCCGTCGGGGGCTGGTTCATCCAACGCCGGACGGGGCAGCGCTTCGTAATCAACGCTGGCGCACCGAGTTCTGAGCCGACCGAGACCGCGACTGCGACTGCGACTGCGACTGCGACTGCGGATCCTGCCGCAAACTGGCGGCGCATCATGGTCGAGGTTCCATAGTCGCCACAGCTGCTGGGACCTCCGGCACCTAACCGACACCGAGCCCAACGGGTTATGCGGTCAATTGCCGTTCGTGAGAAGGCGTTCTTCGTGGGCGATGGCGTTGGCTTTGGCCGAGATCGCCAACCTTCGGAGGTCTGGGTCGCAACGTCGCGAAGAACCGCCACCTCAGCTGTGCTGGCCCGGCCCACGTACTTAGTGCGTGTGCAAGGTCTGCCTCGAGTTCGGCGGCAAGAATGAATGGTCGCCACATGTCGGGCACTCACTCAAACCCAGGCCGCGCCAACCGGTGCCGCCACCATCCGGGGCTCCGCGATCACGCTCATCCGCACCCGCCTT
>DASRII010000562.1:0-3637 GCA_035650075.1 Micromonosporaceae bacterium | reverse complement strand
CATCCGGCGGACTCTGGACCGGGGCAACGACCCGGCCGAAACGGTGCGGCTGGTCCGTCACGCTGGCGGCTACCGGCTGCTCACCGAACCTGACCGGGTTGATCTGTACCGGTTCCGCCGGCTGCTGCAGCAAGATCGCGCACAACAACAGGTCGATGATGACCGGATCGCCTCGCTGCGGCAGGCGTTGGATCTGTGGCGTGGGGAGCCGTTGGGCGGTGTCCCCGGTGACTGGGCGGCCCGGACCCGACAGGCATGGCAGCAGCTCCGCCTGGACGCGACGGTGCTGTGGGCCGATCTGCAGCTACAGGTGGGCGGGGCGGCCGCGGTGATCGACCCGTTGGCGGAGCTTCTCGCCGACCACCCGCTGGCCGAGCCGCTCGCCGGGGTGCTGATCCGCGCGCTGTACGCGGTGGGTCGACCGGCGGACGCCCTCGACCTGTACGCCACTGTGCGCCGCCGGCTGGCCGATCAGCTCGGTACCGATCCGAGTGCCGAACTCCAGCGACTTCAGCAGGCGATCCTGCGGGGCGAGCTCGTCCCACCCACCGCCCAGACGGTGGCGGTGCACTCGATGCCTGTTCCCGCGCAGCTCCCGACGGCCGTGCCGGACTTCACCGGCCGCGCCGACCAACTGGCTGAGCTGGACGAGCTGATGAGTACCGGCGACGGTAATCGCGCCGCGACGAGGATCGCGGCCGTGGCCGGCGGGGCCGGCGTCGGCAAGACCGCGCTGGCCCTGCACTGGGCGCATCGCGTCGCCGGCCGTTTCCCCGACGGGCAGGTCTATCTTGACCTGCAGGGGTATGACCCGAATGCGCAGCCGCTGAAGTCGGCGGAGGCGCTGGGCCGCCTCTTGACCGCGGTCGGCCTCGACCGGCGCCAGTTGCCACCGGGTGAGCAGGAGAGGTCCGCTCTCTGGCGAACGGTGCTCGCGTCGCGCAGCGTGCTCGTGGTTCTCGACAACGCCGTTGGGGCGCAACAGGTTCGGCCGTTGCTACCGGCGAGCCCACTGAGCCTGACGATCGTTACCAGTCGCAACCGGCTCGCCGGCTTGGTCGCCGTCGACGGCGCGCACCCGATCGTCCTCGGCCCGATGTCCGAAGTGGACGCCACAACGCTGCTGACCGATGTGCTCGGGAAGGCAAGGGCCACCGCGGATCCCGATGCCGTCCGAGCTCTGGCTCGGCTGTGTGGGTACCTGCCGCTGGCATTGCGGTTGGCCGCGGCCTGGCTATTGACCCGTCCCTACACCATCGCGGAGTACGTCCGGGAGCTCGTCGCGGCCGGACCATTGACGACCCTTCAAGTGCGGGCGGATGCTCGTGCGTCGGTAGTGGCGGCGTTCGATCTGTCCTACAACATCCTCCCGCCGGCCGGCCAACGCCTGTTCCGCCGACTGGGTCTCGTCTCCGGAGCCGACTGGACCTGTCCCGTCGCCGCCGTGCTCAACGACACCGACGAGCCGGAGACGGCCGCGCTGGTCGGTACCCTCGTCGACACTCATCTTGTCGAGGAGTACGCGCCGCGGCGCTATCGCATGCACGACCTGCTGCGCCAGTACGCCCATGACCGGGCGCAGACCGACGAGGCGGCGCACGACCGCCGCGAGGCCATCAGGCGCGTCCTCGCCTGGTACCTCCAGATCGCCCGTGAGGCCGACGAGGTGCTCTATCCGCGTCGTCCGCGGCCGGGCACCAGCATGTCCTCGAGCCACGCCGCGGCAGTTCTCCTGGCCGAGCAACACAACATCCATGCCGCCATACACCAGGCGTACGTCGGCGAGGAATGGACGTTCGCATGGCAGCTCACTTTGGCGATCAGCCGATCTCATCAAGCACACAATGACTGGGCCACCTGGCAGTCCACTCACGAACTGGCCGCCACCGCCGCCAGCCGTGCCGGCGACGCGGTCGCCGAAGCACACGTACTCAATCGACTCGCGGAGTGCTTTCTCGACCGCGAACAGCTCACCGAGGCGGCAACGCTGTTCGAACGCGCTCTGGCTCTCCACCGGGCGAACGACGAATGTGCCGGCGAAGCCGATGCCTTGCGGGCGCTAGGCGACATCCACCGGGAGTTGGGCCACCTCGACGAAGCCGAACGCACGTACAACCTCGCTTTGTCCAGCGCACTACGGGGCCAGGACATGCGCGTCGAATCTCACATCCGACGTGGCCTCGGGGCCATCTACCGCGAGACCGGACAGCTGGACGCTTCGGTCCGGTACTTCGAGCACGCGCTGGCAATCGCCAGCCAGCTCGGCGACCGCCATTGGGCCGCCGTCATCCGGCGCAGCCTCGGCATAACACACCGCGACGCCGGACGGCTGACCGATGCGCAACAATGCTTCGAACAGGCATTCTCCGACCTACAGGCGGTCGGCGACCGGATGTGGCAGGCATACACTCTCGTCAGCCTCAGCGATGTCCTGACCCGCCAGCAGGACCACGAGGGTGCGGTCGAAGTCTCGACTCGAGCCCGGACCATGGCCCGGGAACTCCTCGACCGGCCCACCGAGGCATGGGCTCAGCTCGGCCTGGCCACCGCCCTTCGCGGCGGCGGTGACCTGACCGCGGCCCGCACAGCACTCCAGGACGGCCTAGACAGGTTCAACGACCTGGGAGACCGCCGCCTCGAGGCCAGCAGCTTCTACCAGCTCGGGCTGGTCCACCGCGCCGACCGAGATTTCGCCGCCGGCCGTACGGCCCTGAACCGCGCCCTGGATCTGTTTCGACAACTCGGCATCGTCATCTCCATCGCCAGCACCCATCTTCAGATCGGCCTGCTGGAGCACGACGACGGTGACTCCGTTGCGGCACATGACGCGATGCACAGTGCGCTCGATCTCTTCAAACAACTCGACGTCCCGCACTACATAGCCAAAGCCGAGGATGCCCTGGAGGCGCTGGCAGGTCCGCGAGGCGAGCCGGCATAGGCCTACCAGCCGCGGGCGGAGGATCAGCGACCGATGTCGGAGGCCAGCGCGTCGCGCAGGTTCTCCAGCGCATCGGGCCAGAGCAGGTACCCGGACTGGACATTGTGGACGTCGGTGGTAACCACGGCCGCGATGTACCGGCCGCGGTTGGGGTACAGGGCGTCCAACGTCTCCCGATCGAACGGCCGGTGGGTGCCGAAGAGCAGGCAGAACGACGGGCCGCTGTTGTCGCCGGTGTTCAGGGCGGTGGGCACGACCACTTGGGAGAGCCGGATGCCGCCGAGGGCGAGACCGTGCTCGTCCCGTTGCTTCGTACCGTCGGCGTTCACCACGAGCGGCTCGGCCGTGGGCGGCGGCGTGCCGCGCTCCACCCAGGTCCTCAGGTGGCCGTAGGCCGCGGCGGTGACGTGGTGCACCGGTACTCGGCTGAACGGCGGGTTGTCGCACTGGTACACCGGCGCCGCACCGAAGTCGCGTACGGAGATGGGTACCCGGTAGGAGTAGCCGGCCCAGCCGGAGTGCGCGCCGCCGGCCACTTCCCAGCGGCGGAACTGGTCGGTGTCGGCCGGCCGCTGCGGTGAGCGCACATCGGTCTCGGAGAGCACCTGGAACACCGGCTCGGGTCCGACCCGGGTCGGCGCGGGTCCCACGATGAAGCCGTACCCGTCGAAGACCGGTGTCACCTGGGGCAGCACCCGG
>DASRII010000561.1:0-4942 GCA_035650075.1 Micromonosporaceae bacterium | reverse complement strand
TCGTGATGTCTCCCGGCGCCGGGGAGCAGATTCCCTTCAACGTGCTCGTCGACGGCGAGGCTCCGGGGGCGACCCACGGCGTCGACATCGACGAGGACGGTAACGGCCTGCTCCGTGAGGGCCGCCTGTACCAGCTCGTGCGGGAGCGCGACACGGTCCGTGAACGGATCGTGGACATCACATTTCTCGAGCCCGGTGCCGAGGCGTACGCGTTCACGTTCGGGTGAGGTAGTCAGACGGCGCCGAGGGTGGCGATGAGTTCGATGACCTGGTAGGCGGTAGGGAAGTCCGGTGCCGGATACCGCACGGTGCAGCCGTCGATGCGTTCCATTCCCGGTACCAGCAGGGCATGTTCGGCCATGTGCGGTCGGTGTACCCGGACCTCGAGCTGAACCGGGCCTTCGAAGCGAAGCGGCCGCACGGCATCGCGATCGGCCAGGGCCTGTGGCACGGCGCTTTCGATCTGCTCGCACGCCTCCTCGGGATGTAGCGTCACGGCCGCGTGTGCACCCAGCGCCTTCTTGACCTCCACACAGTGGATGCCCGGCGCCACCTCGGCCGCCTCGGCGGCTACGGTGTCGTCGCCGCTGGCCAGCACCGGCGGTACGCCGTGATGGGCGGCGAGCGCCGTGTTGAGGCCGAGTTCGCCAAGGGGCCGGCCGTTGCAGCGGACCTCGGCGATGACCCGGCCGGACATGGTGTGGGCCAGGACCGAGCGAGGTGTGCCGGCCATGCCGTGGTAGCCGATGAACAGGACAGCGTCCAGTTCCGCGGTGAGTCCGGCCATCATCCCGTCGGGTCGAGGTTCCCCGCGCACCAACAGGGCGCGGCGGTCCAACACATCGGGCAGCAGGTTCCGGAACCATGCGTGTGCGTCGGCGACCACCACTCGGGCGTCGGCGTCGAACGCATGGACGCCGCGAACCGCCGCGTTGGCCTCTGCCGTGAGCAGTGTGCGATTGCGCTCAAACTCGCTGTGGCCGGGGTGGATATCGTCCCCGTGAACCACACCGGCTATGCCTTCCATGTCGACCGAGACGAGCACCCGTATCCCCATGAGCGGCTAGTCGTCCTTGCCGAAGGTCGCGCGCACGACGAAGACAATGAGCACGACCAACACGATCAGCAGTACACCCCCGCCAATCACCATGCGCGGACAGTACCAGCAAGACCTCGGAGGCATGGATATTCAGATGCGTCGGCATCATCTGATGCGCACGCTTACGCCATGGGTCCACTGACGCAGGATCAGGTGCGCCGCTTTGCCGACGACGGGTTTCTCGTCGTCTCGGGTCTCGTCGACGCCGACTGCGTAGCGGCCGCCCTGGCGGTGGTCGACGACCTCGTGGCGGACAGTCCGCCCCCGGCCGGCCACACCGGGCACCACTTCTACTGGAACCAAGAGGCCGCGCCATTGCTGGCGATGCTGTCCGAGACGCTCGCGTGGGATGCCGCGTGCCAGCTCACCGGCGACGACCTCGAGGCCCCGCACCAGGTCCAGGTCGCCTTGACCTACCCGCCGTTCGTACATCGTCCCGGTGGCGGACACCTCGATGGCTTTCACGCGCTTACCGAGCACGGCGGTCCTTTCTCGTTCACGCTTCTGGCCGGAGTGATCCTGTCCGATCAGAGCCGCGACGAGATGGGCAACCTGTTCGTGTGGCAGGGCAGCCACCGAGAGATCGCCGCATATGAGCGCGAGCATGGCGCGGGTGCAGCGGTCGCGGCCGTGGTCGCCAGCGGTACCGCCCAGCCTCCAATGATCCGCAGCAGCCCGGTTCAGGTGCACGCATCCCCGGGCGACGTGGTATTCGCGCACTATTTGCTGGCCCACAACATCGGCGGCAACACGTCCGACACCATCCGTAAGACCCTCTACATGCGACTGTCGCGGCCAGGCAACCACGAACGCTGGCGGGAGATCTTCGCCGACCCGTGGTACGAGTACGACGGTGTTCGGGATGCGCGGGTCACGTCAGGGTAGGCGGCCGGTGAGATTCCACAGCCGTACGGTGCGGTCGCCGGCGCTCGCGAGCACGAGCCCGGGACCGAACGCGACCTCGTTGACGCTGTTCTGGTGACCGGTCAGCTCGAGGAGCAGCTCGCCGCTACCGGCGTTCCATATCCGGATCCGGTTGTCGACACTTCCGGCGGCCAGGATGCGACCGTCGCGGCTGAAGGCCAGGCTCCGGACCCAGCCGGCACTGGCCGACTCGATGTCGATTCCGCCCCGCTGGCGGCGGCCGGCGACATCCCACAGCCGTACCGAGTTCTCCCTGCCACCGCTGGCCAGGGTCCTGCCGTCGGGACTGAACGCGACCGCGTTGACCTCGTCACCGGCCCTCAGAGTGGCCATCGCGGTTCGCCGCCGGACGTCCCACAGCCGTACCGCGCCGTCTGCGCCGGCGCTGGCCAGGATCTTGCCGTCGGGACTGAACGCGACCGACCTGACCGAGCCCGAGTGTCCGGTGAGGTTGGCGAGCTGCTTGCGGGTGCTCGCGTTCCACAGCCGTACCGTCTCGTCCGCGCTCGCCGTCGCGAGGATCGTGCCGTCGGGGCTGAAAGCGACGTCGTAGACCGAGTCGAGGTGACCGGTCAGCCGGCCGATGGGCCCGTGGCCGGCGACGCTCCACAGCCGTACCGTCCTCTCGTCGGCACCCGAGCCGGCACTCGCCAGGATCGTGCCGTCCGGGCTGAACGCGACCGCGCTGACCGGGCCGGTGTGGCCGGTGAGCGGACCACCCTGCGCGGCCGCGTCGGCCGGGTTCACGAAGCGGACGGTGGTATCGGTACTGCCGCTCGCCACGAGCGTGCCGTCCCGGCTGAACGCCACGCAGAGCACGGTGTCGGCGTGGCCCTGGAAGACGAGCGCGGTCGGGGCGGCGGGCTGGCTCGGCCGCGACTCGCCCGAGAGGGACGGTGACGGCGAGCGGGTGCCGGCTGTGGTCGGCGGCACGAAGCCGAGCGCGTCCGGATCAGTGTCGGCCCACGGCCGGACCACGACGACGAGGGTGGTGATCAGACCGATGCACGCGAGAACCCCCAACGCCGCCAACACGATCGGCACCAGGAACGCCCGGCGCTTCGGCCGCGGGACATAACCAACCGGCGCGGCGGGCGGTGCGAGAGGCGGCCGGCCGGTCGTCGCCTGGCCCACGCCGGACAGGTACATCATCGCCGACGGCGACAGCTGTGGCGGTACCGTCGGATCCGTCGCGTCGGGTGGTCGCGGCGGCGACGGCGCCATCCGGGTTTGCGCGGCGAGCGCGGTCAGCGCGTCGTGTAGCGACGCGGCGTCCGGGAATCGGTCGGCCCGCTGCCGGGCAAGGCATCGATCGATGATGGCGAGCAGGCCGGGCGGGACGTCCGGGCGGTCGAGGGTACGCGGTGGCTCGGTGCGCACCCGCCGCATGTACGCCAGGGCGGTGTCGTCCTCGTCGTCCTCGGCCGCGAACGGTGGCCGGCTGTCGAGCAACGTGAACAGCGTCGAGCCGACCGACCAGATGTCGTCGGTTACCGCGGGTGGCTGCCCGTCGAGTACCTCCGGAGAGGCGTGCCGGAAGCTGAACCACTCGACGGATGTGGTGCGGGCGGCGTTGATGGGACGGGCGATGCCGAAGTCGGCCACCACGTACGACGTCGGCAGTATCAGGATGTTCTGCGGTTTGACGTCGCGGTGCAGGACGCCGTGCCGATGCGCGAAGGACAGCGCGTCAGCGACCACCGTGCCGACGGCGAGCACCTCGCCCCACGACAGCGGGCCGTGCGCGCGCAGCCGGTCGTGCAGCGAGCCGTGGTCGTAGTACTCCATCACTATGCACGGCCGGCCCGTCGTAGTGACTCCGGTATCGATGACGTTGACGATGTGTGGGTGCTGCCGGCCGAGCGTCACCGTGATGGCAAGCTCGCGCTGGAACCTCGCGATGGCCTGCTCGTCGTCCAACAACAGGACCTTGATGGCGACCGGGCGGTCCAGTCCGTCCTGGTGGGCACGGTAAATCTCGCTGGAGTCGCTGCGGGCGACGGCGACGAAGTCGCGGTAGCCCGGCAGCAAGCCGGACCGTGCGGACAACTCCGTCGCGACGCGCCACGTCGCGCCGCCGAACGATCCATCGCTGGTGTGTTCCGTCATCGTGTCGCTCCACGGTCGACTCTGGCGAAACGCATCCCCCCAGCGAGCAAGATGCTATCGAACCCCCGCGCCGGCCGGGATTGTTGCACGCACCCGGTGGGGCGATATCGCTTTCCCGCATCTTCACCCCGGCTCGGAAAGCCGATCCCACCATGGGGCTATGTCTGCTCGCATGAGGCGTATCGGTGTCGTGGCGGGCGGCCTGGCCACGGCGCTCTTGGCCGCCTTCTCGGCAATCGCGTTCGACGAATCTCGCGGAGTCGCATCCGATGTGGTCATCGTGCCCAGCACGGTAGCGACCACCTCGGCGACGCCGCAGCCCGAACCCAGCGGTCAGGGTGGTGGGGTCGTCGCACCCGCCGTCCCGGACCCAACTGTCACTGCTACGCCGGTCCCGGAGACCTCACCGGAGCCGGAGACCACGCCGGAACCATCCCTCGAGCCGACTCCGTCCGCGACTCCGGGCGAGCCGGTACCGTCTCCTACTCCGGACGAGCCGGATCTGGACTGCTCGGACGTTCCACAGCGGAACTTCGCACAGCAGTCGCCGGATCCCCACGACTTCGACCGAGACCGGGACATGATCGGTTGTGAGGACTAGACAGCCGAGGTCCAAAGTAGATAGTCGAGTGGCGCGCGTCCCACACTGGGGCGCGCGCTCTCGTAACAGGGCAGTGAACCGTGACGCAGGTCACCGAGTCGAGGCCGATCGGCGCGGAATTGAGTCGGGTCCGCTCAAGTTTTGGAGTTGTGTCGGCCGCGTGGCCGAACTGAACGAGACAAGGGGACAACATCAATGGGTACGTTGAC
>DASRII010000560.1:0-21303 GCA_035650075.1 Micromonosporaceae bacterium | reverse complement strand
GCGCCGCGGCGCCTGGACTGAGGAGCTTCGCGACGAGGGATGGCGGCGCATAGGGCGCGCAGCGGAGCGAGGTGGGCATTGAGCGGCCGGGTGCTCGTTGTGGAGGACGACGAGCGGGTGGCCGCGTCGTTGCGGCGGGCGCTGGAGTACGCCGGCTACACCGTGGGCCTCGCCGGGGACGGGCCGAGCGCCTTGGTCAGCGCCACGAGGGACCGGCCGGACCTGGTGATCCTCGACGTGATGCTGCCGGGGCTGGACGGGTTCGAGGTGTGCCGGGCGCTGCGCGGGACCGGCGGCGACTGCCTGGTCCTGATGCTCACCGCCCGGGACGGTACCGCCGACCGGGTGGCTGGACTGGACGCGGGCGCCGACGACTACCTGGTCAAGCCGTTCGCGTACGAGGAACTGCTCGCCCGGGTGCGGGCCCTGTTGCGCCGGCGACCGGTGTCCGGCGGTGACCTTCTCGAGCACGGAGACCTCAGCCTCGACGAGAACACCCGCGAGGTACGCCGGGGCGGGCGCGACATCAGCCTGACCGCGCAGGAGTTCGACCTGTTGCGGCACTTCCTGCGCCACCCGCGCCAGGTGCTGAGCCGCGGCCAGCTGCTCGACGCCGTGTGGCGCGGCGGTGATCCGACCACGACCAACGTCGTCGATGTCTACATTGGATACTTGCGGACCAAGCTGGAGGCCGGCGGTGAGCCGCGGGTGCTGCATACCGTCCGCGGCGTCGGCTACGTGTTGCGGGCAGGCAACTGATGTCTATCCGGACCAGGGTTGCGCTGTACGGCATCGGAGTCGTCGCGCTCGTGCTCGTCGTCATCTCCGGGCTGTTCTACACGCTGATCGTCGGTACCGTGCCGCAGAACCAGGACAAGGAGCTGGCCAACCGGGCGACGCAGGCCGTGGCGGGCATCGACCGCGCGGCCGCGGAGGACCTCGTCGCGCATGGGCCGCTGACGCCCGTCGACGCGACGTCCGGCGCCAACGAGATCGTGGTGGTCGTGCTCGACGAGCAGGGCTCGGTCCTGTCGAGTACCGGCCTCGTCGCCGGCCAGCTCCCGACCGTGCCACCCGACCTGCTGGACCAGGCTCGCCGCGACGGCTCGTCGGCCGCCACCATCAGACCCGGCAGCGTGGCGTTGCGGGTGCACGTACGACCGTGGCAGCGGCCCGACCTCGGCCGCACCGGATACGTCGTGACCGTCCAAAGTGTCCGTCGACTGCAGACGGACCGGGTCGGCGTGATCGTGATACTCGTCATATCCGACCTCGTCTCGCTCGTCGCGGCGGCGGTCGGGATCTGGTTCGCGGCAGGGCGGGCACTGCAGCCGTTGCGCCAGCTGACCGCGACGGCCGACGACATCGGCCGGTCCGCCGACCCGTCCCGGCGCCTCCCGACCCCGGTGCACGCGCAGGACGACCTCGGCAAGCTGACGACGAGCTTCAACGCGATGATGCAACGGCTCGAGGATGCCCGCCGCAGCATCGCCAACGCGCTCGCGGCCCAGCAACGGTTCGCCGCCGACGCGTCGCACGAGCTGCGGACACCGCTGACGTCGATCCGCAACAATGCCGGATTCCTGCGTACGCATCCGGACGCCGCAGAGCCGGACCGGGTTGCCGCGTTGGCGGACATCGAAGCGGAGAGCGCCCGGATGAGCCGCCTCGTCGACGACCTGCTCACGCTCGCGCGGGCCGACGGTGGGCAGCGGCTACCACGGTCCACTGTGGATCTCGGGGCGCTGGCAACCGAGGTCTGCCGGCAGGCCCGCACCATCCACGCCGAACGCGAGGTGCACTGCGCGGGTGCGCCGGTCACCGTGACCGGCGACGCCGATGCGCTTCGCCGTCTACTGTGGATCCTGGTCGACAACGCGGTCACCCACACCACGGCGGGCGGCAACGTCTGGGTCGCCGTGGTCGGGCACGGCGCGGTCGCGACCGTGCAGGTCTCCGACGACGGTACGGGCATCCCGCCGGGACTCGAGGAACGCATCTTCGACCGGTTCTTCCGGGCGGATACGTCGCGGGGCAACGGCGGTGCCGGCCTCGGTCTGTCGATCGCACGGTGGATCGCCCACGAACACGGCGGTACCGTCAGCGCCACCAACAACGACCGCGGCGGCGCGAGCTTCCTCGTCACGCTGGCCGTCTCACCGAATTCTTAACCTGGGCTCATTACCGGCTCATCGGCCGCTGCCAGGCTCGACGACATGACGGGTGACCGCGGCGGTTCCGCCGATGTCGTGTACCTGCTGTTGTTGCTCCAGGCCGGATTCGGCCTGCTCGCCATGATCGGCGAGCTGCTGTTCATGGCGAACCCGCTGTACCTGCTCGTCCCGATCACCAAGGCGGTCCTGCTGTTCGTGGTCGCGGCCAAGGTGGTCAGCGGCCGGCGGTGGGCGTGGGTGACCGCGATCGTGCTCGAGGGCATCGGCCTGATCGGTTTCTGGCTGAGCCTGATGGCCGGGCTGCTGCCGATCCTGAGCCGTACGGTCACGTTCGTCGGGCTGTTGACCGAGATCGCGTTGCCGGTCACGGTGATCTGCCTGTGCGCGTGGCTGCTCGCCCGGCCCCGATTCCCGCGGCCGTCGGCTCGACTGCGGCCGCCGGTCGATCCGTGGCCGCAACCACTGTGGACGGACGGTCTACCGGCGGGATGGCCGCAGCCGCTACCTCCGGCGGAGGTGAAGCCGTGAACCCGATCGAGGCGTTCTTCGCCGGCATCGCGCCCCAGCACGCACCGGCGCTCATCGCCGCACTCCTGCTTCCGCTGGCGTTCGTCCTCCTGCGTCGGCTCGCCCCGGCCGCGGCATCCCGGCCGAGAACGGCGGTGGAGAGGTGGGTCGCCGCACTGCTGGCGGTATCGGCGGCGGTACACCTGGCACTGCCGCTCGGCCACGCCGACGGTCCACTGTTGACAGTCGCGTTCCTCGGCTCCGGTGTCGCGTTCGCCTGGATCGCACTCCGGGTCTGGGAAGGCAAGCCGTGGCGGCTGCCGACGGCACTGCTGACGGCGGCGACGCTGGTCGCGTACCTCGCCGTCGCCGGAACCGGCGGGGAGGAGCCGGACCAGGTGGGCATCGCCACCGCGCTGGTCGAGCTGGCCGCGTTCGGGTTCGCCGTCGTACCGGGCCGCGAACCCGGCCGCCCCAGGCGGTTCGCCCGCTTCGCCGGCAGTACCGCCACGGTCACCGCGGTGGTGCTCGTCGGCGCGATCGTCTGGATCGGCTCGTTCCTGGCCCACAAGGCGGCGGACGACGGTGGGACCGCGATGGCGGCGGGCACCGCGCCGGCGGTGGGGCACAGCCACGAGCACGGGCACGAGCACGCCGCGCGCGCCCAGGCCGGCGTCATCATGCGGCCGGGCGGCGGCCACCATCCGACACCCGAACAGGCGAAGGCAGCGCAGGAACTGGCCGCCAAGACGGCCCGGGCCATGGCCCGCTTCGCCGATCTGAAGGCGGCGCTGGCGGCCGGCTACCAGATTCCGGGGGTACAGGCCACCGGGACCGACGTGCACCTGGAAAACAAGGAGTACGGCAAGGACGGCCGTACGCTGGACCCGCAACGGCCGGAGATGCTCGTTTACTCCATTATGGACGGTCGGGCCACCCTGCTGGGCGTCGTCTACGTGATGGAGGTAGCCGGCACGCCCGCACCGCAGCCCGGCGGTCCGGTCACCGGTTGGCACGCGCACAACATCTGCGTATCGCTGCTCCCACCTGGACTCGGCATCGTCTCGCCGTTCGGCGGCTGCCCGGCGCTGTCGGTGAACCTCACGTCACCGGAGATGATGCACGTCTGGATCGTGGACAACCCGGCCGGCCCGTACGCCGACGGCCTCGACGAGGCGTGGGTGCGCCGCTACCATGCCGCACACGCCCGCCCGATAGGCTGACCGTGTGCAGGATCCCGTACTCGTCGTGGACTTCGGTGCCCAGTACGCCCAACTGATCGCGCGCCGGGTGCGCGAGGCGCGGGTCTACTCCGAGATCGTGCCGCACTCGATGCCGGTAGCCGAAATGGTCGCGAAGCAACCGGCCGCGATCGTGCTGAGTGGTGGACCGTCCAGTGTGTACGAACCCGGGGCACCCCAGGTCGATCCCGCGCTGTTCGACACCGGCGTCCCGGTCTTCGGCATCTGCTACGGCTTCCAGGCGATGGCCATGGCGATGGGCGGGACGGTGGCGCACACCGGCGCCCGGGAGTACGGCGGGACCCGCCTGCGTACCCAGGGCGGCGTCCTGTTCGACGGGATGCCCGCCGAGATGGACGTCTGGATGAGCCACGGCGATTCGGTGACCGCCGCACCCGAGGGCTTCACGGTGACCGCCGCGTCGTCCGGCGCGCCGGTCGCCGCCTTCGAGGACGTGGCTCGCAAGAGCGCCGGAGTCCAGTTCCACCCCGAGGTGGCCCACACCAGGCACGGGCAGGCAATGCTGGCCCGGTTCCTGTACGACGTCGCCGGCATCGAGCCGACCTGGACCAGCGAGAGCATCATCGACGAGCAGGTGGCGGCCATCCGCGCCCAGGTCGGCGGAGGGCGGGTCATCTGCGGGCTGTCCGGCGGGGTCGACAGCGCGGTCGCGGCGGCCCTGGTCCACCGCGCGGTGGGCGACCAGCTCACCTGTGTCTTCGTGGACCACGGTCTGCTCCGCGCGGGCGAGGCCGAGCAGGTCGAGAAGGACTACGTCGCCGCCACCGGGATCCGGCTGCACGTCGTGGAGGCGGCCCAGCGGTTCCTCGACGCACTCGCGGGCGTGACCGACCCCGAGCGGAAGCGGAAGATCATCGGACGCGAGTTCATCCGGGCCTTCGAGGCCGCCACCCGGGACATCGGCGAGGCGGAGTTCCTCGTGCAGGGCACGCTGTACCCGGATGTCGTCGAGTCGGGCGGCGGCACCGGTACCGCCAACATCAAGTCGCATCACAACGTCGGCGGCCTGCCCGAGGACCTGAACTTCAAGCTGGTCGAGCCGCTGCGCACGCTGTTCAAGGACGAGGTGCGGGCGATCGGCCGCGAGCTGGGCCTGCCCGACGCGATGGTCTGGCGGCACCCGTTCCCCGGTCCCGGGCTGGCGATCCGCGTCATCGGCGCGGTCGACGCCGAGCGGCTGGCCACGCTGCGGGCCGCGGACCGCATCGCGCGCGAGGAGCTGACCGCGGCCGGGCTCGATCGGGACGTCTGGCAGTTCCCGGTCGTGCTGCTCGCCGACGTACGCAGCGTCGGGGTCCAAGGCGACGGACGGACGTACGGGCATCCGATCGTGCTGCGCCCGGTGTCCAGCGAAGACGCCATGACGGCCGACTGGTCCCGGCTGCCGTACGACGTCATCGCCCGGATCTCCACCCGCATCACGAACGAGGTACCCGAGGTCAACCGGGTCGTGCTGGACGTGACCAGCAAGCCGCCGGGCACCATCGAATGGGAATGACTGCCTAGTCCGGGCTATGCCTTCCGCCCGTGAAACATGAGTGACTCCCATCGGGTGATCGTGATCCGCCCCCGCATGGGGGACAATCAGGCCTTGTGACTCCCGCGCTGGAACCGCTGCGTCGGATCGCGGCGTACGCCCTCTGCGCCGACGCGGCCGAACGGTGGCTGCTCGTCCGCGCGTCGCCCCGATCCGGTACCCCGGGCGTATGGTCCCTGCCCGGCGGCGCCGTGGACCATGGCGAGAACCCGAACGACACCGTCGTCCGCGAGACCGCCGCCGAGACCGGGCTCTCGGTCGCCGTGGTACGGCTGCGCGATGTCCTGGCCGACATGCGCGCGCTGCCGCACCGGGGCGTCACGATCCACACCGACCGGCTGATCTACGAGGTCGTCGTGCGGGGCGGCACGCTGCTCGACCGCATCGGGCAACCGACCGACGTGGCCCGCTGGCATGCCCGGGAGGACACCAAGGGACTGCCGTTGCGGCCGTTCACGGCTACCGCGCTCGGCCTGCCGGCCGGGCCGGTGGACCTGCTACCGGAGGACACCCCGGAGTTCCCGTCGTTCCATGCGGTCGCCGGGCCGGACGGGCTGCACCGCGCCCAGCGCTTCGCCGCGTACGCCGTGGCCACCGACCCGGCCGGCCGGCTACTGCTCACGCTCATCGCGGACGGCTACCCCGGTGCGGGCCTGTGGCACTTACCCGGCGGCGGTACCGAGTACGGCGAACAGCCCGGCGTGGCGTTGATCCGCGAGCTGGCCGAGGAGACCGGCCAGCACGGTCAACTGCTGGAACTGCTGGGCGTGGCCAGCCATCGCGACGCGGCCTCGCTCGGCCCCGAGGGGTACCCGATCGACTGGCACGGCGTGCGGGCGTTCTACCGGGTCGCGGTACCGGTGGCCACCGTGCCTGACGTGGCCGACGCGGGCGGGTCGACCGCCCGCGCCGACTGGTTCACCCCGGCCGAGCTGGATGAACTGCCGCTCACCGAGGTCACGGTCGAGGCACTTCGGGCTGCAGGCCTCTGTTGAGCCATTAGTCTCGGCGCTGTGGAGCGGCGGCGACGGATCGCGGCGTACGGTGTCTGCCGCGACGACCGCGGCCGGATCCTGCTGGTCCGCGCCTCGTCCGGATCGAACATGCCGGGGCTCTGGCTGATCCCGGGTGGCGGGATCGCGCATGGCGAGGATCCCGCGGTGGGAGCGGTACGAGAGATCGCCGAGGAGACCGGGCTGTCGGTCGAGGTAGTGGCACTTCGGGACGTTTTGTCCGACGTTTCCCTCCTGCGCGATCGGGACGTCGCGTTGCACCACGATCGGGTGATCTATGACGTGGCACACCGCAACGGCACGCTGCGTAACGAACAGGACGGCACCACGGACACCGCCCGCTGGGTAGTGCCGGACGAGCTGCCGTCGTACCCGTTGATGCCCTTCACTGCCCTGCTGTTCGACCTGCCGGCCGCCCCCGCGACGGAGATCCAGCGCACGGACACCCCTACGGTCGGTCCGCCCGCGGAGCCGGCGCGGCCGCGCGGGCAGCGATTCGCGGTCTACGCCGTGGCCACCGACCCGGCCGACCGGGTGCTGCTGACCCGCAACGCCGAGGGGTATCCGGGCGCCGGGCGGTGGCATTTGCCCGGCGGCGGCACGGACTTCGGCGAGCAGCCGGCGGCCGCGCTGCTTCGCGAACTGGCCGAGGAGACCAACCAGGTCGGGCGCATCACCGACCTGCTCGGCGTGACCCACCGGCACAATCCGGCGGCGCTGGGCCCGGAGGGCTATCCGATCGACTGGCACACGGTACGGGTGAACTACCGGGTCGTCGTCGACCAGCCGACGCAGGCCCGAGTGCTGGACGCCGGCGGATCGACCGCCGCCGCTGGGTGGTTCACGCGTGCCGAGGCCGCCCGGCTCCACATGACCGAGGCGACTCGTGCGGCCCTAACTGACTACGCACAGTGATACTTGCGCAGGTTCCAGTACAATTTGGTCGACTGCGCCTTGCTCTATCGAGGGCGTTTTTGGCGATTTGATCTGAAAAGTTCCGGTGTCGCCTATCGCCAAGCCGCTCGGTGGTATGCGATGGTGTAGGCCGCACGCCGGACGGCCGCCGAGGTGGCGGAAAGGACCGAATCCGGTGATGGAGGGACCCGTGCCGAGAGCCCCATGGCGTCGGCGCCGTACGACTGACAGCCCCCGCCCCGCGGGGAGGTGGACCGGCCGGCTACGCCGCAGCGGCACGGTCGCACGGAAGGTGCTGCAGGTCCGCGTGGGCCGGCGGAGCCGCGATGTCGTCGGTACGACCACACGGCCTGATCTGACCGGCCTCGGATCGCTGCGCGCCGAGTCCATCGTCCCGATCAGCCCGGCGGTACCCAGCCCGCCCGGCATGGCGCCCACCGGGCCGCTGACGATTCCGTTGCTGCCGGGCGAGCGGACGACCGCACGCCGCGTCAAGTTCACGGTCGTCAACGCGTGCACGCTCTCCAGCTTGTCCCTGGGTCTGATCGCCATCTTCCTGGCCATGCGGGGGGACGTGCGGTTGGCCGCCGTCTGCCTCATCGGGTGCGTGGCGTTCGACGGGCTCGACGGCGCGCTGGCTCGCCGGCTCGGCGTCGCCAGCCCGTTCGGGGCGCAGATGGACTCGCTCGCCGACATGTGCTCCTTCGGCCTCGCCGCGCCGGTCGTCGTCTACGCGTCGCTGGCCGGTACCGTGCCCGCCGGCGCGGCCGCCGTCGCCTGCGCGCTCGTGGCCGGCTGTGCGGCGATCCGGCTCGCCCGGTTCAACGTGTCGCCGAAGGACGGCCGGTTCTTCTGCGGGGTACCGACCACGATGGCCGCCGCGGTCCTTGCGATCGGCGTGCTCATCGGGTTGCCAGGGGCCGGTGGCTGGCACCTGGCCGGAGTGGCCCTGCTGGCGTTCGCGATGGTGTCGAGCTTCCCGTACGCCAAGCTGGCCCGGCTGATCAAACTACCGCCGTGGCTGCTGGCGATCCCGGTACTCGGCGCGCTGATCGACGTCCGGCTCACGTTCGGCGTCGTCGTCGTCACGTACCTGGTCAGCGGTCCGTTGCTCTGGTTCCACCAGCGTCGCGCCTGACCTCCCCCGCTCGGCCGCGTTGATCATGAACTTTGTTGCTGGTTCGACGGCGTGTCGAATCACCAACTTCATGATCGACGGGGACTAGGACCAGCGGGCGATTACCGTGGTGCCGCCCAGCACGCGGTCGCCGGGGGCGACCAGGGCGGTGGCGCCCGAGGCGGGCAGGTAGACGTCGGTCCGGGAACCGAACCGGATCAGCCCGAACCGCTCGCCCTTGGCCAGCAGCGCACCGACCGGCGCCCGCTGCACGATCCGGCGAGCGATCAGCCCGGTCCGCTGGGCTACGACCACGGTGCCGTGGGGTGTTTCCAGCACGGTGTACGCCGAGACGTTGTGTTCGGCGGCCGGGTTCATCGCGGCCGCGAATCCGCCGTCGGAGACGAAGAAGTCGGCGACCTTGCCGGCTACCGGCGATCGGTTCACGTGGACGTCGAGGACGGACAGGAACACGGCGATCCGCAGGAACTCGCCGTCGCCGAAGCGCTCGTCGCGGACCCGTTCGACGGACAGCACCTTGCCGTCGCTGGCGGCTACGACCGACGCGTCGTCCGCCGGGACGTCGCGCTGCGGGTCACGGAAGAACGCGGCAACGGGTACCGCCGCCAGCGCGGGCAGCAGCCACAGCCGTGACTTCGGTCGGGTGGCCCGGGCCACGGCGGCCAGGCCGAGCGCCAGTCCCGCGGCGGCGATGCCGTTGGAGTCGATGTGCATGCCTCGGGTCAGCGGCACGCTCGACGTCCGGTCGGCCGGTACCAGCCGGGTCACGGTCGCCACGTCGGCGGGGGTGTACCGGAGCCGGTGCACCCGTACCGGCGGGCGGTTCCGCAGCACGAGGTCGGAGCCGACGCCGTACAGGGCGGACTGGCGGTCCAGCTCCTCGGCTCCCAGGTCGCGCATGCCGGGCAGGGCGGCCGGCGCGTACACCGACAGCAGCCCTCCGGGGTTGAGTCGCTTGCCCAGGTCGTCGAGTTCCGCCCGGATCTGTTCGGCGGTGCCCCGCAACGGCGTGGCCACCATGACGAAGTCCACCGGATCGGATTCGGCGACGGAGTCGAGTACCCGTACCCGGTCCGCCACCCAAGAGCCCAGCGCTTCGACCTGGATCCGTAGCGCGGCCGCCGCTCCCGCCGCGGCCGGGGAGCCGACCACCGCGAGCCTCGCGTCCGGAACCAGCGCGTCGATGGCCGCCTGCAGTACCGGAGAGTCGATCTCGGCGCCCACGACCAGCGCGGTCTTCGGGCCGACGTGCCGGCCGAACTCGGCGGTCAGTGCCCTGGCGCCGCGCTGTCCCAGGCGTACCCGGGCCGGACGAGCGCTCTCGACCGCGGCAGGTGGCTGAGTCATCTCGTTTGCTCCCCGCACAGCAAGGCCGGTAGCGGGCGGTCGCCCGCTACCGGCCAAGCTTAGGTGGCCGACCGGACTAGAGCCGGTCGGGGTCGATCGTGGTGTCGTCGTCCGTGGCGTCCATCAGGTCGTCGCGCGCCGGCTCACTGCGTGCCGGCTCACTGCGCGTCGGCTCGCTGTACGGCGGTGCCGACGTGACGGCGGCCGGTTCGTCGACGGTCGTGGACGCCTGGCGGCGCAGGGCGCCGAGCAGTCCGAGGACGCCGAGCAGGATCAGCGCGCCGGCCACGAACCAGCCGAGGTTCGGCAGCGTGATGTCCACGCTCTTCGCCAGCGCCCACCAACCCACGATGGCGAGGAAGATGACGCCGAACGTGAGGGAGAGCCCGTCAGTCGAATGAGCTTTCATCGGGTGACCTCCACATCTCCGGCCTTGATATCGATGTTCAGGCGCAACTTGCCGCCGCCCACGCCGTCCTCACCGAGGTCGGTGAGGTCGCGGGTGTCCTGGTTGAAGCCGCCCCAGTGGTGCCCGAAGACGTTGGCGTCACCGGCCCCCATGTCGACGTGGACGTCGGTGTCCACATCGTTCGGCAGCAGGACCCGCAGCGAGCCCACCGACATTCCGACGTTGACCTCCCGGTTCTGGCCGGTGAAATCGAGGTCGGTCAGGTCCAGGACGGCATCGCCGGCACCAAGGTCGTAGCGCACGGCCAGGTCCTCCATCGTGGTCGGGTGCCAGCGGACGTTCCCGCCCTCGAACCGGATCTGGTCGGAGCTCTCGACGCCGCTGCTGATGCCGAGTGCGGCGGCGACCAGAAGACCTGCGATGATCATGAGCCTGGCGCGGCCGAACCAGGCGCCCACCAGCAGTCCGGCGCCGATCACGCCGAGAATCGCGGCGAAGTAGCCCGATACCAGGACCCGACCGGTGGCCAGGTCGATCGCGGCCAGGATCCCGATGGCCACGCAGGCGAGGGACAGGATGATCTGACCGAGCGCGGATCGCTCGCGCGGCGGCTTCGGCGGTAGGGGTAGCGGCTGCGTGGGAGGGGGTGGGGGCGGACCGCCGTATGGACCGTACGGCGCGAACGGGGGACGGTAGCCGCCCGGCGGGGCAGCGGGCGGAGGTACGGAGGGACTTGCCGGCTGCATGGCGGTCACCTGCGTTTCATGGGCGGTCGGAGGCACGGGCGGTTGGGTCGGTGGCGGTCCGGCGGGGGGACCGTAGGGAGGGGTCATGGCGGGGTACTGCGGTGGGGACGGCACCGCGGCGGCGGTACGGCTGCTGCGGTTGGCGAGGAGGATCACGCCGATCACCACCGCCACGCCGAGCACCGCGGCGTAGAAGCTGTCCGACAGGACCACCATCAGGAGGATGATCCCGCCGATGCCGACGAGGACCACGGTGTACGGCGACGTCCGGGACCTGCCGCGGCCCACCAGGGCTTCGATCGGCGACGCGGTGTCGCCCTCGGCCGGCGTGAGCAGCCAGCCGAGGATGTAGAAGACCACGCCGATCCCGCCGAAGAGAGCGAGAACTCCGATGAGTACCCGCCACAGGATCGGATCGGTGTTCGTGACGCGGCCGAGGCCGGCACAGACGCCGGCGAGGTACCGGCCGGTGAGCGGCCGTACGAGGCCGTACCGTCCGGCCATGCTGTTCCACTCCGGCGGAGCCGAGGCGCCCGGCGGCGGTGGCGGCGGCGGTGGATCCGGCGGCGGCGGCGCGCCGGGCGGTGGAGCGGCCGCGGTCGTCGGCTCGGCGTCCTGTGTCATGTCTGAATCGTCACTCCGACCTGGGCCTACCCACCTCAGGCACGCACCCTGAGCGACCCCTGATATTCCGCCCGGGCGAAGTTCGGGGTGATCCGCATGGTCGCCGCCCCTCGCGGCGTGTGACGATCGGGTACATCACGCTCGTGGTAACCGACAGAACATTTCAGGACAGGAGCGGACCCATCAGCGCGCCGACCGCCCTTCCCCGGCTGTACCGCAGGCTCGACCGGCGGCTGCTCGCCGGCGTCGCCAACGGCATCGCGGGGCACCTGGGGGTACCGGTGACCGCGGTGCGGATCGGGTTCGTGGTGCTGCTGGGGTTCAACGGGCTCGGCGCGATCCTCTACGCGGTGTTCTGGGCGGTGCTGCCGGTACAGCCGCCGCCTCCGGGGCTGCCCGCGCAGGTGAAGCCTCCCCGCCGCGACCTGACCCACATGCTGCCTTTCGTGGCGATCGCCGCGGGCATCCTGCTGCTGCAGTCGCTGGTCGGGTGGGGCGGCGTCAACGCGGCGCTGTTCTGGCTCATCGCGATCATCGGGGTAGGCGCCGGCGTGATCTGGCACCAGGCCGGGCCGGCCCGCCGGCAGGCGCGGGACGGGGTGCCGAACGTACCGCCGGTACTGGGCGCGGTGTTCGTCGAGAGCGACCGGCGCGGCTACCTGCTGCGGTTCCTCGGGGGCGGGCTGCTGGTGGCCGTCGGGGTCATCGGCATCATCGTGACGTTCTCACCGGTACGCGACGCCGGCCTGTCGGCGATCCTGACCGGCGCGCTGATCGGGTTCGCGTCCCTGCTCGGCGTGGCGCTGGTCGCCTCCCCGATGCTCTGGCGCACGTTCGGCCAGCTGCGTACCGAGCGGGAGGCGCGCATCCGCGAGCAGGAGCGGGCCGAGGTCGCCGCGATGGTGCACGACCAGGTGCTGCACACGCTGGCGCTGGTCCAGCGCAACGCCGGCGACCAGAAGGCCGTACAGCGGCTGGCCCGCGGGCAGGAGCGCATGCTGCGCAACTGGCTGTACAAGCCGACCGGCTCCCCCTCGGAGCGGTTCGCCGCCGCGCTGGAGGAAGTGGCCGCGGAGGTCGAGGACACGTACGCCATCGCGGTGGAGACGGTCGTGGTGGGAGACCGCGCGGTCGACGGCCCGGTCGGCGCGCTGGTGGCCGCGACGCGGGAGGCGTTGGTCAACGCGGCCCGGCACGCGAAGGTGCCGTCGGTATCGCTGTACGCCGAGGTCGAACCGGAGCAGTTGAGCGTGTTCGTGCGGGACCGGGGCGTCGGCTTCGATCCCTCCACTGTGGATGATAATCGGCACGGGGTGCGCGGTTCGATCCTCGGTCGCATGGAGCGGCACGGTGGTCGGGCCGAGATCCGCAGCGAGCCGGGCGAAGGTACCGAGGTCCGGCTCACCCTGCTGGTGAAGGAGAAATAGTCATGACGTTGCGGGTTTTCCTCGTCGACGACCACGCGATGTTCCGCGCGGGGGTACGGGCCGAGCTGTCCCGGCAGAGCGACCAGGTGAACGTGGTCGGTGAGGCCAGCACCGTGGCCGATGCCGTGGCACAGATAAGCGCGCTGGTCCCGGACGTCGTACTGCTCGACGTGCACATGCCGGAAGGCGGTGGCCGGGCCGTCCTCGACGCGGTCCGCCGCGCCCAGCCGCAGGTACGCTTCCTCGCCCTGTCCGTGTCGGACGCGGCCGAGGACGTGATCGGCCTGATCCGGGCCGGGGCCCGCGGCTACGTGACGAAGACGATCTCGCCGGAGGAGCTGACCGCGGCCATCCGCCGGGTCGCCGACGGGGATGCGGTGTTCAGCCCGCGGCTGGCCGGGTTCGTGCTCGACGCGTTCGCCGCCCGGCCCGACGTACCGGTGGCCGATCCGGAGCTGGACCAGCTGACCAACCGCGAGCGCGAGGTGTTGCGGCTGCTGGCGCGCGGGTACGCGTACAAGGAGATCGCCAAGGAACTGTTCATCTCCATCAAGACCGTGGAGACCCACGTCTCGAACGTGCTGCGCAAGCTGCAGATGTCCAACCGGTACGAGCTGTCCCGCTGGGCCGCGGACCGTCGCTTGGTGTAGAACCACGTTGCACGCCGGCTAGATCGACCGATAGTCAGGCGTGGAGGACTCCTCGTGATCAGGGTGGTGATCGTCGGGAAGCCTGGTCTGCTGCGCGACGCACTCGTCTCCGTCCTGTCGAACGAGGAGGACTTCGAGGTCGTAATCGGTGTCGACGCCATTCACGAGGATTCGGTCGCCGGACTGCCCGATCGACCGGATGTCGTCCTGGTCGACATCGACTCGGTCGGAAAGCACGCGTTGAGCCTCGTACGGCGGCTGACCGGGCACGCACGCGGCAGGGTGATCGTGCTGACCTCCGAGCGGACGCCGGGCGCGCTGCGGCTCGCGCTGGCGGCCAACGTACGCGGGTTCGTCGGCAAGGACCTGCCACCAAGCGAGCTGGCCCAGCTCATCCGGCAGGTGCACGCGGGCGAACGGGTCATCGATCCGGTCGCCGCGGTCGCCGCCCTGCGTACTCTCGACAATCCCCTCAGCGAGAGAGAACGCGAGGTACTGCGGGCGGCCGCCGATGGATTGTCCGCTAAGGAGACCGCGGAACGACTGTTTCTTACCCATGGAACGGTACGGAACTACCTATCCTCGATCTTGCGGAAAACCGGAAGCCGAAACAGGTGGGAGGCGGTCCGCCGAGCTCAGGACGCCGGTTGGTTATAGGAGTTGCCGAGCGGGTAACACGGTCCCGTGCTTCAATGACTCTGATCAATTTATGAATCGTGGGGAGAGATGATCAGAACGCTGCTGGTCCTCGAAGGTAGACTGGTCAGAGGCGCCCTCGCCCATTTGCTATCGAGACAGGCTGACCTGCGCGTCGTCGGCGAATTCGACGGACTCACCGAGGTCGAAGCGACAACCATTGCCGAAAGACCCGACGTCACGGTCGTCGATCACGATGTGATCAGGGCTTTTGCGGTACGCGAACGGCTCGGCAGACCCCGGATGCTGACCCTGGTCGACCGGTGCCATGCTCGGCGGCTGGCCGGCATGATGGCTAGCTACAGCACCGATATCGGGTTCGTCGGCAAGGACGCCACGCCACAACGGGTCATCGACGGCATACGCCGCCTGGCGCAGGGCGAGATCGTGATCGACGCCGAGCTCGTGGCGGCCGCGCTGGGCACCGAGAACCCGCTCACGGCCCGGGAAGGTGAGGTCCTGGCAGGGGTTGGCAAGGGCCTTCCGGTATGTGAGATCGCGATGAAGTTCGGGCTGTCACCGGGTACGGTTCGCAACCACCTTTCGCGCATATTTGCCAAGACGGGTACGGTCAATAGCATCCAGGCGGTCAGGAAAGCTCGGGAATCCGGCTGGATCTGACGCCTACCGCGTGTCGGCAATCCGTCAACCTTGCCCCCGAGGGCCACCATTGGGAGTCGAATCTAAGCCACTACCGCGGCGGAGGTAGAGGTGATCCGAGTCCTGCTGGCCCAGAAAAGCGCGTTGTTGCGTGGTGCGCTCACGGGCGTATTGTCCAACGAGAGCGATCTGCAGGTGGTCGCTGAACTTGCACGTGCAAATGACGTGGTACGAATGGCCCGGCGCGAGCAGGTCGACGTGGCTGTGCTCGGCCACGACCTGCCGGGCACCTCGACGATCGTCGGCCTGTGCGAGGAGCTGGACTGCGCCGTACTCGTCACGCTGGATCGCCGCGCCGTCGGGGCGGTCGGCGGTGAACTGGCCAAGCTCGTCCCACGGGTGGGGATGGTGGCGACCGAGGCGTCGCCCGGCACGCTCGTCGACGCGGTCCGCCGGCTGGCCCGCGGCGAGGCGGTACTGGACAGCGAGATCGCGGTCGCCGCGCTGACCGCTCGGGGAAATCCGCTGACCGAGCGCGAACGCGAAGTACTCCGGCTGGCCCGCGACGGGGTGCCACCGAGGGAGATCGCCGAACGCCTCTTCCTGAGCGCCGGTACCGTCCGCAACTACCTGGCCCGCATCGTGACCAAGACGGGCGCCCGTACCCGCCTGGAGGCCATCAACATCGCTCACGAGGCCGGCTGGATCTGAACCGTCCGCCAGCCGCCGAGGAGCTCGCCGTAGAGCGGCGAGGTAGCCAGCAGCGTGGCGTGGTCGCCCACCCGCGGGCTGTCGGCGTCGAAGATGAGGATCCGGCGCGCCCGCAACGCCGAGCTGATCCGGTGCGCGACGACCACCAGCGTGCCGTGCCGGGCGGCGAACGCCTCCTCGGCCTGCCGTTCCGCCGCCGGGTCCAGGTGGCACGTTGCCTCGTCGAGCACCACCAGCGGCGCTACCGACAGGTGGGCCCGCGCGAGCGCGAGCAACTGCCGTTCGCCGGCCGACAGGTCCGCCGGGCGTACCGGCGCCGCCAGCCCGCCCAACCTGTCCACCAGCGGGCCGGCCCCGACCGCGGCCACCGCATGGGCGACCTGCGCGTCGGTGGCCACCGGCCGCAGGTACGCGACGTTGTCCCGGACCGTACCGGTGAAGATGTACGCCTCCTGCGGGATGAGTACCCGACCGTGGGTCGGTAGCTCGGTCACGTCGGCCCCGCCGAGGCGTACCGCTCCGGCGTCCGGTCGCAACAGTCCACAGAGGAGCCCGGCGAACGTCGACTTGCCGATGCCGCTCGGTCCGATGACGGCCAGGTGGTCTCCCTCGGGCACGGTCAGATCGAGGTCTCGCAGGACGGGTTCGGCGTGCGGGCCGTAGGCGAACGTCACGCCCCGCAGGGTCAGGTCGTGACCGGCGGGCACGACGGCCGGCACCGGGTCCCGCGACGGCAGAGCCGCGGCCGCGGCTTCCGCGTCGAGGATGCGGCCGAGCGTGACGACGTAGCGCAGGCCGCTGCCGCCCAGCCCGCCGACGAGCCGGCTCAGGGCCGGCTGAAGTCCAAAGAGGACATAGCTGAGCCCACCCATCAGGGCACCGGCCGACAGACCGCGGCCGACCAGCCACGGGCTCGCGGCCAGCAGCACCACGAGCGGCAGCCAGCCCCCGACCGCGAAGCAGAGGGTACGCAGTACCGCCACGCCGGCCAGCGCGCGCTCGGTGGCGGCCTGCGCCTCGATCGGCCCCTCGACCAGCCGCGCCGCGTGGTCCTCCGCGCCCCGGGCGACCACATCACGCGTACCGGCCAGCACCGCACCCGCGGTGGCGGCGAGCCGCTCGTCGGCCCGGACCGCGGCGCGTTGCCGAGCCGCGGCCAGCCCGAGCGTGCCGAGGAACAGGCCGAAGCCCAGTAGGAACGGCGGCAGTATCAGTACCGCCACGACCGGCGCGATCGACACCAGCCCGAACGCCGCGCCCACGACCGTCACGAGGAACCCGCGGATCACCATGACGAGTCCGGCGTACGTGTCCCGCACAATCTCGACCTGCCGGGTCAGCCGGGCCACGGCACCGTCGTCCGCCCTGCCCGCGACGCCGCGCCGGAGCGCCGTTTCCACGACTCGCCGTACCAGGTCGTCGCGGAACGGTTCGACGAGGCCGCCCAGGTGCCGGAAGACCTGCCGGGAGCCGATCGCGCCGACCGCGGATACCGCGAGCAGCCCGCCGAGCCAGAGCAGCCCGCGCAGCGGAGCGCCGGCCAGGAACCCGGTGTCCACCGCGCGGGCCACGGCCAGCCCCAGCACGGCGGCGGGAAGCGCCTCCGGTACCGACCACGCGGCGAGGCCCAGCAACGACCGGCGGCGCAGCCCGGCGATGCCGTGGCGCAGTTCCCGCCTCACTGGAAGACTCTCCGGTAGTCGGCGTCATTCCACAGTAGACGGTGCAGTCCCACCCCGCGCAGCCGGCCGGACTCCAGCCACACGACCAGATCCGCCCGGTCTGCGGTACCGGTCCGGTGGGTGACGACCAGCCGGGTCCGCTCGCCCCGGTCACCGGCCAACGCGCGGCTGATCTGCAGCTCGGTCACCACGTCGAGGCTGGACGTGGCGTCGTCCAGTACCAGCACCCGGGTCGCGTGCCAGGCGCGGGCCAGGCCCAGCCGCTGTGCCTCGCCACCGGACATCGGTGCCTCGGCCAGCGGCGTGTCGTACCCGTTGGGCAGCCGGCTGACGAAGTCGTGGGCGTGCGTGGCGCGCGCGGCAGCCCGTACCCGATCGCCGTCGAAGCCCAGCCCGATCGCATCCGCAACGGTCCCACCGACCAGAACCGGTCGCTCGAACGCACATCCCACGGCGGCGCGCAGGGCGTCGTGTCGCAGCTCGGCCAGTGGTACGCCGTCGAGGCGAACCGAGCCCTCGTCGGGATCTCGCAGCCGGGCGGCCAGTTCGGCGAGGATCGACTTGCCCGAGCCGGACCGGCCCACGATCGCGGCGGTGGCGCCCCCGGGCACGGTCATGTCCACGCCGTCGAGCAGCCGCGTCTGTCCAGCGTGGACGGTCACGCCGCGGAACTCCAGCCGGCCCGATCCGCGCGGGAGGTTGCGATGTCCATAGTGGACCGGCGGTACCCCGAGCACCTCGTCGGCCCGGCCCACGGCGGCCCGGGCGCGGGCCAGCCCGCCCAGCTGCCCGGTGAGGCTGCCGAGTCCGGCCCCGATCACCGCGTACCGGCTCGCCGCCAGCAGTTCGCCTGCCGTGATCCGGCCGTCGACGAGCGCGAACCCGCCGGCGGCCAGCACCGCCACCAGGACCAGCGGCCCGACGATGCCGGCCTCGGCACTGGTCCGGGACAGCGCCCGCCAGGCTCGGATCCCGTGCGCCCGCAGCTCGGGCAGCGGCTCGAGGACCCGCTGCCGTTCGCGCGCGACGGTGCCGGCGGCGGCGATCGTGCGCGCACCGGTCAGCGACTCGGCGAGCCGTGCCGCGATGCGGCCCTGGGCCCGTTGGTAGTCCCCGACGACCTCGGTGGTACGTCGGGTGAAGGCACGCAGCACGAGAGCGACCAGAGCCAGACCGGCCAGGAACGCGACCGCGACGGCCGGATCGATGACGGCCAGCAGGACGAGGCTGCCCACGGGCGGCAGCACCGCGACCGCGATCGACACCGCGCTCACGCCCACGTGCGCCGCGTCGGTCGCGTTGCCGGAGATCCGGCTCACCAGGTCACCGGTGTCGAAGCGGCGGAGCGCCTGCGGTCCGATGGCGAGCAGGTGCCGGACCAGGCGGCCGCGGAGCCAGGCCGTGGTACCGGCGAGGCACGCCGTCCCGGCGAGCACGTCGACGGCTTCGCACAAGACCCCGACCGCGATCAGCGCGGCGACGATCGCGAGCCAGCGCCCGGTACCGGTGCCGGCGATGACCGCGTCGATCGTGTGGCCGAGGACGACCGGCATGGCCAGCGTGCCGAGCGTTCCGACTATCGCCGAAACGCCGATCAGGGGAAGCCATGGACCGCTTCGGCCGATGACCCCGCGCAGGGTCGTCACATAGACTCCTAGCTATAGCCGCGGCCCCGGACGAGTGCGTTTCGTCCGGGACCGCCGCATGTTGGAGTTACTTGCCGCAGGCCACAACGCTCAGCTCGGAGCCGTGGCCGCCGCAGAGGGTCACACTGATGTCGCTGCCACAGCTGTGGCCACTCGCGCTGCTGCCGCCGCTCGTCTCGAACGCCGGCGTCTCCATGCCCTGCAGATCCAGGAGCGCCATGGAGAACACCTCCTTTCAGGTGGTGATGGGAACTGAACCCGCACCGGTCGGTACGGGGGTCTGTGAGGGCCGCGCGGCCGTAGGGCCGAGCAGCGGAGCGTGTACCGGCTCGTCGTGCAACGCTGCGCCGAGAGCCAGTAGCACGCCCGCCGTGCCGGTGGCCAAATCCATGGACAACCGGCGCAGTGCGGTACCGGGGAAGGCCAGCCCGCCGCCGTACGGCAAGCCGTGCCAGGCCAGCCCGCGTACCTGCTTGGCGACGTGCGGATCGCGGGCCGCCGAGGAGGTCCGGCCAGCGAGGTAGAGCAGGATGCCGGCCCGGCCGGTGAACAGTCCGGGCAGGATATACATCGGCGAGGTCGCGGCGAGCTGGACACCGCGGCTCGCCTCCTCGAACTGCTCGTCATCGCGCCGAGTGAGGTACTCGTCGAGGGCGATGCCGATACCGACGCTGCCGACCTCGAGGTACGGCATGGTTCGCCAGCCCTCGTTGACCTCGAGGACACCGCTGCTGCGTACGACGCACCGGCGCAGGTCCTGTCGCAGCGCGATGGCGGCGTAATCGAGAAAGCCGGTGTCGCCGGTGTCGTCATAGGCGCGCATGAGGAACAGCGCCGGCCCCGACGAGCCACGCAGCAGACCGGCGAACGGGTTCTCCCGCCCGCTCGTCTCCGGTACCGAGTCCACGTCGCCCAGCCGCTCCGCGACCAGCTCGGCGGCCCGCCGGGCGGCGACCCGAAAGGCCGGCTCGCCGGTACGGTCGGCGAAGTGCAGGAGGTTCAGCCCTACTCCGGAAAGGCCGGATAGCAGGTCCAGCCCCAGCGACTCCCAGTTCTCGCGCAGGCAGATGTCGAGGACGTCCAACGCCTGCTGGTCGTAACCCAGATGCTCGAGGGTGAACGCGATGCCGTGCAGGCCGTCGTAGAGGCCCGGCATAGTCCCCGAGGGCGGGTTGGCCGCTTTCCGGACGAGCCACTCCTCGAACTGCGGGTAGCGGCCCCCGTCGGTGACCGACAGGGCGTACAGCACGCCGGCCGCACCGAAGGCCAGACCCAACCCGCCGACCGAGAACTGCTGGATGTCACCGGGGAAGAGCCGGTCCTCCCGTTCGGGTGTGGCGCTGGCCAGGATCGCGGTGGTCAGCTTCTCCCGCAGTGCCGGCCAACGGGCGGGATCGGATTCCGTGCGGGGGCTCGGCGTCAACCGGACCTCCGGCGGCACGATCACGCAGAGCGCCTCGGCCAGGAAGTCCGCCGATACCGGGAAGTACTCGGCGATGATCTCGGCGTAGTGCTCGGCCTTGGCCCGGGACAGCCACAGCAGTTCGGTCATCGGGAGGAACAGCGCGAGCCGTAGGCAGGCCAGCGCGTACCGATCGACGGCCGCCCCCGTGACACCGGGCGGGGCGGCGAAGCCGGGGTTGCCGAGCCCCGGCCGGGTGGCCTCCTCGACCAGCGAGGCGACCTCGAAGTCCAGCAGAGTGATCTCGGGTGGGCCGTCGTCGTCCGCAGTGTCACGGACCATGACGTTGTACAGGTGCAGGTCGCCGTAGACCACGCCGCGTTCGTGCATGGCGTCCACAGTGGACTGGACCCGGTGGTGGACACTCAGCGCCCAGTCCGTGAACTTGGCGAACTCGGCGGGACCGGCGGTGATGTCGATGAGGGGGTACCGGCGGACGATCGCGCGGTTCAGCGTGCGGCCCTCGATGTGCTCCATGGCGAAGAAGCGATGCTCTCCGACGGAGAACATCTCGTACACCTCGGGGATGCCGGGTATGCCAGCCAGCCGCCGAAGGACCTCGTACTCCCGCTCGACTCGCTGGACGGCGTCGTCGCCCCGGGCGTCCAGGCCGGCGTGGGGGCGGCCCTCCTTCAGGACGACCTGCCGGTCCGTACGGGTGTCGCGGGCGACATAGATGCCGCCTCCGTTGGAGAAATGCAGTACCCGCTCGATCGTGTAGGGCAGGTCCGCCACGGTGACCGCGTTGCGGGCGGCG
>DASRII010000559.1:0-19554 GCA_035650075.1 Micromonosporaceae bacterium | reverse complement strand
CTCTACCGCTCGCTGTACCGGCATCACGCGATCCTGTCCTCGCCCGCACTACCCGGAGCCCTCGACGCGGTAGCCGCGGTGCGGGCGGCCGGTGGCCGGGTGCTCGTCGTCACCGCCAAGAACGAGCCGGACGCCCGGCGGCATCTGGCCCACCTCGGGCTGGCCGTCACCGACGTGGTCGGGCTCGCCTGGGCCGAGGGCAAGGCGGCGGCGTTGCGGTCCTACCGGGCGAGCGCGTACGTGGGCGACCACACCGCCGACATCGTCGCGGGGCGCAGCGCGGGCGCGTACCCGATCGGTGTCGCCACCGGACCGTGCACAGTGGACGACCTGTACGCGGCCGGTGCGGCGACCGTCCTCGACGACCTGACCGGGTTCTCCGATATCTTCCAGGATCTGGGTTGGGCTGCCCGGGCGAGGTGACTAGCCTGGTGGTCGACAACATCGAAAGAAGCTGGGGTTTTGCGGTGCCAACGGGTCGAGTCAAGTGGTACGACACGGAGAAGGGGTTCGGGTTCCTCACCCGCGACGATGGCGGTGATGTGTTCGTACACAAGGCCGCGCTGCCGACCGGCGTGGCCGATCTGAAGCCGGGCCAGCGGGTCGAGTTCGGCGTCGTCGAGAGCCGCAAGGGCAACCAGGCGCTGGCCCTCAAGCTGCTGGAGACCCCGCCGTCGCTGATGGACCTGCGGCGCCGCCCGCCCGACGAGCTGAACAGCCTGATCGAAGACATGATCAAGGTCCTCGAGGTGAAGATCCAGCCCGACCTGCGGCGCGGCCGGTTCCCGGACAAGAAGACGTCCAAGAAGATCGCCGAGGTCGTCCACGCGGTAGCCCGCGAGCTAGAGGGCAGCTAACAACGCTTCCACGGCGGCGTGCCCCTCGTCGCCGAGGTTCTCGGTGTACTCGTTGACGTACAGCGCGATGTGTTGCTGGACGACGTCCGGTTCCATCTCCTGAGCATGTGCTAGCACGTAGTGCCGGCTCGCGTAGGGGTGCGCCCACGCGTGCCGGACCGAGGCGCGGATCCAGTCGGCCGCCGCGTCCGGGTCCACCGTGCCGCGGCGGGCCAGGATCGCGCCGAGGGGGATGGGCAGGCCGGTGTCAGCCTCCCACCAGGCACCCAGGTCCGCGACCGCGGTCAGGCCGAATCGGGGGTACGTGAACCGCGCCTCGTGGATGACGAGCCCTGCGCCGTACCGGCCGGCCGCCACGCCCGGCATGATCTCGTGGAACGGCACGACCTCGATGCGGGCCGGCGTCACGCCCTGCGCCTTCGCCCAGAGCCGGAACAGCAGGTACGCCGTCGTCCGCTCGCCCGGAATCGCGAGAACCTCCCCATCGACGGACGGGCGGCCGGCGGTCAGCACGAGCGGCCCGCAGCCCCGGCCGAGTGCGCCGCCACAGGGCAGCAGCTCGTACCGGTCCCGCAGCCAGGGCAGCGCCGCGTAGCTCACCTTGACGAGGTCGTACTCGCCCCGTTCGGCGGCCGTGTTCGTGACGTCGACGTCGGCGTACGTCACGTCGACCGGCGGTGCGCCGGGCACGAGCCCGTGGACGAGCGCGTGGAAGACGAACGTGTCGTTGGGACAGGGTGAGATCGCGAGCGACAGCGCCACGGCTCTACGTTAATCGGCGGCGGCGGAGCGCGAACTCGACGATCTCCATGAGCCAGACCATCGTGGTGTGCCGCAGGTTCCACCAGGCCTCGTGCCTCCGCTGGCGGTCCCGCGCCAGCAGCAGCCGGCGCAGCCGGCCGGGGCGCAGGTGGAAGCGCAGCTCCAGCCACTTCACGGCCGCGAACAGCTGCCAGGGCCGGAGGTGCCGTTCCGCCAGCACCTGGTGGCGGTAGTCCCAGCGGCTCTGGTCGGACTCCACCACGCGCCGGTGTGCCTGCTCGCGGGCGAACTCCGTCCAGCTGTGCGGGGTGGCGTACATGGCGTTGAGGTAGTCGCCGTCGTACATCGCCAGCGCCCGCCCGGCGCGTCGCAGGCCGGCCCAGGTCTCTTCGCCGAGGCCCACGATGTGGCCGATGATCGGGTAGACGCCGTGCTCGCGCAGCAGCCGGCAGGCGGTCAGATCGTCCTTTGTAGACGACCGTTTCCTGATCTGCTCGATCACGTCGGGGTCGGTGGTGTCGATGCCCATGAGGACGTACCGCAGGCCCGCCCGGCTGTACAGGTCGATGTGCGCGGCGTCCCGCACGATGTCGGTAGCCCGGATCGTGGCGAAGAACTGCACGTCCAGATCGCGTTCGGCGACCGCCGAAAGGAAGTCGAGCCACACCCGCTGGATGGTCGTCGGGTTCTCGTCGGCGAGGGTCACGAAGCGGACGTCGTGCTCGCGGTGGAGGAACTCGATCTCGTCGGCGAGCTTGACCGGATCGCGGTACCGCCAGCGCTTCCAGAACGCGTGCTGGCCGCAGTACGTGCACCGGTGCGGGCACCCCCGGGACAGCTGGACGATGGCCGCCCGCCCGCGACCGAAGCACTGGTACCGGTCCCAGTCGTCGATCAGCTCCCAGCCCACTCGGCAGGCGTCGAGATCGCGAATCGCGGTACGGTCCGGGTTGCGCACGGTACCGTCGCCAGAGCGGTACGTGATGCCGTCCACTGTGGACAGGTCGGCGCCACGGGCCCACGCCGAGACCAGTGCCGCGGCCGTCGCCTCGCCCTCCCCGCGGACCACCACGTCGACCGCGGGGTGCTGTCGCAACACCTGCTCGTCGTGGTACGTGGGGAACACGCCCCCGTAGACGCACCGGGTCTCCGGCGACGCCCGCCGGATCGCGGCGAGCATCTCCATCGTCACCGGGTGCGCCGGCGTGCTCCCCGCGTGTCCGGTCAGCACGACATCCGGCCGCGTTCGCCGGACCTCGTCGGCGATCCGGGCGTGGCTCAGGTCGAGCGCCTCGGCGTCGAGCAGCGTCACATCGTGGCCGGCGTCGAGGAGCACCCCGCCGACCATCAACAGGCCCAGCGGCACCTGGTGCCCGACGCCGAAGTTGCTCGTGATCGTCTGGTACGGCGGATTGACCAACATCGTTCGCACGTAGTCCAGCGTACGACTCTTTTGAGCGATTGGTCAAATCAACTGAACGGAAGCGATATCATCATGCGCCATGGCACGTTCAGGACCCAAGCGGGGCGACCGCCGGCCGCCGGAGACCCGTATCGCGATCGTCGAGGCCACCGTGGCCGCCCTCGCCGAGGTGGGCTTCTCCGGTACGAGCGCCCGGGCCGTCGCCGAGCGGGCGGGCGTGGCGCCGGGCGGGGTGTTCTACCACTTCGGGTCCATGGACGAGCTGCTCGCCGAGGTCTTCACCACGTGCCTCGACCGGCGCATCGAGCGGTTGCGGGCGGCGGTCGACGTACCGCGGTCGGGGCTCTCGGCCGCCTTCACCCGGGCGGTGCGCGACGAGTTCGCCCACCCCGAGTCCCGCGCGCTGCTCGAGCTGATGGTCGGTGCGCTCGACTCGCCCGCGCTCGCCGTACGGGTGCGTGAGGGGCTCGACCGTTCCTTCGCGTTCACCCGCGAGGTCGTCGAGCAGTTGCTGGGCGACTCACCGCTGGCCGGCGCGCTGCCGCTGGATCTCGTCGCTCAGGTGGCGGCGTCGGCGTTCTTCGGGCTCGCCGTGATGGATCTGGTCGGCGCCGAGGTCGACATCGACGGCATGACCGCGCTCGTCAACACACTCCTCACGCTGTTGGGAGGCGGCGACTGAGCCGGGTCAGCGCCTCGAGCGCGGCGCCGATCCGCCACGTCGACCGGTCCCGGGGACCGACGAGGTTGGAGATCGTACGCACCTCGGCGAACGCCACCCCCGACAGCGCCGCCGCGCACGCGACGCCGTACCCCTCCATGGCCTCGGCGACCGCGTCCGGGTAGCGGGCCGCCAGCGCGTCCGCCTCCGCAGCGGTCCCGGTGACCGTCGAGACGGTGAGCACCGTGCCCGCGACCGCGTCCGGCACGAGTCCCGCGTCGGCCGGCAACTCCGTGGCGCCGAAGCCCAACACGTCGAGGCCCAGGAATCCCTCGGGCGACGACGCGCCGAGGTCCGCGGCCACGCTGCGGGTCGCGACCACGGTTTCACCCACGTCCGTACGCCCGGCGAAGCCGCCCGCGATCCCCGCGCAGACGACCATCCGGTACCGCTGACCGGCTGCCTCGGCAAGCGCCAGCAACCGCGCGGTGCCTGCAGCGGCCGCGGCCGGCCCGACCCCGACCACTTCCACGGTCAGCTCCGGCGCCCCGGCCAGGATGGCGCTCCGCTCGGCCGCCACCGCCGTGACGACGAGCAGCATCAGTCGTCCCGGCTCGGTCGGTAGATGTGGAAACCCGGCGGCGCGAGATCCTCCGGTGGGGGAGGAAGGGCCGGTTTCGGTGGCGGTGGTGGGAGTTGGCGGCTGACGGCGTACTCCGGCTTGGGTTTGGTCTGCTGCGGGATGCTGCGCAACCTGTCGGCGAAGGTCCGTGCGGCGAGGATCGTGGTCCGCGCGGCCGCGACGATCATCGCGGCCGTGGCCACCGCGATGCCCACCACCCCGGAGGCCGGGATCAGACCGATGGCGCCGCCGGCCACCCAGGCGAGCATGAGCAGCGTCTCGGAGTGCGCGAACGCGCTGGCGCGGACATCCTCGGCGACCCGTTCCTGGATCGACGCGTCCACGGCGAGCTTGGCCAGACCGCTCGCGATCGCGGTCGCGAAGCAGAGCGCGGTCACGGCGCCCAGGCTGAAGCGCAGCGTGGCGAGCACGCCGAGCGCGGCGACCACGACCATGCCCGTGGCCTGCAGGGCGATCGGGCGGCGGATGCGCAGCCGGGTGCCAACGGCGGTGGACAGGAAGGTACCGAGGCCGAGCGCGCCGCCGACGAGTCCCAGCGCCGCCTCGGGGGACAGCGTCCCGTCGGCGAACTGGGTCGGCAGGTTGCCGGACTTGATGCTGAACGCCAGGAACAGCAACAGGAAGCCGTACAGCGCCCGCATGACCGCACTGCCCGTCACCGCGGCCACGACGAGCTTGCCCGACAGCACCTTCGGGATGCCCACCCCGCGTCGCCACGGCCACTGGAACGGCGCCGGTACGGTCTCCGGCGGATCGGAGTCCGCGCGCGGCGGCAGGCGCAACGCGACCACCATGCCGATGAGGAAGATGACCGACGCGACCCGCAACGGCCACTGTGGACCGACGGTGAACGCGATGAACCCGAGCGGCAGCACCAGCGCGCCGGCGATCGTGCCGTAGACGCTCGCCCGCGCGCCGGCTTCGGACAGGCCGAGGCCGGCCGGAAGCAATCGCGGTACAGCGGCCGACCGCGCGACGCCGTACGCCCGCGACAGCGCCAACACCCCGAAGGCGGCCGGGTACAGGCCGAACCCGTGGATGTAGTCGGAGATGAGCCAGGCCAGGAAGGCGCGGCCGAGCATCGTGGCGGCGAGGGCGTACCGGCGGCCGTGCCGGAACCGGTCGAGCAGCGGCCCCACCACGGGTGCCAACAGGGCGAACGGCACCATCGTGACGAGCAGGTACAGGGCCACCTTCCCGCGCGCCTCACCAGCCGGAGCGGCGAAGAAGATCGTGCCGGCGAGTCCGATCGTGACCAGCGTGTCCCCGGCGCACGACGCGGCGTGCAGGTCGAAGAGCCGGGTCATGCCCGCCTCGCCGGCGGCTCCCCGGTCGCGTACCAGCCGTACGCGCTTCGTCACCCACCGGCCACTCGTCACGGTGCCCCGGGTGATTTTCCGGGTGCCGCGCACGGTAGTGCCCACGGCACGCCCGAGCCTTCGGATGACTGGCACGGAACCGATGGTAGAGAATGAGTGCGTGACCCGTGCCGCGACAAGAACCAGCACCAGGGCAGCCCGTCTCGATCAGGCGTGCGCCGAAGCCGTCGATGTCGCACGGGAAGCGGTAACCGAGGTCGAAGCGGAGTACGTCGGGGAGCACCTCGACGCGATCGCCGAAGGCGAGCGACTCGTCACTCACCTGTTCGACTGCGGGCTGCCGGGCTACCGGGGCTGGCGGTGGGCCGTGACAGTCGCGCGCGCGCCGCGCAGCAAGCACGTCACCGCGTGCGAGACCGTGCTGCTGCCCGGTCCGGACGCGCTACTCGCCCCGGGGTGGGTGCCGTGGGAGGAGCGGCTGCAGCCCGGCGACCTCGGCGTCGGCGATCTGCTGCCCACCGCACCGGAGGATCCCCGCCTCGCGGCGGGCTACCTGCTCTCGGACGACCCGGCGGTCGAGGACGTGTCCTGGGAACTGGGCCTGGGCCGGGCGCGCGTGCTGTCCCGCGAGGGCCGGCTAGACACGGCCCAGCGGTGGTACGACGGCGAACACGGGCCGAGCGCGGCCATCTCGATCGCCGCGCCGGCGGCCGCCCGCTGCGGTACGTGCGGCTTCTACCTGCCGTTGGCCGGTGCACTGCGGCCGACGTTCGGCGCCTGCGCCAACATGTACGCCCCCGACGACGGCCAGATAGTCAGCATCGACCACGGCTGCGGCGCCCACAGCGAAGTCCTCCTCGAACCCGAAGCGACAGTCGAAGAACTCCCCACGGTCTACGACGACAGCGAAGTGGAGTCCGTAGCAGTCAGCCGCCCCGCCGGCTCCGTCTCCGACACCGCACCCCCCGAGCCCTACGGCCACGGCTGAGGCCTTGGCTCCTCCGGCCCCTCCCCGTTGATCATGAAGTTAGTTGGTGGGTGGACGGCGTGTCGAGTCACCAACTTCATGATCGACCGGGGGAGTGTGGGCGCGCCGGTTGGCGTCGTGCTTGATCATCACGAGTAGGCCGGGGATGCCCCAGATGACGCCGGCCAGGCAGATCCACGCCCAGCTCGTCTGACCGAACGCCCACAGCACGAGCCCGGCGACGGCGAATACCGCCATGCCGCCGATGGCGAACGGGACCATCGGCGGCTCGGGCGGCGCCGGTGGCTGCTGTGGATCTCGCACGGCCACAGGGTACGTGTCTTCCCTGTACGGCATCGAATCTGGCACGATGCGCGCAGATGATCACCCCACCGCTTGGGGAGGGCGGCATGGCCGGGGTCGACACGTACTTCGAGATCAGTCAACGAGGCTCCACCATGGGTCGGGAGATCCGGGGTGGGCTGGCGACGTTCTTCACGATGGCGTACATCGTCGTGCTGAACGCGCTCATCCTCGGCTCGGCGACGGACGGTACCGGCGCCAAGCTGGATCAGGCACAGGTCGCGGCCGCCACGGCACTGGTAGCCGGGGTGATGACGATCCTCATGGGAGTCGTCGCCCGGTTCCCCCTGGCGCTGGCCGCGGGACTGGGCATCAACGCGTTCGTGGCGTTCGAGATCGCCCCGCAGATGACCTGGGCGGACGCGATGGGCCTGGTCGTCATCGAGGGCGTCATCATCGCGATCCTCGTGCTGACCGGGTTGCGCAGAGCGGTGTTCGAGGCGGTACCCACGCAGTTGAAGACCGCGATCGGCGTCGGCATCGGGCTGTTCCTGACGGTGATCGGGTTCGTGGACGCCGGCTTCATCCGCGGTTCCGCGGCCGCGCCGCCGCTGAGCATCGGTATCGGTGGGAAGCTCGTGGGCTGGCCCACGCTGGTGTTCGTGCTCGGCCTTCTCGCCACGCTGATCATGGTGGTACGCAAGGTGAAGGGCGCGATCCTCATCGGCATCATCGGCTCGACCGTGCTGGCGATCGTGGTCGAGTCGATCGTGAAGGTCGGCTCGTCGGCCGGCGGCACCAACCCCCGTGGCTGGTCGCTCAACGTGCCGAAGTTGCCGGAGAAGTTCGTCGACCTGCCGGACCTCGGCTTGCTCGGCAAGTTCGACCTGTTCGGCTCGTGGTCGCAGGTCGGCTGGCTGGTCACGGTGATGTTCGTGTTCACGCTCCTGCTGACGGACTTCTTCGACACGATGGGCACGATGGTCGCGGTCGGCCAGGAGGGCGACCTGCTGGACGAGTCCGGAAACCCGCCGCGGACGAGGGAGATCTTGTTCGTCGACTCGATAGCGGCGGCGGCCGGCGGAGCGGCCAGCGTATCGAGCAACACGTCGTACATCGAGAGCGCGGCAGGGGTGGCTGAGGGCGCCCGTACCGGTGTCGCCAACCTCGTCACCGGTGGCCTGTTCCTGCTCGCGATGTTCCTCGCGCCACTGGTGACCGTGGTGCCGTTCGAGGCGGCGAGTACCGCGCTGGTGGTGGTCGGGTTCATCATGATGACGGCGGTACGCACGATCGACTGGACCGACTACGAGATAGCGATCCCGGCGTTCCTGGCGATCGTGCTGATGCCGTTCACGTACAGCATCTCCAACGGGATCGGCGCGGGCGTCATCGCGTACGTCGTGCTCAAGGCGGCGAAGGGCAAGTTCCGCGAGGTGCACCCGTTGCTCTGGGCGGTGGCCGTGCTGTTCGTCGTCTACTTCGCCCGCGGTGTGATCGGAGAATGGCTGACATAGCAGGACGAGGTACCCCACACTCGGATAAGTGGACACGACCGCCGATCCGGCCGCGTTGCTGCGGTCGCGCAGCTACCTGCGTCTGCTGGTGCTGGCGACCGCACTCGGGTTACCGATCTCGGCAGCCGCGTACGGCTTCCTGGCGTTGGTCCACCTCATGCAGGAGTGGATCTACCAGGATCTGCCCCGGGGACTCGGCTACGACAGCACCCCGACGTGGTGGGCGCTGCCGATCCTGACTGTCGCGGGCGTACTCGTCGGGCTGGTGATCCGGTACCTGCCCGGCCGGGGCGGACACGTTCCGGCCGACGGACTGAAGGTCGGGGGCGGTGCGACGACTCCCCGGGAACTGCCCGGCGTCTTCCTGGCGGCGCTGGCCGGCCTGGGCCTCGGGGTGGTACTCGGCCCCGAGGCACCGTTGATCGCCCTCGGCGGCGGGCTCGCCGTGCTGGCCCTCGGCCGGAGCGCACGTGACCGGCCCACCCAGGTCGTGGGCCTCGTCGCGGCGGTCGGCAGCTTCGCCGCCCTCGCCACGCTGCTCGGCTCGCCGATCGTCGGAGCGTTCCTGCTCATGGAGGCGGTCGGCATCGGCGGTCCGATGCTGGGCATCGTCCTCGTACCGGGTCTGCTCGCGTCCGGTATCGGCTCGCTCATCTTCATCGGCCTCGGCAAGTGGAGCGGGCTCGGCACGCTGTCGCTCGCGGTCCCAGACCTGCCCGCGGCCTCCAGCCCGGACCTGGCGCAGCTCGGCTGGGCCGTGGTCATCGGTGTCGCCGGCGCCGTCGTCGGTACCGGGATCCACCGGCTGGGCCGCTCCGTCGCGCGGGTCGCCGCGCACCGCACGATCGTGGTGACCACGCTGGTGGGCATCGCGATGGGCGTCCTGGTGTTCGGCTACGCCGAGGTCACCGGCAAGCCGCCAGAGGACGTGCTGTTCTCCGGCCAGGACGGCCTGGGCCCGCTGCTCACCAACGCTGGTGCCTACTCCGTCGGCACCCTCGTGATGTTGGTTGCCTGCAAAGGGCTGGCGTACGCCCTCGCGCTGGGCAGCTTCCGGGGCGGGCCCGTCTTCCCCGGCATCCTGATCGGCGCGGCGGGTGGTCTCGCCCTGTCCCACCTCCCCGGTCTACCCGCGTTGGCCGGCGCGGCCATGGGCATCGGCGCGCTGACCGTGACGATGCTGCGGCTGCCGCTGACCTCCGTGCTGCTACCCGGACTGCTGTTCGGCGCCGACGGGATCGTGCTCACGCCGGTGGTGATCGCCGCGGTCGTGGTCGCGTACGTAGTCGTCGCTCGCTTTGACGCCGTCGGTCAGCCACCGGCCCGCAGCGCGTCCGTCGGCGAGAGCCGGGCCGCGCGCCAGGCCGGGTAGAACCCTGCCAGCGCGCCGATCGCGACCGCCACCGCCAGTCCGGCGCCGACCGCGACCGGCGGGATCAGGGTCTGCCAGCCACGTTGGTACGCCAGCGCGAACGTCACCCCCGTACCGAAGAGCACCCCCAGCGCCCCGCCGGCCGCGCCCAGCAGCAGCGACTCGACCACGAACTGCGCCGCCACGTGCCGCCTCGCCGCTCCCAACGCGCGGCGCAGGCCGATCTCGGTACGCCGTTCGAGTACCGAGATCACCATGACGTTGGCGATCCCGATACCGCCGACGAGCAGCGCTACCGCGCCGAGGCCGAGGAACAGCGAGGTGCCCGAGTTGGTCACCGCCAGGCGTGCGGTCAGCACGTCCGATGGGCGGCTCACGCTGACCTGACCCGGAAACTGAGGGTTGGTAGCCCGGGCCAGCATCGTGGCCACCGCCGTGGTGCTCGCGGTCTCCGCCCGCACGTAGATGCGACTGGGATGGCCGTCGTAGCCGAAGTCCTCGGTCGCGATCGGGAAGCCGATCAGCGCCGAGTGGTCGACCTCGGGTGCCAGCTCGACCGGGTGCAGGATGCCGATGACGGCGTACCACCGGCCGCCCAGCCAGATTCGCGGTTCCCCCGAGAGGTCGGCGATGCCGAGCCCGCGGGCGGCCTCGTAGCCGAGGACCGTCGCCGGGTACCGGGAGGTGGCCTCGTTGAGGAACGTGCCGTGTACCACCTGGGCGTCCAATGTGGACAAGAGCGTTGGGTCGCAGGCGCGCACGGCCAGTCCGCCGCTGCTGAACAGCGGTATCCGGTCGGTACGGAACACGGAGACCCCGTTCAGTTCGGCCGTCGGTGCGGTCGCGAGGACACCCTGCGTACGGGCGATCGACGTCGGTGCCGTCGCGGGCAGCCCGACCTCTTCGCCGCCGAGCGTCCGGCCGTTGACGACGGTCAGCAGGTTCGTGCCGAGCCGGTCGATGCGGGCCAGCACGTCGGCCTGGCTGGACTGGGTGATGCCGAGGACCGCCACGACCGCGGCGATGCCGATCGCCACCCCGAGCACCGACAGCGCCGCGCGTGCCGGCCGGGTACGTAGCCCGACCGTGGCCACGGGCAACAGGTCCGCGGTGCGTAGCCGAGACCTCATGCCGGCCGGCCCATGCTGCTGACGGTGTCGCTGACCACGAGACCGTCGCGCATCTCGATCCGGCGGTGCATCGCGCCGGCTACGTCCGCGTCATGGGTGACGACCACGATCGTGGTGCCGTCCGCGTGCAGTTCCCGCAGCAGGGTGAGGATCTCCGCGCCGGTGGCCGAGTCGAGGTTGCCGGTCGGCTCGTCGGCGAGCACCAGCGCCGGGCGGCCGATCAGCGCACGGGCGATCGCCACCCGCTGCTGCTCGCCACCGGACAGCTTGCGGGCCTCGTGGTCGGCCCGGTGGGCGAGACCGACCCGGGTGAGTGTCTCGTCGGCGGCCCGGCGCCGTTGGCGTGCGGGTATGCCGCGGTAGAGCAGCCCGGTGGCCACGTTGTCCCGTGCCGTGTGGTGGTCGAGCAGGAAGAACTGCTGGAACACCACGCCCAGGCGGTACGCCCGCAGCCCCGCGAGCCGGCGGTCGGAGAGCCGCTCGATGGGTTGACCGGCGATGCGGACCGAGCCGGAGGTCGGCCGGTCGAGGCCGGCGGCGAGGTTGAGCAGCGTGGTCTTGCCCGAGCCGGACGGTCCGACCACGGCCACCAACTCTCCACTGTGGATAGTAAGGCTGATGCCGCGGACCGACTCGACCGGCGGGCTGCCCGGGTAAGACTTGCGAACGTCGGTCAACTCCAGGACAGCCGTCATGTCGCCGGCACCTCCACCCGGTCGCCGACCGACAGCGGGCCGGTCACCTCGACCTTGCCGGTCGCCTCGTCGAACAGGCCGGGGCGCACCTCGACGTGGTCGCCGGAGGCGAGCCGGACCTGGTACCCGCCACCGGGCCGGGCCAGCAGCGCGGCGACCGGTACGAGCAGGACGTTCTCGCGTTTGCCGGCCGCGATCGAAACCAGTACCGCCGCCTGGTCCAGCTCCGGCGTGCCGGCCGGCGGTGTGATGGTGACGACGACGGCGACCGTGGCCGGCGGTGCCGGGCCGTCGCGCTGTGGGTCCGCCACCGTGGCCACCCGGCTCGCCCGCACGACCTTGCCCGGCACCTGGCCGGCGCCCGGTAACGTGACCACGACCGCGTCGCCGACCTCCACAGTGGACTGCCGGTCGGCGCTCACCTCGACGCGGACGACACGGGTCGTCGACGTCGCCGCGAGGACGGGCTCGTTGGCGCCGACCGCCGTACCGACGGTCGGCGTCACCCGGCCGATCCGCAGCGGCACCGGGAGGAACACGACCTGACCCCGGGGCAGGGTGCCGGTACGCCGGGCAACCGGTACGCCCCAACGTGCCTGCCAACGGCGGATCGCGGTACCGGTGGCCGCCGTGAACCGTTGGTCCACCTGGCCCGGGTTCAGGCCGAGGGCCGCCAGGTTCCGCTCGAGCTGCAGCACGTCCCGGCCGTCGGTCATGCCGGCGGCGTAGTCCCGGTACGCGGGCAGGGTGCCATACATCAGCCGTACCCCCTGATCGTCTACTGTGTAGAGAACGTCGCCACGCTCCACAGTGGACCCCGGCTCCGCCGCCTCGGTCAGGATGCCCGGTGGGCCCTGGTGTACGACCGAGTAGTCCCCGTCGAAGCCGTACGTCCCGTTGATGCGTAGCCATTGGGTCACCGTGCCCCGGGTCACCTCGGCGGTACCGGTCGGCACCGGCGCCGAACTCCCGGCGGCCTGGGGTCGGGCCGTGACGGCGTACGCGACCACCAGTGCGCCCCCACCCAGCAGGGCGACCGATACGGCGCCCGCGAGCGCCCGGCGCTTCATGAGAGCGTGATCCCGCCGCTCCAGTACTGCTGGCACGCCTGGCCGGCGTTGATCATCCGGGGTGACTTGCCCTCGGCCTCGAGCGGCGTACCGCGGACCGGGAATGTGCCGTCCGCCTTCGGGTCCGGCCACTCCGGGATCCCGTTCGCCCGTACGCACTCCGCCCATTTGCGCAGGGCCTCGACGTCCTCCGGGCCAGGCACCTGCCGCTCGTCGACGACACCGCCTTCGATCGCCGACTGCGGTAGCCGGTCCATGATCGACTGACAGGCGCGCATCAAGTCCTCCTGGACGGACTGCGGGATCTGCGACTCGAGCTCCTCCTCCGCACCGTCGGGCAACTCGAGCCGGCCGTTGACCACGACGGGGTCGGGGAACTGGGGTGCTCCGTTCTGCCGGAAGCACTGCGCGACCTCCTTGCCGATCGCGAGAATCTCGGCGTCCGACATGGCGGTCTGGGAAGGGGTGGCCGCCGTGCCGCCGCCCGAGGCGCAGGCGGTGGCGAGCAACACGAGCGACAGCGCGGCCGCGTACCGAAGCAGAGTCCTCATGGGACACACGATGGTCGATGGCCGGGGCCGAGTCGTCGGAGCGCGGTCGCGTCTTCGGCCGTGCCGGGTACGACTGCGGTCGGATCCGGCGTAGGACCGCGGTCGGACGCCGGTGCCTCGACCTGCCCCTACGATGGGGTCGTGTTCAGTCGGCTGGTCGGCCCGGTCCGCTGGCTCGCCGTCTGGGGTTGGCCGCTGCTCGACATCGCGGTGGCGGTCGGGCTGGCGGCCATCACGCTCGGCGACGGCGCCGTCGAGCAGCGGGACCACTGGTGGTTGCTGCTCGTCGTGCCACCGACGGTTGGTCTGGCGATCCGGCGGTACCGTCCACGACTCGGGTTCGTACTCGCGGCGGTCGGGTCGACGGTCATGCACCTGGATCCGGGTGCCGGTCTGCAGGCTCTCGACCTCGCTGTGCCGCTAACGCTATACACACTCGCGAGCACCGCGAGGTCGCGGCGGACCGCCGCGCTGGCCCTCGGGTCGGCGTTGGTCTGCGTCAGCCTCGTCAGCCTGCTCCACGTGGTGGTCGAGCGATCGTTCACGACCAATGGCGCGACGCCCGGTCCGGAAACGTCTCGCGAGCCGCAGAAGATCGGCCCCACGCTCGAGCCGAAGCCGGTGAAGCCAGGAACCCCTACCGACATTCCCGACGCGCCTCCCGGCATCGGCGGACTGATCGTGGCCGCCGTGGGCCGGGGTGTGGGCGTGATGCTGGTGCTGGGGATGGCAACCGCTGTGGGCGACGGGGCGCGGAGCCGGCGGATCTACCTGCAGACGCTCGAGCAACGCGCGGCCGACTTGGAACGCGAGCAGCATCAGCGGGTCGCCCTGGCTACCGCCGCCGAACGGGCCCGCATCACCCGCGAGCTGCACGACGTGGTGGCGCACGGACTGTCGGTCATCGTCGTTCAGGCCCAGGGCGGGGCCGCCGCGCTGAGCCGCCACCCCGAGCGCACGGCCGAGGCCTTGCAGAACGTCATCGGTACCGGCCGGCAGTCGCTGGCCGAGATGCGCCGGCTGCTCGACGTTGTCCGTCGCGACCCGGCCGAGGACCCGGAGCTGGCACCGCGGCCCGGAGTGGGAGCTCTGCCGGAACTGGTCGACCGGGTGCGCGCCGCCGGCACCCCGGTGAGCTTCACTGTGGACGGTCGGCCCACTCCGCTACCGGCCACTGTGGACCTCTCGGCGTACCGGATCGCGCAGGAGGCACTGACGAACACCATCAAGCACGCCGGCGCGGGGGCCACGGCGGCCGTACGCCTGCGCTTCTCGCCGGCCGGGCTGGAGATCGAGGTGACGGACGACGGGGTCGGCGGCCAGGTTCCGGCGGGCGGTGGCGGTACCGGCCTGCGCGGCATCGCCGAACGCATCGGCATCCTCGGTGGCGAACTGTTCGCCGGCCCGGGCGAGTCCGGCGGCTTCCGCGTTCGTGCTCTGTTGCCGGTGTCGCCGGCATGATCCGTGTAGTGCTGGTCGACGATCAGGCTCTGGTGCGTACCGGGTTCCGGATGATCCTCGACGAGACCGGGGACATCGAGGTGGTGGGTGAGGCCGGCGACGGTGCGTCCGCGCTGGACGTGGTCAGCCGCACGAAGCCGGACGTCGTACTCGTCGATGTCCGCATGCCCGGCATGGACGGCATCGAAGCGACCCGGCGGATCCGGGCGCTCGCGGCGCCGCCGCGGGTGATCATCCTGACCACGTTCGACCTCGACGAGTACGTCTTCGCCGGTCTGCACGCCGGAGCCAGCGGGTTCCTGCTCAAAGACACGCTCGCCGCCGACCTCGTCTCGGCCGTACGGGTGGTGGTCTCCGGTGAGGCGGTCGCCGCGCCGAGCGTGACCCGGCGGCTCATCGCCCACTTCCTGAACGCCCGGCCGGCGCGGCCCATCCGCGCCGAACGGCTGGAGGTGCTGACCGCGCGCGAGCGCGAGGTGCTCGTGCTCATCGCGCGCGGGCGGTCCAACGCCGAGATCGCCGCGGACCTGCACCTGTCCGAGGCCACGGTGAAGACCCACATCGGGCGCATTCTCGGGAAGCTCGAGCTACGTGACCGGGTCCAGGCCGTGATTCTCGGGTACGAGTGCGGCCTCGTCGACGGATCGGCGTGACAGGGCACACATCCGATGGTCGTTAGCTAGGCTTATTAGCTAGGCTAAGGAGTGTGATGGTCAAGCGGGTATCCGGGGCACAGCTCGCGACGCAGCTGCGCGACGCGATCACCAGGCTGAACCGGCGGCTCCGGCAGGCCCGTCCGGTGGGTGACCTCACGGTGACCCAACTGAGTGCGTTGACCAGCCTCGAGCTCGGCGGTGCCTTGACGCCGCGCGAGCTGGCCGATGTCGAGCGGGTCCAGCCGCCCACGATGACGAAGATCATCGCGAAGCTCGAGGAGCGCGGGCTCGTCCAGCGTGCGCCGCACCCCACCGATGGGCGGCAGGTGATCCTGTCCGCGACCGCCGCCGGCCGGGAGGTCTTGGTGGCGTTCCAGCGGGCCCGTGACGAGTGGCTGACCCGCCGGCTCAGCGGGCTGACCGCCGACGAGCGCGAGACGCTCCGCCGAGCCGCCGAAATCTTCGACAAGCTGGCACGGGACTGATGTTCCGGTCACTACGGGTACGCAACTATCGACTCTTCGCCTCCGGTCAGCTCGTCAAGCTCATCGGCGTCTGGATGTTCTTCGTCACGCAGGACTGGCTGGTACTCCAGCTGTCCGGCGACTCCGGCACCGCGCTCGGTGTCGTCGTGGCGCTGCAGTTCGGGCCGGTACTGCTGCTGACCCTCTACGGTGGCAAGCTCGCCGACCGGCACGACAAGCGCAAGCTGTTGATGATCTCGAATGGCATGTGGGCCGTTCTCGCCCTGACCATGGCCACGCTCGTGGCGACCGGGACGGTACGGCTCTGGCATGTGTTCGTCTTCGCCGGGCTGCTCGGCGTGGCGACCGCCATCGAGACCCCGGCACGCCAGTCGTTCGTCTCCGAGCTCGTCGGTACCTCGTTGCTGCCCAATGCGCTGTCCCTATCGGCGGCGACGTTCAACTCGGCGCGGGTCCTCGGGCCGGCGCTGGCGGGCGTGGGGATCGCGGCCTTCGGTACCGGTCCGGTGCTCCTGATCAGCGCGGTCGCTTCGCTCGCACCGCAGGTCAGCCTGTACCGGATGCGCCCCGACGAGCTGCACCGCGAGGTCCTGCCGCCGCGAGCCGAGCGGGCGCCGGCGCGGATCGTCGACGGGCTACGGTATGTCTGGCGCCGCGCCGACCTCATGCTTCCGCTGGCCATGGTGCTCGTGATCGGGGCGATCGGGTTCAACTTCGGCATCACGCTGGCCGTCCTGGCGAAGACGACGTACCAGACCGGAGCCGCGTCGTTCGGCCTGTTCTCGACCGCGCTCGCCGCGGGTGCGCTGGGCGGGGCCCTGGCGGGTTCCCGGCGCCGGGCGCGGCCGTCGGTGTACGTGGTGCTCGGCGCCGGTATCGCGTTCGGGGCGCTGGAGATGCTGGTCGGCCTCGTCCCGTCGTACTGGCTGGTCATGGCGCTGCTGCTGCCGACCGGGTTCTTCATGATCTACTTTGCGCAGGCCGCGAACCAGCGGATCCAGATGGGTACCGATCCGGCCTTCCGGGGTCGCGTGATGGCGCTGTTCGTGCTGGTCTTCCTCGGTACGACGCCGATCGGCGGACCATTGACCGGGTGGAGCGCCGAGGTGTTCGGCGCGCCGGCGAGCATCTGGGTGGGTGGCCTGATCTGCCTGCTCACGGCGGTAGCGGGGCTCGTGGTCAAGCTGCGCACGTCCGGTGACCGGCTCGGTGTCGAGGTACGCCCGCTGCCCCGGATCTATGTGACGACTTTGTCGTAGGGCTGTGCTTGGGTGTACGGCATGGAGAGTTCCCGATTGCTGGAGTGTCTCGCCGCTGACTATCAGCGATTGCGCGAGGTAGCGGACGACTCGCTCGCGGCGCCCGTGCCCAGTTGTCCGGGGTGGACGGTGGAGGACCTGGTCCGTCACGTCACAGCCGTCTACCTGCACAAGGCCGAGGCGATGCGGCGTGGCGAGTGGCCCCGGCCGTGGCCGCCGGACCTGTCGGGGGAGGCGCCGATCGCCGGGCTCGACCGGGCGTACACGGCATTGACCGGCGAGTTCGCCACCCGCAAGCCGGACGAGCACAGCGTCACCTGGTTCGAGCCGGAGCAGACGGTCGGTTTCTGGATTCGGCGGATGGCCCAGGAGAGCGTGATCCACCGCGTCGACGGCGAGCTGGGCGCCGCCGTGCCGATCGCCGCGATCCCCGACGACCTGGCCGTCGACGGGATCGACGAGGTCCTGGTCCGGTTCCTGGACTACGGCACGACCGCGTGGGCCGAGGAGTTCGGCGACGATCTCGCCGACTGCACGGGGCAGGCGGTCCGGGTGGACAGCGGAGGGGCGAGCTGGCTCGTGCGGCTGACTCCGGGTCGGGTGGAGGTCACGACCGGCCAGGCCGGCGACGCGGCCGACGCGATCGTGAGCGGACCACCGGAGGCGGTGCTGCTGTGGCTGTGGCGGCGGGTCGGCGACGATCGGGTCGACTTCTCCGGTGACCGTCAGCTGATCGACAAGCTGTGGCAGCTGCTCGGACGTGCCACTGGGTGACGCATTGGTTGCAAGGCGGCCAATCAGCTTTCGCATCGACCGGGTTCGGCATAGCGTGTGGAGGCGTGGGGGTGGTGCGGGCCCTCGTTGTGATAGTAGCGATGGTCGCGCTGGCGTTTTTGCCGTGCGCGGTCGCGCTGCTGATCACGCACGCCGACGAGCTGGCCGAGCGAGTGTGGCGCGCGTGCCGCCGTGGCTGCCGCCGGGCGTACGCCCGGGCGGTCGACTACAAGGTCATGCGCGGCCGGCCCAGCAAGACGCTGCCCGAGGTGCCCAATGGTCCCCCGATCGAGCAGGTCGCGGCGGATCTGCGCCGGCTGAGCCGCCAGCGGCTCGGCATCGCGATGCGGTCGACCGTCTGGTTCGCTGCGGTGCAGCGGGCGTACGACGAACGACTCCAGCAGGCCTGCCTTTCACTCGGGGTGGATCAGCACCTGCCCGATCTCGACGGGCTCGACCGCGACATCGAGCGGGTACGGATCGAGGGTGAACTGCAGGCCGCCGGGTTGGTGCTCGGCTCCGTCGACGCCGACCGCCGGCAGGATCATTGTTGAGTGACTGATCCCGCCCTGCGGTTGTTCGTAGCCATCTACCCGCCGGAGCCCGCCGTCACCGACCTCGCGGCGTTCGTCTCGGGGCTCGCGGTCGGCCGGGCTGCCGCCGAGGGGGTGAACGCCCGGCTCGCGGCCCGAGCGACCTGGCACGTCACCGTCGTGTTCCTCGGCGATGTCCGGCCCGACCGGGTGGCCGACGTGGAGGCCGCGGTGGGCGGGGCGGTCACCGGCTGGCGGGCAGCCGGGGAGTCTCCGGTCGTCCGCGTCGCCGGTGGCGGGAAGTTCGGCCGGGGGCGGTTCACGCTGCTCTGGGCCGGGCTCGCCGGTGACATCACACCGCTGCGCGAGCTGTCGGTCGCGGCCCGGAAACAGTTGAAGCGGGCCAAGCTGCCGTACGACGACAAGCCGTTCCGACCCCACCTGACGCTGGCGCGCCCCGGCGACCGGGTACCGGTCGCCGAGGACGTCACCGCGCTGCAGGGGTACGAAGGTCCACAGTGGAGCGTCGACGAGGTGCGGCTCGTGCGTAGTCACCTCGGCCCGAAGCCCCGCTACGACACGCTCGCCACCTGGTAGTCGGTTGTTACCAGGCCCATGCCTCCGGGCCGGGGCCGCCGTCGCCGACCGGCGGGAACAGCTCGTCGAGCTGGGTGAGAGTTGCCTCGTCCAGCGACACCGAGAGCGCGCCGAGCGACGAGTCGAGCTGCTCGACGGTCCGCGGGCCGATGATCGGGGCGGTCACGCCTTCCCGGGACAGCAGCCAGCCGAGCGCCACGTTGGCCGGGTCGTGGCCGAGATCGGCGCACAGCTTCTCGTACGCCTCGATCGCCGTCCGGTGCTGCTCCAGCGACTCCGACGAGCGTCCCTCGCCGGACCGGCCCGCGTTGCCCTCCCGCAGCTTGCGCAGCGCGCCGGAGAGCAGGCCGCCGTGCAGAGGCGACCACGGGATGATGCCGACTCCATAGTGGACAGCCGCCGGGATGACCTCCAGCTCCACGTGCCGGGTGAGCAGGTTGTAGATGCACTGCTCGGAGACCAGGCCGAGGAAGTAACGCCGGTTGGCCGCTTCCTGCGCGGCGGCCAGATGCCAGCCGG
>DASRII010000558.1:0-7337 GCA_035650075.1 Micromonosporaceae bacterium | reverse complement strand
CACTGCCCTCGATCTCGGCGCGGAGCTGAGTGACCCGGCCGGCGATCTGCTCGGCGTCGCCGGCGCCGCCGACGATGGTGGTCTCATCCTTGGTGACGACCACTTTGTCGGCCCGGCCGAGCATGTCGAGCCCGATGTTGTCCAGGGTGAGACCGACCTCGTCGCTGATGACCCGAGCACCGGTCAGGATGGCGAGGTCGGTGAGCATCGCCTTGCGGCGGTCGCCGAAGCCGGGTGCCTTGACAGCCACCGACGTGAGAGTGCCACGGACTTTGTTGACGATCAGGGTGGCGAGGGCTTCACCGTCGACGTCCTCGGCGACAATCGCCAACGGTTTGCCTGTCTGCATGACCGCCTCGAGAATCGGGAGCAGGTCGTGCAGGCTCGAGATCTTCCTCTCGACCACGAGCACATACGGGTCGACGAGGACGGTTTCCATTCGCTCGGGGTCGGTGACGAAGTACGGCGAGATGTAGCCCTTGTCGAAGCGCATGCCCTCGGTGAGCTCGAGTTCGAGGCCGAAGGTGTTGCTCTCCTCGACGGTGATGACGCCTTCCTTGCCAACCTTGTCCATCGCCTCGGCGATCATCTCGCCAATCGTCGCGTCACCGGCGGAGATCGAAGCGGTGGCGGCGATCTGCTGCCTGGTCTGCACGTCCTGCGCCTGGTTGGCCAGCGCCTCGGTCACCGCGGCCACGGCGGCGTCGATGCCCCGCTCGAGCGCGATCGGGTTCGCGCCAGCCGCCACGTTGCGCAACCCCTCGCGCACGAGCGCCTGGGCCAGGACGGTGGCTGTGGTGGTACCGTCGCCGGCCACCTCGTCGGTCTTCTTGGCTACTTCCTTGACCAGCTCGGCGCCGAGCTTCTCGTACGGATCGTCGAGCTCGATCTGCTTGGCGATGCTCACTCCGTCGTTGGTGATCGTGGGCAAGCCCCACTTGTTTCCCAGTACGACGTTGCGCCCCTTCGGGCCTAGCGTCACCTTCACCGTGTCGGCGAGGACGTTCATTCCGCGTTCGAGGCCGCGACGGGCCGCTTCACCGAAAACGATCAACTTGGCCATCTGCGTCGTCCTCTGCATTGCTCGGACCGACCTGCGATGACCGCTGCAAACGCGGATGCCTCTCCTGGGCCCATCCCATTCGGTTGGCACTCGCACGCGGCGAGTGCTAACCACAGTGCAACATTGATCCCACCGAAGTGCAAGTAACGACGGGGGTCATGGAGTAACCAGAAGACGATTCCGGACGCTGGTCACTCCGGCGGCCGCCCATGCCGCTTGCTCGGCCTGGCGACGTCCGGCGAACGAACGGACGCTTCCGCTCAGCGTCAGCTCGTGGCCGTTGATGTCGATCCTGATCGTGTGGGCGTCGAGTAGGGCGTTGCGCTGCATCGCCTGTTCGACTGCGGTCTTCTGTACCTCCACCGCCATACCTTGGCTGAGCGAGATGGTGTTGTTGACCGCGGTGACGCCCTCGAGATAGAAGACCGCTCGGGCTGCGGCGTCGCGCTGGTAGCCCCACGTGACGGTGCCGGACAGGGTGATCACGTGGTCGTGGACGTCGGCCTTGACGGTGTTCGAGGGTACGTCGACCGCCAAGGCGAGTAGCTGGCTGGCGGCCTGGGCGAGGTCGGTGTCGGTGGTGCTGGACGTTTCCGGTGTGAGTACCTGGAGGTCGTCCGCGACGGCCTTGACGCCGGACACCCGCATGGCCGCCTGCTTCGCGGCGATCCGTTCGGGCAGGCTGCCCACTTCGCCGGACAGCGTGACTGCCCCGCCGTTGACCGCTACCTCGATGTGCCTGTCGATGCTGGGGGTGTACAGCAATTCCTCGGAAACGTTGGCCTGAATGTCCTGGTCGCTCGTGCGCGTCGTCTGTGTCACGCGCCCAACGATCCCCTCTCGGGATTAATTTACACAAGTCCATATGCCACATTTAGAAATAAATCTTTGAGTTTATCAATGTCGCCCTGATTTAATCACATATTGTCGACGGCTGCTTTCACGCCGGCGAGGATCTGTGGGTCGAGCGTAGGCTGGCGGTGACAAAGCCGCCCCGGGGAGCTGGTCGCGTTCGACCCGGTCCCTGTTTTACGTAGCCCGCCCGTCGCGGCCGCACGAACCGTTGGGGGTATCGGTGGCGGTCCCGGTGTTCTCACCGGCGCAGGGTCTGGATAGGTCGGCGACGTGACGGCTGAGCGCAGAATGCGGCTGTGGCGCATGGTCGTCGCACACGCTGAACATGGGCCGGCTGCCGCCGAGCATGTCGGCGCGGTAGCGGTGTCGGCGGCGGGGGTGGACGCGGCCGCCGTTGCCGTGGTGCTCGACGCATCTCCTCGCGAGACGATCTACGCAAGTGACCGGTTCGCCGCCGAGCTGGAAGAGTTGACATTGACGGTGGGTGAAGGACCGGGTGTGGACGCCCTCGCCGACGGCCCGGCCTTGGTAGCCGATCTGACCGCCGAGGAGTGTCTGGTCCGCTGGCCGGTGTTCGCCCCGGCGGCGGCGAAGACAGGTGTCCGCGCGATGTTCGCCCTGCCGCTGCGGATCGGTGCGATCCGGCTCGGCGTGCTGGATCTCTACCGCGCCGAGCCCGGCGGGCTGGACGCCGGGCAGGTGGCCGACGCTCTCGTGCTGGCGGACACGATAGGCGTCCTGTTGCTCGACGAGGCGGAGCGGAACCGGTCACGCCCGGACGGATCGTGGCCCGAGCACACCGGCGCGCAGCACCCCGTGGTGCATCAGGCCACCGGAATGGTGATTGTGCAGTTGGGAGTGACCGCGGCGGTGGCCTTGATCCGGTTACGCGGTTATGCGTACGCCAACGACCGGCGGTTGCGTGATGTCGCCGCCGACGTGGTTGCCCGACGCCTGCGCTTCGACGCCGACTCCGACGTTGGCGGCAGCGAGGGCCTCGACAGCGGTTGAGCTCGCGGGGACCGGGCGCGGGGCTACTGTGGCGGCGTGAGCAAGATGGTCCCGCCTCAACTGGCCGACGTTTTTGTGGAGTTGGCCGACACCCTCGTCGACGACTTCGATGTGATCGAATTCCTGCACGTGTTGGCCGAGCGGTGCGTCGAGCTGTTGGGTGTATCGGCGGCCGGGCTGTTGCTAACCGATCAGCAGGGCGCGCTTCAGCTGGTGGCCGCGTCTTCGGAGCGGACCCGGCTGCTGGAACTGTTCCAACTGCAGACCGATCAGGGCCCGTGTGTGGACTGTTTCCGCACCGGCGAGCCGGTGTCGGTCACCGACCTGCCGGCGGCCGGGCGTTGGCCTCGGTTTTCGGCAGCCGCCGCCGAAGTGGGCTTTGCCGCGGTCCATGCGCTGCCGATGCGGTTGCGTGACGAGGTGATCGGCGCGTTGAACCTGTTCGACACCGAACCGGTCGAGTTGAATTCGGGAACGTTGCGGATCGGCCAGGCGCTGGCCGACGTGGCCACCATCGGGCTACTGCAGCAACGTGCCATCCACCGCCGCGACGTCCTCACCGAACAGCTGCAGACCGCGTTGAGCAGCCGGATCCTGATCGAACAGGCCAAGGGTGTGCTGGCCGAACGCCATCACCTGGACCTGGACACCGCGTTCACCCTGCTGCGCAGCGGCGCGCGTAGCCGCAGCCGCCGGCTGTCCGACCTCGCACAGGCCATCGTCGATGGCACTGCGCAGCTGTCATCGCCCGCGACGGCAAGGCGGCCCAGCTGAGGTCCGCTCGATCGGGATCGCGCGGGTCAACCCGCCGTGGCGGCGCGGAGCCCGCGGCCGACGTCGTGCAGGTGGCGCAGGGCCTCGGCGTAGGAACGCACCAGGCTCGTCTCGCAGTACGACACATCGTGCTCGCGGCAGAACGCCTTGACCAGCGGCTGCGCGCGGCGCAGGTGAGGTCGGGGCATGCTCGGGAACAAATGGTGCTCGATCTGGTAGTTCAGGCCGCCCAGAGCGAAGTCGACCAGCCGGCTGCCGCGCACGTTGCGGGAGGTAAGGACCTGACGGCGTAGGAAATCCGTCCGGTCACCGGCGGCCAGCATCGGCATTCCTTTGTGGTTCGGAGCGAACGCGCACCCGAGGTACAGGCCGAACAGGGCCTGCTGAACGGCGAGAAACACGAGCGCCTTCATCGGAGAGAGCACCAGCAGCACCGCGCTCAGGTAGCCGGCGATGTGCAGTCCGAGGGTGACTGCCTCCCACGTCCGGTGGCGCAGCCGTCGGTCGAACAGCGCCTTGACGCTGGACTGGTGCAGCTGAGCCGCCTCTAGCAGGAGCAGCGGGAAGAACAGGTACCGCTGGTGCCGGGCGATGAACCGGGTCACCGGCCCCCGCTTGGCGCGGGCTTGTCCGTCGGTGAAGGCCAACGCACCGATGTCGATGTCCGGATCCTTGTCCTCCTGATTGGGGTTGGCGTGGTGGCGGTTGTGCTTGTCGACCCACCAGCCGTAGCTCAACCCGATCGCCAGGTTGCCGTGCACCAAGCCCACGAGGTAGTTGGCCCGCTTGGACCGGAAGACCTGCCGGTGCCCGGCGTCGTGGCCGATGAACCCCAGCTGGGCGAAGACCGCGGCCAGGAACGCGGCCACCGCGATCTGCCACCACGAGTCGCCGAGCACGACGAACCCCACCCAGCCAGCGAGCAACAGGCCGCCGGTCACCGCGATCTTCGTCAGGTAGTAGCCTGGCCGATGCCGCAGCAGGCCGGCGGCTTTGACCCGGCGCATCAACTCAGCGAATTCGCTGCCACGCGTCGATACACCCCCGGCCGAGGAGCCGCGGTAGACCGGGATCGTAGGTAGAGTCGGTAGTGTCACGCGGGAACCTCCAGGACGTGCATCGTGATCGTGCCGATGATTCGTCGCCCTGGGTCCGGGGGTCGATCGCTGTTCCGCCGTCACGCGACTCTGGTGGCGGTCCACGAAAACTGGCCAGCCGCGGTCAACATCACGTTAACACCTCTGCGGACGATCGGCTGTCGAGCGTCTGGCGTGTGCCTAGCGCATGGCTGCAGCCCCCCACCAGGTGCTGGATGAGGGGCTGCAGGATATAAGTAGTCGGTCGTTCCGACTGGGTCACTAGATGGCCGTAACGTGTTCCGCCTGTAGGCCCTTGGGCCCCTGGGTCACGTCGAACTCCACCCGCTGGTCCTCGGCCAGGCTGCGAAAGCCGGCCGAGTGGATGGCGGAAAAGTGGACGAAGACGTCAGCACCTCCGCCGTCGACGGTGATGAAGCCGAAGCCTTTTGCGTCGTTGAACCACTTCACGGTTCCCCGTGCCATGTGATGCTCTCCTTGTCAGAGATGGGAAGCGAACCGCGACAAATCGTCGGGTCCGCGGCCGTTGTCGCAGCGGTGATACGCACCATCTCTGGCAAGAAACAGCGTCACGCCCTCGGAAATCCGCAGGCGTGACCAAGTATCCACGAACACAGAAACTATCGACCACGTGGTGCAACAGGTCGGTACCGTGGCGTATTCCTGGATGGGAGGTGCGTTCTGCGCTGGGTTGCTCCTGCCCGCCGCCGGCGACGAGCAGGGTAGGATCGGGGGCAACTCCGGAATCGACGACATCCACTTCTGAGGTGCCAGCCAAGCCGGCCTAGGCCAAAGGGGATGTCATGCCCGTTCTCCACCGTAAACGCATCGGTCCTGCCGAGCCGTCGGCGCCCTCGATACCACGACTGAGGATGGAACCCACCGGCTCCCGCCGCACCCTCCTCGACGGCGCCTGGTGGCCCCGTTCCACCGACCCCGTAGCCGAGCTGCCAGGTCTCGTTCTGGCTATCGACAAGCTCCGCGGCCCGGTCACCCGGCTGGTCCTCGCCGACGACGGCTGGGACGAACATCCCGAGCGCCTGGGTGTGGCTGGGCGGGTCCTGCGACTGGGCTACTTCACGAGCCAACCGACCGTGCTCTTGACGGCCCTGTGCGACAACGGTGACCGCGTCGACCTGCTGATCGTGCCCCCGAACACCGAAGGCGGCACCGCCGACGCGGCGATGGTTCTCGCCGCTACCACCAGCAACCTCGTTCAGGCCGAGCACCTCCTTCTCGCCGCTGGCACCGCACGTACCCGGGACCCCGACGTCGGGTCCGAAGACGTATGGGAGACCGACGGTGGCCGTCTCCGCGCCACCAGCAATCTGCTCCAGGACAGTCACCACACCCCCCCGGGCCTGACAACCGCGCAGGGATAACCCGGGACTAAAGAAAGGTTCACTATGGCCAACAAGTCTCTCCGGAAGGCCAATCACAAGAAGCAGGGAAGGACCCTGAAGGAAAAGCGCGCCGCGAAGAAATCCAAACATAAGGTGGTCCCGCTCATCCCGACAACAGACCGTTGATTACTATTTGACGTAGCGAATGCCCAACCGGTCCAGACGGTGGCCCGTTTTCGGCGGCGAGTCATGCGCGGTCTAGTTTTGGAACCATGGCGAAGATAGTGCTGCGCGTCCGGCTCACCGGCGGCGATCGGATCGACATCACGTACGAGGAACCGGAGGCGGCCGACGAGGGCGAGCTCATCGAGCACATCATCTCGACCTTGGCTCGAGACTCCGGTGTGCTTCGCAGCAAGCACGGGGACCGACTCGTGGTGCTGTTCGGCCGGGGCGTGGCGGCCATCGAGGTGGCGCCACGCGGCGCCGTCCTGTGACAAGCCCTGAACGGCGGCCTGACTCGATGTGATCGCCTTGCCCTACGGCGTACGGTCGGCACATGAAGTCGATCAGGTTCTGCCCGCTGAGGCCGGCAACGTGAAGAGGGCGCTGGCGATCATCGGTCTCGTCTTCGGTCTGTACCTCATCGTGCGCGCCGTCGCTGAGCTGTTTGTCATCGACATGAACGATCCCGCGACGTACCGCAGCGACTGGGGCGGTCCGAGTCTGCTCGGTGTCCTCGCGGTCCACTGCGGGCCGGGGTTGGTGGCCGCTGTCCTGATCGTGACCGCGCTACTGCGCCGCCGCTCGTCGGGACATAGACGATCGGCGACACCGTAGCGGCCGTCGCCACATTGTGGCGCGCTAGCCTATGCAGCATGTCCCTGGCGATGTCGCCCGCCGAACGCGAGGCCTTCCTCGCCGAAGTGCACGTCGCGGTCGTGACCGTGGCCGACGACGACGGCCGAGGTCCGCTGGCCATCCCGCTCTGGTACGACTACCGGCCCGGCGGCGAGATCATCCTGGTGACCGACGGCAACAGCCGTAAAGCCCAGCTGATCCGCAAGGCCGGCCGGGTCACCGTCTGCGCGCAGACCCAGGAGATGCCCTATCGGTACGCCTCCGTCGAGGGCCCGGTCACCGCGATCGAGGACACCGTCACCGTCGAGCAGCGCTGGGAGCTCGCCCGCCGCT
>DASRII010000557.1:0-6260 GCA_035650075.1 Micromonosporaceae bacterium | reverse complement strand
CGCGCCGGTCACCGTGCTCGCGGTCGTCTACATCGCCGAGTACTCGCTCATCATGCGATCGTCCATGTTGGACGAACGGTACGCGGACTACCTGACAACAGCCCGCGCCAAGGGACTTCGGGACGACCTCGTGATGCGGCGGCACGCGTTGCCGAACGCGCTGCTGCCGTCGATCACCCTGTTCTTCCTCACCCTGGGCTTCGTGGTGTCCGGGGCGATCGGGGTCGAGACGGTCTTCAACTGGCCGGGCCTCGGCCGGCTCACCTACGACGCGCTGCGCGGCCCGGACGTCCCGCTGCTGCAGGGGCTGTTCCTCACCTTCTCCGCCGGAGTGATCCTGATGAACCTCGTGGCGGACCTCCTCTACCCGCTGCTCGACCCACGGGTGCGGGCGTCGTGAAGACCGCCCGGAGCATCGCGTGGGCGCGGCGGCGGGTGGCGCTGGGCGCCTTCTGGCAGGGGTACCGGCGCGACCGCGAGGGTCTCTTCGGGCTCGTCGTGCTGGTGGTGTTCGCGACCGTCGCGATCGCCGCGCCGCTGCTCGCCGACGCCGAAGGGCTCAGCCTGACCAAGGCCACCGGGCCGAGGCTCGCGCCACCGTCGCTGGCCTACCCGTTCGGTACCGACGAGGACGGGCGCTCGGTGCTCACCGAGGTCATCTGGGGTAGCCGCATCTCGCTGCTGGTGGGGCTGGCCGCGACGGTCATCTCGATGGTGATCGGCACGTTGGTGGGCATCGGCTCCGGACACTTCAGGGGATTCGGCGGCGGTCTGCTGGGCCGGTTGACCGAGTGGTTCCTGGTGATCCCGTACCTGCCATTGGCGATCGTCCTCGCGACGGTCTTCCCGCCCGACGTCCCGAGGATCATCGCGGTCATCATCGTGATCGGAGTGACGTCCTGGTCTGGTACCGCGCGGCTCATCCGGGCGCAGACTCTGTCCATCGAGGAGCGACCGTACCTGGAACGGGCCAGAGCACTGGGCGGCGGGCACTGGCACCAGATGAGCCGGCACATCCTGCCGAACGTGATGCCGCTCGTGCTGGCCAACACCACGCTGACCGTGTCAATCGCGATCCTCGCCGAGACCACACTGTCCTTCCTCGGCCTCGGCGACCCGCTGCGCATGTCCTGGGGCAAGATCCTGGACAACGCGTACTCGGGCGACGTGATCACCAGCGGAGCGTGGTGGTGGGCGCTGTTCCCCGGGCTCGCGGTCGTGCTCGTGGTGCGGGCGTTCAACATGTGCGGTCGTGCCATCGAGCGCGTCCTCGACCCACGGCTGCGGGAGCTGGCATGAGTCTGCTCGACATCAGGGATCTGCACGTCACGTACCGGGTGGGCGGTGGTGGGCTGCCGGCGGTACGCGGCGTGGACCTGACCGTCCACGAGGGACAGACGGTGGGCCTGGCGGGGGAGTCGGGCTGCGGCAAGTCGACAATGGCCGGTGCGGTACTGCGCCTGCTGCCGGCGGGCACCACGATCACCGGTGAGGTTCGGCTGGCCGGCGACGACGTGTTGACGATGTCGTGGGGCAAGCTGCGGGCAGTGCGGTGGAGCGCGGCATCGATCGTGTTCCAGGGTGCGATGCACGCGCTGAACCCGGTGCGGCGCATCGGTACGCAGATCGCCGAGCCCATCCTGCTGCACGACGCCAAGGCCACGCCGAAGACGGCCCTGCGCCGAGCCGGGGAACTGCTCGAGCGCGTGGGTGTCCCGGCCTGGCGGGCGCAGTCGTACCCCCACGAACTGTCCGGCGGCCAGCGACAACGGGCGATGATCGCGATGGCGTTGGCCTGCTCACCGAAGCTGATCATCGCGGACGAGCCGACGACGGCCCTCGATGTGATGGTGCAGGCTCAGGTCCTGGCGCTGCTGGCCGAGGTCGTCGAGGAGCAGCGGGTCGGGTTGCTGTTGATCAGCCACGACCTGTCGGTACTCAGCGCGTCCTGTGACCGGATCGCGGTGATGTACGCCGGCCGCGTCGTCGAGGAAGGGCCGGGCCACGAGCTGTTCACCGCACCACGGCACCCGTACGCCCGGGCGCTCGCCGCCGCCTTCCCGGTGATCGGGGACCCGGTCTCGCGCCGCGCGCCGAAGGGACTGCCCGGTGATCCGCCCGACCCCCGGGAGCTGCCGCCGGGTTGCCCGTTCCACCCGCGTTGCCCCGACGTGGTGGCGGACTGCCGCGAGGTCGACGTGCGGCTCAGCGCCCCGGACAACGGTCGCCGAGCCGCGTGTGTCCACACCGGAGGCGTGCGATGAGCCCGGTGCTGGAGGCGCGCGGACTGCACGTGGGCTTCGGTGCCCGGTCCCGTGCGGCGGTACCGCCGATCCGCGCCGTCGACGGCGTCGAGTTGGCCGTGGAACGGGGCGAGGTGCTCGCGCTGGCCGGGGAGTCCGGCTGCGGCAAGACGACCCTGGCGCGAGCGCTGCTGGGCCTCGAACGGCCGTACCGCGGCGAGGTCCGCTTCCACGGCGAGCCGTTGCGGTACACCAGCCGGGCGCTTCGCGCCTATCGCCGCCGGGTACAGCTCGTGCTGCAGGACCCGACCGGAGCACTCAACCCGCGGCGAACCGTGTACGAGGCGATCGCCGAGGGAGTCCGCATCCATCGGCTGCCCGGCGACGAGCGGGACCTCGTCGCCCGCGCCTTGTCCCTGGCCGGGCTGCGGCCGCCGGAGCGGTTCTTCGCGCGGTATCCCCACGAGCTGTCCGGCGGCCAGCGCCAGCGGGTGGTTATCGCCGGCGCGCTCGCGTTGGAACCCGAGATGATCGTCGCGGACGAGCCGGTGTCCTCTTTGGACGCTTCGGTCCGTGGAGAGATCCTCGCCCTGCTGCTGTCCCTGCGGGATCAGCTGGGGCTGTCGGTGCTCGTGGTCACGCACGATCTCGGGCTGGCTTGGAACATCGCCGACCGGCTGGCGGTGATGTACCTCGGCCGCATCGTCGAGAGTGGACCGGCCGAGGAGGTCTTGGCGGCGCCGAAGCACCCGTACACGACGGCACTGCTGTCGGTACTGCCCGGTCGCACGCCCGTGATCCTGAAGGGCGAGACGCCGGATCCGAGCCGCGTACCGGCCGGCTGCCGCTTCCACCCGCGCTGCCCGGCGCTCGTCGACGGTACCGCGCAACGGGCCCGCGTGAACGGGCGCTGCGTGACCCAGGAGTTGACCGTGCTGCCCGCTACGGGAGGCCACCGGGCGGCGTGCCTCCTCGCTGGCGCAACAGCGTGACGACCTCGTCGACGGGCAGGCCGTACGACGTGTTGCCCGCCCGTCCGGTGACCGTGGGCGCCTGGCAGAGGCTGTTCAGCACGGACTCCTCGGTCGCCTCCACCACCGCCGCGAAGAACGGGTCCAGGTCCCGGCCGAGCAGCGGGACGTTCGCCGGTGCGCTACCGCGCGGGGCACGCAGTCCGGTCGCCAGGGCCAGGAAGATCTCACCGCTCGCGTGGTGGGCGGTGGAGCCGGTGCGGGCCAGGCCCAGCCCGGCGCGCCGGGCGAGCCGGGTACAGCCGGCGGGATCGATCGGCGCATCGGTGACTACGACGACGATGCATGAGCCCGCGGGCGGCGGGACCGGCTCGTCGTCCGGCAACGGGGGCAGCAGGGTGCCGACGGGCACACCGGCCACGGTCAGCCGCTCGCGCTCGCCGAAGTTCGTCATCGCGAGTACGCCCACCGTGTGTCTACTGGGGACGATGCGGGACGCGGTACCGATGCCGCCCTTGAATCCAAGGCAGCTCATGCCGGTGCCGGCGCCGACGGCGCCCTCGTCCGGCGGAGCTGGCGCGCCCACCGACGAGCGCGCCGCCGTCAGCGCGGCGGCGACGTCAGCGCGATCGACCTGCATCCGGCGGGCGTCGTTGAGGAAGCTGTCGTCGCACTCGGCGACCACCGGGATGATGACGTCCTCGTCGCCGATCGCCGGCTCCTGCTCGATCAGCAGCTCGCACGCGGCGTCGAAGACCCGCCCGATCTGCATCGTGGCGGTCAGGAAGATGGGCGTCTCGACGAGCCCCCACTCGGCGACGGCGAGGAAGCCCGTGCACTCGCCCGCGCCGTTGAGCACCGCGCCGCCGGCCGGCACCGGTTCGCGGAAGGCGTTGCCCCCCGGGTCTATGACGGTGACACCGGTACGTGCGGTGCCGCGGCCGGTCGGTGGATCGGGCTCGTCCCGCCAGACCGTGGCATGGCCGACCCCGACGCCCGGCACGTCGAGGATCGAGGCAGTGGGTCCGGACGGCAGAACACCGATCCTGATTCCCAAGTCAGCAACGCGAGGCACGACGACATGCTAGATCTTCCAGTGGTGTGGGCGGAGGAGTGCCTGGCACACGTGCCCGGCGCGGAGATCTGGGTCGGCGTGCGGACGCCGGGCACCGAGGTACCCGACCGGGCGACCGTGTTGCGAGAAGCGACGGTGGCGGCGGGTGGTCGCCTCGTGGCGGCGGTGCCACACTCCGACGAGACGCTGCTGTCCGTGCACGACAGAGCGTTCGTGACCCACTTGTCCACTGTGTACGCGGCGTGGACGGATGCCGGGTTCCCGGCCGACATCGGCCAGGATCGCGTGGTGCCTTACGTCTTTCCGACCGGCGCGATGCTCGACGGCATGCCGGCGCGGGAGCCAACCGCGATTCACGGCCGGGCCGGGCTCTACTGCTACGACACGATGACGCTGGTCGGACCGGGCACCTGGACGGCGGCGCGGGCGGCGGTCGATGCCGCACTGACCGCGGTCGACCTCGTGGCGGCGGGGGAGCGGCTGGCGTACGCGATCTGCCGCCCGCCGGGGCACCACGCGACCCGCACCGGTTACGGCGGTTCGTGCTATCTGAACAACGCGGCGGTCGCGGTGGCCGCGCTGCGAGCCGCGGGCGTCGACCGGGTGGCGGTCGTCGACGTGGACGCCCACCACGGCAACGGTACGCAGGCCATCTTCTACGACCGCGCGGACGTGTTCTACGGCTCCGCGCACGTGGATCCGGGCGCGGGCTGGTTCCCGCACTACCTCGGGTTCGCGGCGGAGCGCGGGCGGGACGCAGGCCTGGGCACCAACGTGAACGTGCCGCTGGCGCCCGGTACCGGCGATCCCGGCTGGCTCGACGCGGTGGCCGCGGTGTGCGCCGCCGCGGCGGACTTCGGGCCGGACGCGGTGGTGCTCTCGCTCGGCGTCGACGCGGCGGCCGACGACCCGGAGAGCCCGCTGCGGGTCAGCGCTTCCGGATACGCCCGGACCGGCGCTCTCGTGGCCGAGTTGGGCGTGCCGGTGGTCGCCGTGCACGAGGGCGGGTACCACCTGCCGACGCTCGGCTCGCTGACCGTAGCCGCGCTTGGCGGCTTGTCCGGCGTCAGGGTAACCTGACGCCATGCACACCCCGGAGAGCATCGAGGCGGAGCACACGCTGTTGACGGCGGCGGCGCGGTATGACGCGCTGCGCATGCAGGACGCGCTTGCACCGCCACCGCTGGCCAAGGAGGAGACGCTGGAGATGCTGGCGCTCGGCGAGGTGCTCGCCCGCAAGGCGAGCTACGGCCGCCAGCTCGGCGTGCGCTCGGCGCGGGCCGCGGGCGCCTCGTGGTCGCAGATCGGTGCGGCCCTCGGCACCAGCAAGCAGTCGGCGTGGGAATCGCACCTGCGCTGGATCGAGGACCAGGACGCGTCACACCGACGGGCCGGGTTCGAGGGTATGTCCGACGACGAGGTCGCCGCGGCTCGAAAGCTGGCCGGAGAGCCCGACGACGGCCTCGAGGGGTGATGCTCGCTGACGGCTTTGCTCTGCGCACCTACACGCAACATAACGACAAGAGTCAATGTGTTGCGTATAGGTGCGCAGAGCAAAGCTTCGTGGCACCGCATCCCCTCCGGAGCCGTCTCAGGTCAGGTCTTCCGGGTCCACGCCCAGCTCGCGGGCGGTGGCCAGGCGCACCCAGTCGGCGAGCTGGCGGCGGGAGATCACCCGTTCGTGGACGGTGACCTGTACCGCCAGACCGTCGATGAGCGCCATCAGGCGCCAGGCCGCTCCGCTCGGGTCGTCGCAGCTGAACGAGCCGTCCTTCACGCCGTCGGTGACGACCTCGGCAAGCGCCTCGCGCCAGCGCAGGTCGAGGTGCCGGGCCACCCGTTCCAGCTCGGGGGTTCGCAGCGCCTCGGACCAGCCGTCGATCCACATCTCCCACGCCTTGGACCGGCCGGCGGGCGCGTACAGCTTGAGGATCCTGCGCACCTTGTCCAGCGGGCTGGCGGTCGACATCA
>DASRII010000556.1:0-19664 GCA_035650075.1 Micromonosporaceae bacterium | reverse complement strand
CCCGGACGCGGTGGCGCGGGCCGCGATGCTGGGCAAGGAGCTCGCGTTCGACCTGAAGCTGGTGGCCCCGAAGCTACCGGACTACCCGATCCCCGAGCCGGGATACACGGAGATGAGCTGGCTGCGCAGGCTCACGCTGGGCGGGGCCCAGGAGCGGTATCCCGGCAACGGGAAGGCTCACCGGCAGATCGAACACGAGCTGGACATGATCGAGCAGCTCGGCTTCCCGGGCTACTTCCTCGTCGTCTACGACATCGTGAAGTTCTGCAAGGACAACGGGATCTACTGCCAGGGGCGGGGCTCGGCGGCCAACTCGGCGGTCTGCTACGCGCTGGGCATCACCAATGTGGACGCGGTCGCGCACGACCTGCTCTTCGAGCGGTTCCTCGCGCCGGAGCGGGACGGGCCGCCGGATATCGACATCGACATCGAGTCCGACCGGCGGGAGGAGGTCATCCAGCACGTCTACGACAAGTACGGCCGGCACCACACCGCCCAGGTCGCCAACGTCATCTCGTACCGGCCCCGGTCGGCGGTGCGGGACATCGCCAAGGCGTTCGGCTTCTCGCCCGGGCAGCAGGACGCGTGGAGCAAGCAGATCGACCGCTGGGGCAGCAAGGCCGTCGTGGACTACGAGGACATCCCGCCGCAGGTGATCGCGTACGCCAACGAGCTGCAGACCTTCCCGCGGCACCTGGGCATCCACTCCGGCGGCATGGTGATCTGCGACCGGCCGATCATCGAGGTGTGTCCGGTGGAGCACGCCCGGATGCCCAACCGCACGGTCCTGCAGTGGGACAAGGACGACTGCGCCACGATCGGCCTGGCCAAGTTCGACCTGCTTGGGCTCGGCATGCTCTCCGCACTGCGGTACTCGTTCGATCTGATCCGCGAGCACGAGGGCGAGCACTACGAGATGAACACGATCCCGCAGGAGGATCCGGAGATCTACCGGATGCTCTGCCGGGCCGACTCGGTGGGCGTGTTCCAGGTGGAGAGCCGGGCCCAGATGGCCACCCTGCCCCGGCTGAAGCCGAGGTGCTTCTACGACCTCGTGGTGGAGGTGGCCCTGATCCGACCCGGGCCGATCCAGGGCGGTTCGGTGCATCCGTTCATCCGCCGCATCAACGGGCTGGAGGAGTCGACGAGCCCGCACCCGTTGATGGACAAGGCGCTGAAGCGCACCAGAGGCGTACCGCTGTTCCAGGAGCAGCTCATGCAGCTGGCGATCGACGTGGCCGGGTTCTCCGCGAACGAGGCCGACCAGCTACGCCGGGCGATGGGCTCCAAACGGTCCGCGGAGAAGATGGAACGGCTACGGGGACGGCTCTACGAGGGCATGGCGGTCAACGGCATCACCGGCGAGCTGGCCGACGACATCTATCTCAAGCTGTCCGCGTTCGCCAACTACGGCTTCCCGGAAAGCCACGCGATCAGCTTCGCCTACCTGGTGTACGCCAGCTCGTGGCTCAAGCGCTACCACCCGGCCGCGTTCTGCGCCGCGCTGCTCAACGCCCAGCCGATGGGGTTCTACTCACCACAGTCCCTTGTGGACGATGCACGGCGGCACGGGGTTACCACCCGCCGGCCGGACATCAACGCCAGCAAGGCGACGGCCATCCTGGAACCGCCCATAGTGGACGGTGGGCCGCGTAACGAGAAGGGACGCGACCCGAAGGAGTGGGGGATCGGCGGGCCGGTGGTCCGGATGGGGCTGGCGAGCGTGCGTACCCTCGGCTCCACGGTGGCCGAGCGGATCGAGGCGGAACGGGTCGACCACGGTCCCTACCGGGACATGGCGGACCTGGCCCGGCGCGCGGGCCTGACCACCGCGCACCTGGAGGCGCTGGCCACCGCGGACGCGTTCGCCTGCTTCGGCATGAGCCGGCGGGAGGCGCTGTGGGCGGCGGGCGCGGCGGCTCAGGAACGGGCCGGGGCGCTCTCGGGTACGGCCACCGGGCTCGACCCGCCGACCCTGCCCGGGATGGACGACGTCGACCGGCTCATCGCGGACGTGTGGGCCACCGGGCTGAGTCCGGACAGCCACCCCGCACAGTTCGTCCGCGGGGAGCTGGACCGGGCCGGCGCGCTGCCGATCGAGGTGTTGCCGCAGGTCGAACACGGTCGGCGGATATGGGTCGGTGGCATCGTCACCCACCGGCAGCGGCCAGCCACGGCCGGCGGCATCACGTTCCTGAACCTGGAGGACGAGACGGGCATGCTCAATGTGACCTGCTCGCCGGGCCTGTGGCAGCGCTACCGGAAGGTGGCCCGGCTGAGCCCGGCACTCCTGATCCGCGGCCTGCTGGAGAAGCACGACGGGGTGATCAACCTGCGGGCGGACCGGTTGGAGGCGGTCACCGTACCGGTCCGCTCACCGTCCCGCGACTTCCGGTGACCTACTCTCGCAGGGGTGAACCGTGTACACGCAGGCCCCCGGGCCGCTGTCGTCTGGGAAGTGCTGCGCCGTGAGCTGGACCGGGCCGACGGCCGGACCCTGACCATCGTCGACGTCGGCGGCGGGACGGGCGGTTTCGCCGTACCGCTGGCGGAGGCCGGGCACCGGGTGACCGTCGTGGACGCGAGCCCGGACGCGCTCGCCGCGTTGACCCGGCGGGCCGCCGAGGCAGGGGTGGCCGAGCGGGTCACCGCGGTGCAGGGCGACGGTGACCGGCTCGCCGATCTCGTCGCTCCCGGTAGCGCCGATCTGGTGTTGTGCCACAGCCTGCTCGAAGTCGTCGACGACCCGTCCTCGGTGGTCTCCGCGGTGGCGGGGGTGCTGTGTCCCGGCGGCGCGGCGAGCGTTCTCGTCGCGAACCGGGCCGCCGCGGTACTCGCCCGGGCGGTGGCCGGACATCTGTCCGCGGCCAGCGCGCTGCTCGACGACCCCGATGGGGGGGACCGCCCGGGGACCAGGCGGGACGCACCCAGGCGACGTTTCGACGCGGCCTCCGCGAACCGTTTGCTCCGTGGGGCCGGCCTGATCGTGGAGGAGATTCACGGGGTACGGGTCATCGCCGACCTGCTGCCCGGCAGCGTCGCCGACGCCGACCAGTCGGCCCTGCTGGAGTTCGAGCTGGCCGCCTCGGCCCGCTCGCCGTACCGCGACATCGCCACCCAGTTGCACCTGCTGGCGCGCCGGCGGGACCGGGTGGAGCGGCCCGCCACCGAGGCGGCTTGACCGGTGGCCCCGTTCGACATCGTCCGGCCCCGGTACGGAGAGGCGAGCCTCGCGGACGTCCTGCCCAGCGCGCTGGCGGTACTCGGAGTGCCCGGTGCCCCCGACCGGCTGAAGCTCGCCGCGGATCTCGCCGGCGTGCGGAGGATCGCCGTCCTGCTCGTCGACGGGTTGGGCTACCACCAGCTGCCGCTCGCGGCGCCACACGCGCCGGTCGTGGCCGACGTGCTCGCCGGCAGGCTGGGCGCGGTACGGGAGCTGACCGCGCCCTTCCCGTCGACCACGCCCACGAGTCTCGTCACCCTCGGTACCGGCACCGCGCCCGGCGCTCACGGCGTGCTGGGCTTCACGCTCAACGTCCCCGGTACCGCGCACGTGCTCAAGCACATCGAGTGGACCGACGACCCGGATCCGCTGCGCTGGCAACCGGTCCGGACGCAGTTCGCCCTCGCGGCGCAGGCCGGCGTCGACGTGACGGTGGTGGCCAGCACCCTCTTCGCCGGTACCGGCCTGACCGTCGCGGCCAACCGTGGCGGCACCTACCGGGGCGCCGATGGCGTGGACGAACTCGCGAACACCATGCTGGACGCGTTGACCGCGGCCGAGCCCCCGGCGCTGGTCTACGGCTACTACCCCGACCTGGACAAGATGGGCCACCTGTGCGGGGTCGGCTCGGTCGAGTGGCAACAGCAGGCGGACGAGGTGGGCCGGCTGCTCGACCGGCTGGTCGACGGGCTGCCGGCCGACGCCGCGCTGCTCGTCACAGCGGATCACGGGCAGCTCGACGTACCGGCCGACCACCGCTTCGACATCGCCGCCGACCCGCGGTTGCGCGCCGGGATCCGCGTGGTAGCCGGCGAGCCGCGGGTCAGGTACCTGCACACCGTCGACGGCGCCACGGCCGACGTGATCGACACGTGGCGGGGGGTGCTCGGTACCGCCGCCTGGGTCGCCTCGCGGGAAGAGGCTGTCGCGGCCGGTTGGTACGGGCCGGTGCCGGAGGAGCACCTGCAGCGGGTCGGCGACGTGGTCGTCGCCTGCCACGACCGGTACGCCGTGCTGTCCACCGCGACAGAGCCGCCGATCGTGGGGATGCTGGTCGCGTACCACGGCTCGTACACCGAAATCGAGATGACCGTGCCGCTGCTGACGATCCGAAACGTCGGAGGGGACCGCTAACCTCCACACGTGGGGCGTAGCCAGCAGGTGCCCCGGGGTGGCGACGACCGGTTCGGACCGGACGCCGACGACTCGGGCTGCCCGGTGCTGCACGTCGACATGGATGCCTTCTTCGCCTCCGTCGAGGTGCGCCGCCGGCCCGAGCTACGCGGGCAGCCGGTCGTGGTGGGCGGTTCCGGTCCGCGCGGCGTGGTCGCCTCGGCCAGCTACGAGGCACGGCGGTACGGGGTACGCAGCGCGATGCCCGGTGCCGTGGCCCGCCGGTTGTGCCCGGACACGGTGTTCCTGCCACCGGATTTCACCGCGTACACCGAGGCCTCCCGCGCGATCATGTCGATCTTCAAAGACATCACCCCGCTGGTGGAACCGCTGTCCCTCGACGAAGCGTTCCTGGATGTCGCCGGCGCCGAGCGGCTGTTCGGCCGGCCCGCCGTGATCGCCCAGTTGATCCGCCGGCGCATCGCCGACGAACAGCGGTTGCCCTGCTCGGTGGGCGTGGCGGCGACGAAGTTCGTCGCCAAACTCGCCTCCACCCGGTCGAAGCCGGACGGGCTGCTCGTCGTACCGGCCGCGCAGACGCTCGACTTCCTGCACCCGCTGCCGGTCGCGGCGCTGTGGGGCGTCGGCGAGCGGACGGCCGAGACGTTGCACCGGCTGGGCCTGCGCACGGTCCACGACGTCGCGCACGCCCCGGTGTCGATGCTGCGGTCCGGGCTGGGTGCCGCCCTGGCGAGCCACCTGCACGAGCTGGCCTGGGCACGCGACCCACGGCGGGTCACTCCGGAGCACGTGGAGAAGTCGATCGGCGCGGAGACGACCTTCGACGTCGATGTGGCGGACCCCGAGATCATCCGACGGACTCTCCTGGCGCTGGCGACCAAGACCGCCGCGCGGTTGCGCCGGGGGGATCAGACCGGCCGGACCGTGGCGATCAAGGTACGGCTGGCCGACTTCCAGACGCTCAACCGATCCCGCACGCTGGCCGTACCCACCGACGTGGCGCGGGAGGTCTTCGAGACCGCGTGGGCGCTTTTCGAGGCATTGCGCCCCGGCGATCGGATCCGGCTGGTGGGCGTCCGGGTCGAGGGTCTGGTCGCCGCGGAGGGCAGTCCGCGGCAGTTGACCCTCGGCGCGCCAGAGCGCGGGTGGCGGGAAGCGGAGCAGGCGGCGGACGCCGTAGTGTCCCGTTTCGGACACGGCGCAGTGCGTCCGGCCAGCCTGCTGTCTGGTCCGGCCGATGCCTCCCGGCCGGTAAACTCAGGCCGAGATGATCAGTCATGGTCGGAAAATTCGCGGGGGCCACGCAACGTCTCGCTTTCCGACCCAGCAGGGCACTCGTAGACTGACGGGTAAGCAGCCGGCTGGCTGCCACGGTCCGCCGGTCACATCCCGTGATCGGCCACGATGACCGGGGAGGAGTACCGTGCCGCTCTCGGAGCACGAGCAGCGGCTGTTCGAGCAGATCGAGCGGTCGCTTGCCGAGGACCCCAAGTTCGCCTCGGCGGTGCGCGCCACCGACCCGCGGTTCCATGCGCGGCGGCGGCTGCTCGTCGCGGTCGTCATTGGCATCGTCGGGCTCGCGCTGGTCGTCTACGGCACAGTCAGCAAGTCTTCGTTGCTCGGCGTAGCCGGCTTCGTCGTGATGATGAGCGCCGCGGCGTTCGGAGTCATGTCGAGGCGCCGTGCGCACGGCGCCGACCTGCATGCCGTCGGCGGTACGGCCAGCCGGCGTACCAGACCGCGGCGGCTGTCGCTCATCGACCGCCTCGAGGAGCGCTGGCGTCGCCGTCCGGACGGCGGCACCGGAGGCTGACAGTCTGACCCGCGCCGGCGGAGGCCGGCGCCGGCGTAGTGGCCCCGACGGATCGGGACCACCGCGTCGATCGTCGTTAGCGACGGACGGGCAGTAGACGCCTCGGGTTGAAGACTCGTACGACCGCGTCCCGAGCCTGTCCGACCGTGGTAATCACGCTGGTCGCCATCGTGATGGAGCCGGTCTGCCACCGTTGCAGTACCGACGGTGGGAAGAGCGTCGCGACCAGCCGGGTCCGCCCGGAGACCCGCGCCATCAGAGCGCGCCGCACGCCACGTAGCGATGTACCGAGCTGGTCGGTGACCAACGGCTCGCGGGCGTACCGGGCCCGTTCCTCGGCCGAGCCGAGCAGCCGTGCACCGCTCGCGATTTCACCCTTCAGTTCGGCGTCACGGACGACCCGGTCCGCGGTCATGCGGGGTGTCTCGGCCGGGTCGACATCCATCCGGAGGTCGACGAGCGTGTCGATCAGCTCGTCCCAGGCCGCGTGCGCGTCCCGCCGGGCGCGTACGGCCTCCGGCCCCTCGGGCACCACGACGAGTGGCCCGGCCCGTTCGGTCGCGTCACCGTCGCCGGTGACCCGTACCGCGACGGACGCCGGGATCGGCCGCCTCCGCCGGCGCAGCAGCACCCGCCGCACGGCCGGGGCCGCCGCCAGCATGGCTAGCAGCACACCGCCGATGATGAGGTAGCCGGGCCAGCGTGGATCGGCCGGCGTGAGGCCGCCACCGGGGGTGAGGTCGTCGTCGCCGAACTGCAGGTCACCCCGCGGGTTGGACGATCCACTCGGGTCGAGGCTGGCATCCGGGCCGGGACCGACGCTGGACGACGGACCGGTCGACGGCGTCGGCGCGTTGACGTCGGGACCCCACGCGGTCGAGACCGAGCCGCGGATGGACGTCGCCGGAGTGGCGTCGAAGGGTACCCAGCCGAACCCGTCGAAGTACACCTCGGTCCACGCGTGCAGGTTGAGGTTCGTCAGCAGGTACGTGTTGCCGTCCCGGGCACCCTGGGTGAAGCCGAACGCGACCCGCGCCGGGATGCCTGCCGCGCGGACCAGCCACGCGAGCGCGGCGGCGTACTGGACGCAGTAGCCGGACTTGCTGGCGAACAGGAAGTTCTCGATGGCGGTCCCGGTCGTCGCCGACTCGGCCACGATCGAGTACGTGTAGCCGTTCTTGGCGGAGAAGTGGTCGAACAGCGCCCGTACCTTGTCGTAGACGGTGGTCTTGTCGGCGGTCAGGCTGTTGACCAGGTTGTCGATCTGGGCCACCCGGGGAGAGGGGATCCGGGCCTGGGTGATCAGCAGCTGGCTGTTCGGGTCCAGCGGCTGCGACCGGCGCAGCGCCTCCGGCGAGTACTCGGCACGCAGGTAGTCGAACTCGTAGGTCTTGTTCTTCGTGCTGCTGCGAGGCGAGAAGATCACGTTCATCGAGGCGTCGTACGCCCAGCTTCCGTCCAACCCGCGGGTTGTGATCGGTTGGGTGTACACCGGCAACAGACCCATGTCGAGGTTGTTCGTGATCTTGACCGTCGCGCTGGCCCCGCGGTAAGTGACGTCCGACCGCCGGTTCGCCTGAGGGTCGGGCAAGTTGGCGGCGGACTGCCGGCCGGTCGGCGTCCGGTTGCGGAACCCGCCGGGCTGCAGGTCGTCGGCGACCGCCATCCGCAGGTAGTACGGGCTGGGGTCGCTCGTCGTCACCTGGAGCATCGGGAACTCTTCGTCCTGGTTGAGCTGGCCCTGCAGCAGCGCCCACAGGTTGACCTGCGACCCGCCGCCGCGGCCGGGGCCGGTACCGGTACCGTTGCCGCCCGTGCCGAAGCGGTCGAGGAGCCCGGTGGTCATGCCCGGTACGGCGAACGGCAGCACGATCGCGACCAGCACGCCGACGACGGCCAACCGCCGCCCGGCGGCCGCCAGCGGCGACGGCTCCCACACGTCGATGTCCCGCCCGTCACCGGAGAACCGGCGGCCGAATCGGCGGACCCGGTCGACGTTGTCCGTGACGAGCAGCCACAGGTAGCCGGACGATCCGATGATGAACGCCAGTACCGGCACGCTGTCGTAGTGCACGGCCACCGGTACCGAGTAGATCGCCAGCATCGGCAGCCCGGCCAGGGCGGGCCGGCGCAGCCCGACGGCGCACACGTCGACGACGATCGCCACCGTCCCGACGCCGAGCATCGTGAGGAAGAGCAGGCTGTCGTCGTCCTGTACCGGGATGCCCTGGGACTGCATCTCCGGACCCGACTGGCGCAGCAGCTGGCCGAAGTACTCGAAGGTCTCGTTGGTCGGGATGATGCCGAGGATCGCCGTGCTGTTCTCGCCCTGGAAGAGCCAGGTGAGGCCGATGAGCAGCGCTCCGGCCATGGCCAGGATCTGACCCCAGAGCGGCGCACGCAGGGTGCGGGCCAGCGTCGCCGACCCCGTCACCAGCGCGACCCCGATCAAGCACTGGACCAGCCACGTCCACCGGTCGAAGATCGTCGACAGCGGGAACGCCGCCAGCAGCGTCGCCGCGGCGGCGATGTACCCGATATGTCTGCGCGACGTCACCGAACACCTCCCGCCACGGTCTCGGCCATCGCGGCGCGGTAGGCGAAGCCCTGCTGCCCGCGGGCCGCCTGCGGCCAGACGGCGGGCAGCTTCGTGCCGTGGTTCACGCCGACGACCCGCCACCCGCTGTGCAGCAGGCCGAGCGCGGCGTCGTTGTACGCGTGGTCGGCCTCCTCCCGGGCGGCGGTCGGCAGGTTCAGCCAGGTGGTGGAGTCGATCAGGAAGCCGACGCAGGTAGCGCTGTTCGTGCGGAGCGCGGCCAGCATCTCGGCCTCGGGCGGCGTGAGCAACCCGAGCATCGCAATGATCAATCCACCGTCGGACCGGTGCCGGACTCGGTCGACGAGCAGCGACACCTCGCCGCGCTGGTACAGCTTGACCTCGGCCAGGCTGTCCAGCAGGTGCCCGTCGCCCGTGGAGTCCGTCGCGTCGACGTCGATGCCCGCGTCGGTCACCAGGCGGACCTTGTACCCGGCCTGCCGGAGGTGCACGGCGACACTGGCGGCGGCCGAGACGGCCCATTCGAAGCTGGCCGTCGGACCCTCACCGCGGTGCGCGTACCCCCGGGTGTCGAGCACGACCGTCGCCCGGCTCTCCCAGGGCTGTTCCTCCCGGCGGACCATCAGCTCGCCCACCCGGGCGGTGGATCGCCAGTGCACCCGGCGCAGGTCGTCGCCGTGCCGGTACTCGCGGGTCGCCGCGTCGTCTTCGCCGTGCACGGCGACCGAACGGGCCCGGCTGTCTCCGGTGCCCGCGTACTCGCCGGCCAGCCGCACCATCGGCAGCGGCACCACCTGGGGGATCACGGTGAGCCGGTCGATGCTCGGGAACGACCGGGTCATCTCGCACAACCCGAACGGATCGGTCAGCCGCACGACGAGCGGGCCGACCTCGTACCGGCCGCGCACGTCGGCCCGCACGGTGTACGCCACCGAGCTGGCCTGGCCGGCTCCGAGCCGTTCGAGGACGAGCCGCGGTCGGCTGCCGAGCGCGTACGGCAGCCGGTCCTCGAGCAGCAGCGTCCCGGTCGGCAGCCGGGACATGTTCTGCAGCCGCAGCACCACCCGCGCGGTCGCGCCGACCTGCACCCGGTGCGGTTGCAAGGTCCGGCTGCAGGCGAGCTTGTACCGGCTGCGACCGACGTACGCCGCGGCGAGCAGCGGCAGAACCGCGAGGAGGATCGCGACGCGCAGCAGGTCCTTCTCGGCCAGGATCAGAGCGGACAGGGCCGCGGCGCCACCCGCCGCGAGGAAGGACCTCCCCCGCGTGGTCAGTCCGCGCAGCGCTTCCCTCACCGCTAACGCCTCCGGTCGTACTGGTTCGGGTTCGGTCGGGTGTCGAATTGCGAGCGCTGGCGGTCGACCGGCAAGGGGAGCCGGTGTACGAGGTCGGCGATGATCGCGTCGGTCGTACGGCGGGACAGCTGCGCCTCGGCGGTCGGGATGATCCGGTGCGCCAGCACCGGCACGGCCAGCGCCTGCAGGTCGTCCGGCAGCACGTAGTCCCGTCCCTCGAGGGCGGCCACCGCGCGGGCGGTCCGCAACAGGTGCAGGGTGGCCCGCGGGGACGCGCCGAGCCGCAGGTCGGGCGATTCCCGGCTGGCGTTGACGAGGTTCACGGCGTACTGCTTGATCTGGTCGGCCACATGGACGTCGCGGACGGTCCGGATCAGCCGGCGGACGACGGCCGCGTCGGCGACCGGAGTCAGGTCGTACAGCGGATCGGCGCCGCCGTGCACGTCGAGCATGGTCAGCTCGGCGCCGGCGTCCGGATACCCCATAGCGATCCGGGCGGTGAACCGGTCGCGCTGTGCCTCGGGCAGCGGGTACGTGCCCTCCATCTCGATCGGATTCTGCGTCGAGATGACCATGAACGGCATCTGCAGCTCGTACGTCACGCCGTCGACGGTGACCTGACGCTCCTCCATGCACTCCAGCAGCGCCGACTGGGTCTTGGGCGACGCCCGGTTGATCTCGTCGCCGACGACCAGGTTCGCGAAGACCGCGCCCGGCTTGAACTCGAAGTCGTGCGTCTCCTGGTTGTAGACGCTGACCCCGGTCACGTCGCTCGGCAGGAGGTCGGGGGTGAATTGGATGCGCCGCACCGAACAGTCGATCGAGCGGGCGAGCGCCTTGGCGAGTTTCGTCTTGCCGACACCGGGGACGTCCTCGATGAGGAGGTGACCTTCGGCGAGCATGACCGCGAGGGCCAGCCTGACCGTGGCGGTCTTGCCCTCGATGACCTGCTCGATATTGGTCACGATGGCCTCGGTGGCGGCACGGAACTCTGCCGTCGGCATAGGCTCACCGAGCTCGGTGTGGGTGCGTGGGTTGGACACTGGCCTCCTCCTCGTCGTTCCCGCGGCTGCAACCTAGACGCGGTTGCCGAGCCGATAGGTTCGCGGGGCTGGTGACCTGCCTCCCCGCTGGGACCGCGGTGCTGCCTCTCAGGCTAGCCGCGGTTGAAGTATTTCGGCCTTCGTCGATTAAGGTTCGCCCCAGTTTAGGCTAGGACGTCCTTGAGCCGAGCCAGCTCACGCATCAGGCGTTCGGTCCGCTGTTCACCGTACGCCGCCCGCAGGGAGCGATCATGCGCCCGTACCCGTCGATCCAGCCGACCGGCCAGCGCGCGGCCCCGGTCGGAGAGGAAGACCGCGACCCGCCGCCGGTCGACGTCGTCCTGCCGGCGGTAGACCAAGGCGTCGTCGACCAGCCGGTCGACGGCCTTGGTCAGGGTCGGACTGGGCATCAGCACCGCGGCCGCCAGCTCGCTCATCGAGTGGCCGAGACCGTCGGAGAGGGCCTGCAGGATGCGCCAGTGCTCGACGGTGACGCCCTCTTCGGCCAGCGCTTCGGCGAGGCCGCGATTGACCTCGCGCTCCGCCTCGGCGAGTAAATAGGCAAGGTACGAGCGCAGCACCCGAATCTCCCTCTATGCGAAACGGTCTTCCCGGAAGATACTCGGCGCCGTGGATGGTCTGAGTCCGATCATGGACCCGGCGCGGGCCCAACTACTCGCGACCGAGCCCGTCCACGCGCTCCGGGTGGGTCTCGTGGTGCCCATTTCGGGCCTGCTCGGGCTGATCGGACCGGCCGCGATCAACTGCGCCGCGCTGGCGACCGCCGAGCTCAACGCGGCCGGCGGGGTGCTGGGCCGCCCCGTCGAGCTGGTGCTCGTCGACGGCGGCCGGCCGGCTGCGGCGGTGGCCGGCGAGGTGGGCTCGCTCGTGCGGACCGGCGCGGTCCACGCGGTCGTGGGGCTGCACGCCAGCGACGTTCGGGTCGCGGTGGCCCGGGCGATCGGCGCGGCGGTGCCGTATGTATACACGCCGCCGTACGAGGGCGGCGAGCGCTCGCCCGGGGTGTACCTCGCCGGCGAGACTCCGGGCAGCCAGCTGCGTCCGGTGCTGCGCTGGCTGGCCGGGCAGGGCCGGGCGCGCCGGTGGTTCCTGCTCGGCAACGACTACGTCTGGCCGCGCCGGGTGCACGAGGCGGCCCGCCGGTACCTGGCCGAGGTGGGGGCCACGGTGGCCGGCGAGCGGTACGTCGACCGGGGTGCCGTCGACCCGCAACCGCTGCTCGACCGGCTGGTCGCGAGCCGGGTCGACGCGGTGCTGCTGACGCTGATCGGCCGGGACCTCGTGCTGTTCAACCGGGCGTTCGCCGGCTCACAGCTGGCCCAGCGAGTCCTGCGGCTGTGCCCGGCGCTCGAGGAGAACGGTCTGCTCGGCGCCGGTGGGGACACGACCGGCGAGCTGTACGCGAGCATGGGCTACTTCGCCACCGTGCTCACCGAGCCGGGGCTGGCGTTCGGTGCGTCGTACGCCCGGCGGTTCGGAGTGCACGCGCCCGTGCCGGGCGGGCACAGCGAGAGCTGCTACGAGGGCGTCCGGCTGCTCGCGGCCCTGGCCGAACGGGCCGGCACGCTCGCCACCGCCGCCATGGATGCCGTCGCCGACGGCACCACGCTGTACGGCGCTCGCGGGCTGCTGTCGGTACGCGGCCGGCATCTCCTGGCGCCCACCTACCTGGCCCGCGCCGACGGCCTGGACCTCGACGTGGTCGCGTCGTTCTGAACCTTTCCGTCAGAGATCTTTTCTCTTGAAAGTAACGGCGCTATCGTGCGGCATGACCACCCTCGAAGATTTCGGGTACCGGCAGGAGCTCAAGCGCTCGCTGACGTTCGTGGATCTGGTCGTGTACGGCCTGATCTTCATGGTGCCGATCGCGCCGTTCGGCATCTTCGGCTTGGTGTACGCCGGTTCGGGCGGCATGGTCGCGCTGGCGTACGCGATCGGCATGGTGGCGATGATGTTCACCGCCTTGTCGTACGCCCAGATGGCCCGGGCCTTCCCGATGGCCGGCTCGGTCTACACGTACGCCGGCCGGGGCATCGCGCCGCCGGTCGGCTTCCTCGCCGGCTGGGTCATCCTCCTCGACTACGTACTGGTACCTGGCCTGCTGTACCTCATCGCCGGCATCGCGATGAACTCGTTCATATCGGCGATCCCGGTGTGGGTGTGGCTCGTCGGCTTCGTCGTGCTCAACACCATCGTCAACTACTTCGGCATCGAGCTGACCGCCCGAGTCATCCGGATCATGCTGGTCGCCGAGCTCATCGTGCTCGCCATCTTCCTGGTCGTGGGCATCGTCGCGGTCGCGCAGGGCAAGGGCCGGGGGTTCACGTTCGACGCGTTCTTCAACTCCAGCACGTTCACCTGGTCGCTGGTACTCGGCGCGACGTCCATCGCCGTGCTGTCGTTCCTCGGCTTCGACGGCATATCCATGCTCGCCGAGGAGAACCGCGAGTCCGCTCGCCAGATCGGTCGCGCGATGGTGGCGGCCCTGCTGCTGGCCGGCACGCTGTTCATCGTGCAGACGTGGGTGGCGTCGATGTTCGTCACCGACCCGGCCGCACTGATCGCCAACGGCGACCCGGCCGGGACCGCCTTCTACGACGCGGCCGAAGTCGCCGGCGGCGGGAAGTGGCTGGGGACGCTGACCGCCGTGGCCACCGCGATCGCGTGGGGGTTCGCGAACGCCCTGGTAGCCCAGGCGGCCACCTCCCGGCTCGTCTTCGCGATGGCCCGAGACCGGCAGCTGCCGTCGTTCTTCGCCCAGGTGAACCAGCGGACCCAGGTACCGACCAACGCCACCTTCCTCGTCGCCCTCGTCTCGCTGGGCCTGGGCCTCTACATGGCGAGCCGGGACGACGGGGTCACCCTGCTCTCCTCGCTGATCAACTTCGGGGCGATGGCCGCGTTCCTCGTCCTGCACGTCTCGGTCTTCTGGCACTACGTGGTGCGTCAGGGCTCGCGCGACTGGCTGCGGCACATTGTCGTACCGGCCGTCGGCTTCGCGATCCTGGCCGCGGTCGTGTGGAACGCCAAGGTGGCGGCGCAGCTGCTGGGGTTCACCTGGCTGGGCATCGGAGTCGTCATACTGGTGGTGCTGTATGCCATCGGTCGCCGCCCACGCCTTTCGGGATTGTCATGACTGTCCACACGTACCAGCCGGCGCCGGAGGAGTATGCGTACACCTTCGGCGGCCGGCCACCGGTGCGCACCGTGCGCCCCGGAGACGTCGTCGAACTGTACACAGAGGACTGTTTCGGCGGGCGGGTGCGTTCCGTTTCCGACCTGCCGTCCGTCGTGTGCGAGTTCCCGTACCTCAATCCGGTCACCGGCCCGTTCCATGTCGAGGGGGCGGAGCCGGGGGACACGCTCGCGCTGCACTTCGTGTCCATCACACCGGCCCGTGACTGGGCGGTGTCGTCGACCTTCCCGCACTTCGGCGCGCTGACGTCGACCCACACCACCGCGACGCTGCAGCCACCGCTCGAGGAACGGGTGTGGCGGTACGACATCGACATTGCCGCCGGGATCGTGCGCTACCACGCCCGGCGGTCGGACCTGTCCGTCGAGCTGCCCTTGGACCCGATGCACGGCACAGTGGGTGTTGCCCCGGCCGCCTTCGAGTCCCGGGTGACGCTGGTACCGGACGCGCACGGCGGCAACATGGACACTCCCGAGCTGCGCGCCGGGGTGACCGTCTACTTCGGAGTCAATGTGGACGGTGCGCTGTTCGCTGTGGGAGACGGGCACGCCCGGCAGGGCCATGGTGAGGTCACCGGGGTCGCGGTGGAGTCGGCGATGCGCACGGTGGTAGCGGTCGAGCTGGTCAAGGGCGTTGCGACGCCGTGGCCCCGGCTCGAATCCGACTCGCACCTGATGTCGACAGGCTCGGCGCGGCCGCTGGAGGACGCGTACCGGATCAGCCAGCACGACCTGGTGACCTGGACGGCGGCACTCGTCGGGTTGGACGACCTCGACGCGTACCAGCTGATCTCGCAGGCGGGCGAGGCTCCGGTCGGCAACGTCTGCGACCCGAATTACACGATGGTCGCCAAGGTCGCCAAGTCGTATCTGGTCGGGGCGGTGGCGTACGACGGTGTCCACGCGCGGCTGCGCTCTCTCGCCGCCTCGTACGGGGCGGGCGGGACCGGGGCGTCGCCGGAGTAGCTACCACGTAAGGCAGAAGGGCTTGCCGGCGGGGTCGGCGTAGACGCGCCAGTTGTCGCCTTCGCCGGGCAGCCGGGTCGCCCCGAGAGCCAGCGTGGGCGGCTCGGCCACCTCCACGTCGTCCACCAGCACGTCCAGGTGGTACTGCTGCGGGTAGGCCGGATCGGGCCACCGCGGCGGCGTGTACGACTCGACCTGCTGGAACATCACCGGCTGCGAGCCCTCGCTGCCGATCATCGCGCCGCCCTCACCCTGGTGCGTCACCGGCTTGCCCAACAGCTCGGCGTAGAAGGTGCTCAGCTCCTTGGCATCGGGACAGTCGAGCATCACGCCCATCAGCGTGGTCTTCGGGTCGTCCGCGTTCAGGCACAGGTCGAACGGGTGCCCGGCCGGGTCCGCCAGCGTGTTCCACGAATCGTTCCCGCGCAGCAGGGTCGCGCCGAGTTCCTCGGCCTTCGCGGTCGCGGCGTCGACGTCGGGCACCCGCAGGTCGAGGTGGGCCTGCTGGGGGTAGGCGGGATCGGGCCATCTCGGGGGTACGTGGTCCGGCGCGTCCTGGAAGGCGATCCGCCAACCGTCTTCGGTGGTCAACGTGATCCACTCATCGTCGGCGTACGCCTCGGTCCAGCCCGCCAGGCCGCGGTAGAACGCCGAGAGGCCCTTGATGTCCGGCGCATCGAGTACTACTGACTTCAGTTTGCCGATCATCCTGCCCATGCTATGCGCGCTTGCATTCAGACGCGCGATGTATACAGCTCGCTCGGCTTGATATCATGGTTCCGTGAGGACGATCATCGACGTCGACGACGAGCTGCTCGAAGCGGCACAAGCGGAACTGGGTACGACCACCAAGAAGGACACGGTGAACGAGGCCCTGCGATTCGTGGCCGAACGTCGAGCTCGTGCGCGGGCCGTACTGGATGACCCGCTGTTTCTCGGTGGGTCCGACCTCGGCGACGCCGAGGTGATGCGCGGCGCCCGCAGGTGACAACGCTCTTCCTCGCCGACACGTCGGCGTACACGGTGGCGCGGCGCGTCCCGGCGGCGGAGAGCCGGCTGCGGCAGCTCGCTGCCGACGGGATACTCGCGACGTTCGTGACCGTCGATCTGGAGGTGGGCTATTCGGCACGGGACCCGCGCGAGCACCGTGGTATCCGGCAGGTCCGTCGTCAACTCGTGCAGTTGCCGGCTGTGGACGACATCGCGCTGCGGGCTCGCGAGGTTCAGTCCCTCATGGCGGCACGAAGCCAGCACCGTGCCGCGGGTGTGATGGACCTGCTCACCGCCGCGGCCGCGGAACACTTCGGCGCCTCGGTGCTGCACTACGATGCCGACTTCGAGCACATTGCCGCGTTCACCGGACAGCAGGTCGACTGGATCGCACGCAACGGCTCGATCCCCTAGGGTGAAGGGGATGACTGGGCGGATCCCGATCGAGTCGGTATCTCCGGTGGTGGCGTGCGGGCGCTACCCAGCCAAGGCGGTGGTGGGGGAGGCGGTCCCGGTAACCGCCACGGTGTACCGCGAAGGGCATGGCGCACTCGGCGTCACAGTGGTGGTCTACGGTCCGGACGGCACTCCCGCCGGGTCGGTACGCATGGAGCCCGATGCGCCCGGCACCGACCGGTGGATCGCGGTGATCCGGCCGGACGCGGTCGGTCTGTGGAGCTTCACCATCGAGGCGTACGGAGACCGCTATCTCACGTGGCGGGACGCGGTTACCAAGAAGGTGGACGCGGGCCAGGGCGCGGCCGAGCTGGCGAACGACTGTGCCGAGGGCGTGGCGATCCTGGATCAGGCGGCGGGCCTCGTACCGCCGGTGCTGGCCGCCCCGGTGCGCGACGCGTCGGTCAAGCTCGCGGACGACACACTGCCGTTGGCCAAGCGGATCGCGCCGGCTCTCGCGCTCGACGAGCTGCTGTGGCATCACCCACCGGCCGACTTGCTGACGGTCGACGGGCCGTACGACATCTGGGTCGACCGGAAGCGGGCGCTGTTCTCGGCCTGGTACGAGATGTTTCCGCGCTCGGAGGGCGCGATCCTGCCGCGGCGGGCCAGCGATCCGGCGCGGCACGGGACCTTCGTCACCGCGGCTCGCCGGCTGCCGGACGTGGCCGCGATGGGCTTCGATGTCGTATACCTGCCGCCGATCCATCCGATCGGCCGGGTCAACCGCAAGGGGCGCAACAACGCGCTCGTCGCGGGCCCCGGCGACGTCGGCTCGCCGTGGGCGATCGGGTCGGACGAGGGCGGCCACGACGCGGTCCATCCTTTGCTGGGTACGCTTTCCGACTTCCGCGACTTCGTCACGGCCGCGCGTGCCAACGGGCTCGAGGTGGCGCTGGACCTTGCCCTGCAATGCGCACCCGACCACCCATGGGTACGCGACCATCCACAGTGGTTCACCACGCTCGCCGACGGCACGATCGCCTACGCGGAGAACCCACCGAAGAAGTACCAGGACATCTACCCGGTGAACTTCGACAACGACCCGGACGGCATCCGCGCCGAGGTGTTGCGGGTGGTGCTGCACTGGGTCGAGCAGGGCGTCAAGATCTTCCGGGTCGACAACCCGCATACCAAGCCCGTGGACTTCTGGCAATGGCTCATCTGGGAGGTCAAGAAGGTCGACGAGGACGTGCTGTTCCTCGCCGAGGCGTTCACCCGGCCGGCGATGATGCACGGTCTGGCTAAGGTGGGCTTTAGCCAGTCGTACACCTATTTCACATGGCGCAACACCGCGCGGGAGATGCGGGAGTACTGCGAGGAGCTGGTCGCGGCGGCGGACTACATGCGGCCGAACTTCTGGCCCAACACGCCGGACATCCTGCCCGAGGACCTGCAGCACGGCGGGCCGCCGATGTTCAAGATTCGTGCGGTACTGGCCAGCCTGCTGTCCCCGTCGTGGGGCATCTACACGGGGTACGAGCTGTTCGAGCACGTGGCCAGGCCGGGCGCCGAGGAGTATCTCGACAACGAGAAGTACGAGCTGCGCCCGCGCGACTTCGCCGGGGCGATCGAGGCGGGCGAGTCGCTCGCACCGTTCCTGACGAAGCTCAACGCCGTGCGCAAGGCCAACCCGGCTCTGCACGAACTGCGGAACCTGCGTTTCCACGACATCGACAACGACGTGCTGCTGTGTTGGTCCAAACGGGACGATGCCACGGGCAACACCGTGCTCGTGGTGTGCACGTTCGATCCGGTTCAGGCCCACTGGGGAAACACCACATTGGACATGCCAGCACTGGGCTTCGATTGGCACGAGCGGTTCACCGCGCGGGATGCGCTGACCGGCGTGGAGTACGACTGGGGCCGGCACAACGCCGTACGGCTCGACCCGTCGGTCGAGCCTGCTCACGTCTTTACCGTACATCGCCACGTTTAGGGACGCTGGGGAACGGTTTGAGCCCCTGGGGTAGTGGTTATTCTTAGTGGGTATGGAGGTGATCCCTGCGCGCCAGCCGGTCTTCATCGATCCGGCCGCCAGCAGCCGAGCCGCCGGGAGCCACGTCACCGACGGCGTCGTCGAACATCCCGAGTCCGGCGACTTCGTGCACGCTCGTGCCCTACCCGCCGATCTGAGCTGGTTCAAGCGCGCCGTGTTCTACGAGGTCCTCGTCCGCGCCTTCTTCGACTCCAACGCCGACGGTTCGGGTGACCTGCGGGGGCTCACCGCCCGCTTGGACTACCTGCAGTGGCTCGGCGTGGACTGCCTGTGGCTACCGCCGTTCTACGACTCCCCACTGCGCGACGGCGGTTACGACATCCGCGATTTCTACAAGGTGCTGCCGGAGTTCGGTACGGTCGACGACTTCGTGGCGCTCCTCGACGCGGCGCACCGGCGTGGCATCCGCGTCATCACGGACCTCGTGATGAACCACACCTCGGATTCGCACCCGTGGTTCCAGGAGTCGCGGCGCGACCCGAACGGGCAGTACGGGGACTACTACGTGTGGAGCGACACCGACACGATGTACTCCGGTGCGCGCATCATTTTCGTCGACACCGAGGAGTCGAACTGGACGTACGACCCGGTACGCCGCCAGTTCTTCTGGCACCGGTTCTTCGCGCATCAACCAGACCTCAACTACGCGAACCCGGCCGTGCAGAAGGAGATGCTCAACGTACTGCGGTTCTGGCTCGATCTGGGTATCGACGGGTTCCGCCTCGACGCGGTGCCCTACCTGTTCGAGGAGGAGGGTACGAACTGCGAGAACCTGCCGGATACGCATTCGTTCCTGAAGACCTGCCGCAAGATAGTCGACGACGAGTTTCCCGGCCGGGTCCTGCTGGCCGAGGCCAACCAGTGGCCGGCCGACGTCGTGGCGTACTTCGGTGACCCGGACGTCGGTGGCGACGAATGCCACATGTGTTTCCACTTCCCGTTGATGCCGCGCATCTTCATGGCGGTCCGCCG
>DASRII010000555.1:0-10126 GCA_035650075.1 Micromonosporaceae bacterium | reverse complement strand
CGGATGGGCCTTCTCGCGGGTTGCCTGCTGCTTCTCGGCGTCGCACTGGCGGCGTTCCTTCCCATGCGGCGGCGGGGCGCCCATGAGTCGCAGCAGCGGCTCGAGGTACCGGCCCGCACGCGTGACGGTCGCACCCTGCTGCTCGTGGTCGGCGGTCTCGCGCTGATCGTCATGGGTGGCGTCCTCGGCGGCGCGTTCGCACTGGCCGGTATCTCCGCGGTCGGCTTGGGCGCGATACAGCCGTACCCGGTCGGCATTCGCGGCCGGCTGCTACGCCGACGGCTACGCGTGTTGGAGTCGTGGGCCCCGGTCGGACTCTTCGTCGTCGCCAGCGTGGTCTGGCTGTCCACCACCGATGCTCGCGAGGCTGCCGGCCCTCAGTTCCTCGGCCTGCTCGCGGTCGCCGTCGTGTGGTTGTCTGCGACGTTCCGGTTTGCGCCGGTTCCAGCGGAATCCCCACCGCATGATGGGGCGCTCCAGCAGGTAGTAACTCAGCGAAGCGAGGAGCAGGGTTACGCCGAGGGCAAGACCGAACGTGCCGACGGGATCTCCGGAGAAGGGCAACCGGTTCTGCGCGTCGTAGATCACCTCGAGGACGACGAGCTGCCACAGGAAGAGTCCGTACGACACGGCTCCTAGCCAGCGCGCCGGCGCCAGGCCGAGACCGGCTTTGAATCTGTTGGCCGGCCCGAACGCCGCCGGGATCATGATCATTACCGCAACACCGCAGAAGAGGACGACTCGCGTGGCCAGGGCACCGGGTGTCGGCGGGGTCAGGTCGCGCGGGCCCGCGACCGGGGTGCTGGCGATGGCGAACAGACCGAGCGCAACCGCCAGACAGGTTACCGGCGCCGCGGCGAGTTCGTCGAGTAGCCGCCACCGTGGGTCCGCGCCGTGCGTACGGGCGGCAACGTGGACCACAGCCAACGCCATCCCGGCGCTGAACCACAGCGCGTACGTAGGCAGCCAGGTGACGTAGTTGGCGGACAGGATGTGACCGGTGCCCACCGCGGCGAACCAGGCGGCGCTCACGACGAGCCCGCTACCGGCTACGACCGCGAAGGCCCGCCCCGGCCGCCACCGCCGCCCGATGGCCACGACCACCACGAGCGGCAGCAGCAGATAGAACGCCGCCTCGGTAGCCAGGCTCCAGGTCTGCGACAGGCCGTTCCGGTTCCAGGCCGGGTAGTAGATCTGGCTGAGGGTCGCGTAGCGCAGCCAGTCCGTGAATGGCGCGGGCCGGTTCTGCGACAGCAGCACCAACGCCGCCGTCACGACGAGCCAGTACGCCGGCAGGATGCGCAGCGCGCGGCGCCACAGGTACCGCCCGAAGCCGGGTCGCCTGCCGCCGCGGGACGCGGCTTCGGCGAACGGCCGGAACAGCAGGAAACCGGAGAGGACGAAGAAGATCGCCACCCCGACGTCGAGGCGGCCGAGGAAGCCGCCCCACGTCGGGTTCAGGAACGCGCCGGTGTAGAAGCCGACGTGCGTACCGACCACCGCCATCGCGCCCACGGCCCGCAGCACATCGAGGGCCGGCAGCCGCAACAACGGCAGCGGCTGGGTTACCGCGTCAGTCAGCCTTCCTACCTCTGTTCAGGCCCGGACCACGTGGGAGTGGAACCCGGGATCGTGTCGGACAGTGGACCCGTGTCGTTCCCCAGGCCCGAACCGTCGTCGCGGAGCCGGTGGCGCGGCTTGGGCAGGGCGGCGTCCCACGGGCCCGGTTCGGTCGCGGCCGACGGACCACGGACGGCCAGCAGTACCCCGAGCCCCAGGAAGATCAGCGCGAGGACACCGAAGCCGATCGGGCCGTACAGGGTCACCAGCTTCAGCTGCGACTGGTTGCTCTTGGCCGACGAGACCGAGTTGGCCACGGTCTCCGGGGTGTACCTGAAGTCCGCGTTGAGCAGGACGGTCGGGCCGTCGGTACCGTCGTCCGGCACCAGTTCCTTCCGCGGCTGCTCGCGCACGTCGAGGTACGCACCGGTGACCGGGTCGACCCACACCTCACGCGTGTTGCTGTAGAGGATCTTGCCGGAGGTCGCGGTCTTCGCGAAGACACCCAGTAGCGCGGTGAGCGTGGCCGGGGTGACGTTCTGTACCGGCAGATTCTTGATCTCCTGCCGGAAGTGGTACGCCTCGACGCCGTCGACCGTGGCGACGTCGACGAACGTCGCCGGTACGGCCTTGCGGATGTCCCGATCGTAGATCAGGTAGTCCTTCTTCTCCGTGCCGAACGGGAACTTGTAGACCTGGCCCTCGTACTTGACGTTGCCCATGGCCACGGTCTTGCCGAGGTTGCTGTCGTCGAGCCACTGGCCGTCCCAGTCGACGGCCGCCCCGCTGACCCGGTCGATGGCGATCGACGTGCTGTACGCGCTGACCACGGCGCCGCCCCCGTCGGCCCACTTCGCGTCCGAGTAGACGTCCCAGATGAACGCGTCGTCGTCGAGCTTGCCCGAGCGCTGCCAGTCGGCGGTCGCCTTCGGCTGCGGGCGTACCCAGGTGGTGCTGCGCAGCGTGCCCGTCTGGACCTTCAGCGTGCCGATTTCCAGGAACGTGGCACCGCTCGCCTCCGCCACCGATGGACGCAGGCAGCCGGGTGGATCCCCGCCCTCGGTCTGGTTGTCCGGGCAGACCTCCAGGTCGTACGGCAGCTTGGTCACTGCCGGCGCGACATAAAGCGGCAGGCCGACCGCGACGACGAGGAACAAGACGCCGAATCCGATGAGTACGGCGCCTACGAAGCGACGCATACTGCCTTCCTTCCACACCTGCCGGTGGATACGACTGCCGCGGAGGTTACTCCCTAGTTAAGTCGGCCGCGACCCTCTGGAAGTCCGATGTGTCAGTGCCGTATCGTGGCGCGATCGCGAGCACTACTCGGGAGTAGCTTTGGCCGGGCCGCCTGCTCAACCCCCCGTCGCGGCAGTTGGCGCTGTCGCGCGAGCCCACGTGCTCTTCCTCAACTGGCGGGACACCCGTAATCCCGAGGGCGGCGGCTCCGAGGTGTACGTCGAGCGGATCGCCGGTGAGCTGGTCGCATCCGGGTATCTGGCCACGGTGTTCTGCGCCGCGCACGCCGCGGCGCCGGCCGACGAGGTCACCGCGGCCGGTGTCCGGATCGTTCGCCGGGGCGGGCGGTTCACCGTGTACCTGCGGGCGGCCTGGGCCTACCTCGCTGGCCTGGTCAACGTGGGACCGCTGGCCCGCCGGCACGGGAGAAGGCCGGACGTGGTCGTCGACGTCTGCAACGGACTGCCGTTCATGTCCCCGCTCTACGTCCGGCGCAGGGTGATCGCGCTCGTCCACCACGTGCACCGGGAGCAGTGGCCGGTCGTGCTCCCCGGATCGAAGGGCCGGTTGGGCTGGTGGGTCGAGTCGCGGCTCGCACCGCGGGTGTACCGCCGCTGCCGGTACGCCACGGTGTCCGAAGCGACCCGCGCGGAGCTGGCCGACCTCGGCGTGGACCCGGCGCGGATCACGGTCATCCACAACGGCACACCCGAGCCGCCGCAGACTCCCACGCCCCGCAGCGCGACCCCGATGCTCGTCGCCCTCGGCCGATTGGTCCCGCACAAGCAGCTCGAGGTGGCTCTGCACACCCTCGCGGCGCTCGCGGCGGACCTGCCCGACCTGCGATTGGTCATCGCGGGTCAGGGCTGGTGGGAGTCGCGGCTGCGGGAACTCGCCGCCGAGCTGCACGTCCAGGACCGGGTGGAGTTCACCGGGTACGTGACCGACGAGGAGAAGCACGCCCTGCTCGCGACTGCCTGGGTCGCGCTCACGCCCTCGCTCAAGGAGGGCTGGGGGCTCACGATCGTCGAGGCCGGCAGCCACGCCACACCCACCGTGGCGTTCCGCAGCGCGGGCGGCGTACGGGAGGCCCTGGTCGACGGGGAGACCGGCCTGCTCGCCGACGATCAGGTGGACTTCATCGCGAAGGTGCGGACCCTGTTGACCGACGAGCGGCTGCGGTTGGCGATGGGCGAAGCGGCTCTGAAGCACGCCGGTGAGTTCACCTGGCAGGTAGCGGGCGTTCGGTTCGCGACCCTGTTGTCGGGTCGCGTGAAGATCCCGGCCCAGCGGCGGGGCGAAATTCAGCGAGTCCCGTAGACCGGGGGCGCGGCGGGATCCTCGATCTGGGTGGCGGCGTCCTCAGCCGACTGGGACAGCTGCGGGACCACGGCGAGCAGCCCGACGACACCGATCGCAATGCCGAGCACCATCGCGACCACAGCGGTGAGGAACACCGATTGCGATCTCGCCATGACAACCCCTCCTCGGGTACCTGGCGGCACGTTACCACCTGGTAGGGGATTGGCGTAGTCGGAGAATGGCTGCGATCACCAGCCCCGCCACCGCGAGGTCGATACCGAGGAGGATCAATCGCCAGATCGGCCTCGGAGGTCGGCCGGGAGCGGCGGCGGGGTTGGCGTACAGGTCGAGATACCGTCCACTGTAGACACGTTGCAGGCCGGAAAGCGCGCTGTCCGGTACCGTACCGCCCGCCTCGTGCTGGACGAGCACCCAGCGGACACCGGTACCGCTGACCGGCGCACCGGCCGCGAGCAGCCCGCGGACCTCGGCCGCCCGGGGGTTTTCACCCCGGATCGGCACGCCCCCGACCCGCAAGGTGTCGTCGGTGAGCACGTCGGCGGCGAGGTACCGCGGAGCGGGGTCGATCACCGTGCGCCCGCCGTTCCACCGGTACGCGAGGTACTCGCTGAACGGCAGCGACAACACCTCGCCCGGGTCGGCGGCCACCTGCGCGGCGACCCGGTCCCAGTCGGCCGGATAGTGAACCGGGCGGAGCCGGCCAGCGCCGCCGAACGCGAGGTCGGGCAGCACGGCCACCGGCAGTACGGCCGCCGCGACGAGCACCAGCCGGGCGCGGGGCTCGGCCAGCTTGGCCGCCAGCCGCTCGACGCCAAGGGCCGCGCAGGTGGTGAGGAGCAGGGCGTACGGCCCGAGGCACTTCTGCCCGTCGCGGAGGAGCCCCGCACCCGGGATGCGGCCGACCGCCCACGCCAGCAGCTCGGTGGTCCCCGGCAGCACACCCAGCAACGCCAACAGGAACCCGATGCCCGCGAGGACCGCCAGTCGCACCGCCGCGCCGGCCGGCCAGCGTCGTCGCAGCTCGACGAACCCGTAGCCGGCCAGTGCGATCAGGACCAACGTGACGATCGGTACCAGCGCCGAGCCGCGACTGGCCGGCGTGGTCTGCGCGTTCCAGATCCCGCCGGTACCGGCGAGCGCGCCGATCGGGCCGCTCCAGTTCTCGCCTCGCGCGGCAAAGGCGGCCACCCCGGCCGGGTCCGACCGGCCGCTGGCGACCGTCGTGGCTGCGGCCACGAGCCAAGGAAGCTCGAGTACCGCGACCGCGCCGACCGCCTTCGGCCAGGCTTTGTTACGGCCGACCGTCAGCGCGATGGTCGACACCATCGAGAGCAGACCGCCCGTCGGGGTGAGTGCCGAGACCCCCGCTGCCACGACGAACCGGGGTAAGGCGCCTGGCTTGCCCTCACGCAACCCGTTCGCGGCGGCTACGAGCCACGGCAATGCCGCGTACGCCAGCAGCAGACCCCATTGCCCGAGGAGCAGCCGCTCGGCGAGGAACGGCGTCCACGCGTACCCGACCGCGGCCACCACGCGGGTGAGGGTGCGCTGGGCCGGGACGAGCCGGCCGGCACCCAGCGCGGCGGCGTAGATCGCCCCGACCAGGGCGATCCGCTGCAGCAGCCAGCCGGGTGCGACCAGGCTGAGCAGCGAGACGACCGCGTCCTGCGGTACCGCGCGGGGCAGCCCGCCACTCGGCGCGACGAGATCCCACCGCAGGGGTTGCCGGGGGACGAACACCATGTCGTAGCGCAGCACGTACCCGGGCAGGACCAGCGGCGCGAGGACGAGCAGGGTGACCGCGGCGGCGACCGCGTGCAGCACCAGCCGTTCGCGCCGGGTCATCTTTTCCTGAGTACCAGCAACAGGTTCCACGTCAGGAACTCGCGCAGACCCGGTACCCGGACGATCGGCTTGGCCCACCACGGGTGGTACCGCGGCAGCACCTCGACCATGTCGGCGGCCCGCTGCCGGCGCGCCCACCGGACCGCGGCACCGACGGATACGCCGTACATCGTCACGCCGTAGTGGTTCTTGGGCGGCCGCCCGTGGCGCCGCTCGAAGCGCCGGGCCGCCCGGTGTCCGCCGAGGTAGTGCCACGGCGACGTCTCGTGCCCGCCCCAGGGCGAGAGCCAGTTCGTGAACGACAGGTAGACCGTGCCGCCGGGGCGGGTGACCCGGACCATCTCGTCCGCCATCGCGAACGGGTCCGGTACGTGCTCGAGCACGTTGGAGGAGAAGCAGAGGTCGACCGAGTCCGTGCGGATCGGCAACTGCAGAGCACTGCCGAGTACCGCGCCGGACGGCATGCCGCCCCGGGCCGACATCTCCCCCGCGTCCACGTCCACGCACACCACCCGACTGCCGGCCTCGCGCAGTGCGTCGGCGAAGTAGCCCGGCCCGCCACCGACGTCGACGACCAGCGCCTTGTCGAGATCCGCGTACGCCCGCAGCTGGTCGACCGTGTCCCGGGCGAGGAGCCCGTAGAAGAAGTCCGGATCGGACTGCTCCTTCCGGAACGCGGCGAACAGCCGGATCGAGCGTGCCAGGGTGGACACGGGGTCAGGCCCTCCCGTCGTTCTCATGGGCCGCTAGTGTGGCGACACTATGCCAGAGGTGGGGCTCGACGAGGTACGGCGGGACTGGACCAAGCTCGGCGCGGAGGATCCGCTCTGGGCGGTCCTGGTGGCGCCCGACAAGCGTGGCGGTCACTGGGCCGTGGACGAGTTCCTGGCTACCGGGCGCGCCGACGTCGACGAGATGATCGGCTGGCTGACCGGGCTGGGCCTGCCGGTGCGGTGGGAGCGGGCTCTGGACTTCGGCTGCGGGGTGGGCCGGCTGTCGCAGGCCCTGGCCGGCCACGCGGACGAGGTGGTCGGCGTGGACATCGCTTCGTCCATGTTGGACACCGCGCGCCGGCTCGACCGCAGCGACGGCGTGTGCCGGTACGTCCTCAACGACTCCCCCGACCTCGGCCAGTTCCCGGACGGACACTTCGACCTCGTGTACACCGCGCTCGTGCTGCAGCACCTGCCCAGGCCGGCGATCGACCGGTACCTGGCCGAGTTCCTGCGGGTGCTCCGCCCCGGCGGTACCGCCGTCGTCCAGGTGCCGACGCGACCACTGTGGACGGTCCGCGGGGTGATCTGGCGGTTCGCGCCGTACCGGCTCATCGCCTGGGGGCAGCGCCGCGTGCTCGGCTACCCTGCGCCGATGAGGATGACCGGGGTACCGGACCGCGCCGTGACCGCGCTGGTCACCGCGCACGGCGGCGAGATCGTCGACCGGCGGGACGACCTGCCGTACACCCCGGACTGGCAGTGCACGCGGTACGTCCTTCGCAGGAAGCCATGACCGAGTCGCTGACGAAGAGTTCGACCGGCAAGCTCGGGCCGGGCGGGGCGGCGGTGACCGTCGCCGGGTTCGCGGTCAACCTGATCGGCTACGCCGTACCGCTGCTCGGTGCGCGGCTGCTGTCATCGGCCGACCTCGGCGCGCTGGCCGCCGTGCTGGCGCTGCTGGCGGTCGCCACGGTACCGGCGCTGGGTCTGCAGACCGCGCTGGCGGTGCGGTGGGCGCGCGACGGCCAGGTGAGCAACGCGGCCCGGGCGACGGTAGCGACCGCCGCGGTGACCGCGGGCACGCTGGCGGTCGCGACACCGGTGATCTCCATGGGCCTGCACCTGTCACCGGTGCTGCCGCTGCTGCTGATGGCGACGACCGCCGCGGTGGTGGTCGGCAGCCGCTGGCTGGGCCAGCTACAGGGGACCCAACGCTTCGGCCGGCTCGCGGTCGGGATGGTACTGCTGGCGGTCGCCCGGTACGGCGGAGTCATCGCCGGCCTGGCGGCGGGCGCCGGGGTCACCGGGTCGCTGGCCCTGGGCGCGGCGGTCGCTTGGCTGACTTTGCCGGTACTCGTGGCTCTTGCCGGCCGTGCCCACCCACACGCCGAAGGTGCCCGACTGGCCGGTCGGGACGTGGCGGCTGCCAGCGGGGCGACGCTCGCGATGCTGGCGATCTCGTACGCCGACCTGATCCTCGCCCGCCACCTGCTGCCGCCCACGCAGGCCGGGGAGTACGCGGTCGGGGCCGTGCTCACCAAGGGTGCGTTGTGGGCGCCGCAGGTGGTCACGATCCTGGCGCTGCCGCGGCTGGCCCAGGGCAGCCGGCGCGCGCTGCTCGCGGCGCTGGCCGTGGTCGCGGCCTGCGGAACGGTCCTCGTGCTCGCGGCGCTGCTGTTCGGGGACGTGGCGATCTGGTTCGCCGGTGGCTCCGACTACGCCGGGATCAGCGGGTACGCGGCCGGCTTCGCCGCCGTAGGCGCCCTCTACGCGTTGGTCTTCGTCCTGGTCAACGCCGAGATCGCCGCGCGCGTCCGGTTCCCCGCCGCACCGTTGTGGGTCGCGCTCGCCGGCCTGACCGTCGCCGCGTTGCTGCTCGACCCGCCGACGCTCGGGCGCCTCCTCGCCCTTTCGATCACGACCGCGGCCCTCACCACGGTCGCGATGGGCGTAGTGGTCTATCGCCGCCCGCCCGCTGCCGACTGATTTCATCCGTTCCGCCGCCTCTGCGCCGCGAGCCGTGGCAGCCTCGGCGTGTGGACAACAAGTCATTCGTCATCCAGGCAACGACCGAGCTTCTGGAGAATCGCGACCCGACGGCGATCGACCGGTACTGGTCCGCCGACTACATCCAGCACAGTCCCGTGGTGGGCGGCGGCGTCGAGGGCCTGCGCAGCCGGGTCGCCCGGCTGGGACCGGACTTCCGGTACGAGCGGGTACGCGCCATCGCCGAGGGCGACCTCGTGGCGCTGCACGGCCGGTACCACGGGCTTTCCGATCGGCCGATGGTGGCGGTCAACATGTGGCGGGTCGCCGATGGCCGGCTCGCCGAGCACTGGGAGGCCATGCAGCCAGAGGTCGGCCCGACGCCGAGTGGGCACACGATGCTCGACGGTCCGACCGAGCCGACCGACCTCGACCGCACGGACGTCAACAAGGCACTGATGGAACAAGTGGGCACAGACTTCGTGGCGGGCCGGTTCGACCGGCTACCGGCGTACTACGGCGACGTGTACGTCCAGCACAACCCGATGATCGCCGACGGCTTCACCAGCGTGGTCGAGAAGTTCAACGAGCTGGCCGAGCAAGGGCTGGCGCTGCGCATCACGAAGCTACACCGCGCAGTGGCCGAGGGCGACTTCGTGCTGTTCCAGGCCGAGGGGACGTTCGGCGACAAGCCACACGTCTTCTACGACATCTTCCGGGTAGCGGACGGCAAGGTCGCCGAGCACTGGGACGTCATGGCCGAACTCCCCGACGTTTCGACGGTCCCGCACGACAACGGTCTGTTCTAACTCCTCGCGGTGAGTACGCGGAACGGCAGGCGGTTGGCCTCTTCCCCGTCGATCGACAACACGCACGAATAGGCGCCCGGCGTCTGAAACCCCAACTGGTCGAGATTGATGGCGAACGGCAGGTTCTGCCGATCGCCCGGCTGGAGGGTCGGCGGCCGGCCCACGTTGAACTGCGCACCGACTCCGGTCGCTCGCTGCGCACCGCCGGGCTGGTCCGGGTCCGGTACCGGCGGCCCGAGTGGCAGCAGGTCGCCGTCCTCGCTCTCCAGCCGTACGTGCAGCCGGTGCTCCCGGTTCGTCTCCGTGTACGGGACACCGATCACGACGGCAAGACCGATCCGGGACTGGACGAACGGGAACTGCGGGCTGGACAGCATGTTCCAGCCGGCGCCCTGAACGTAGAGCTTGCCCTCAGCCACCACCGCGCTGTCACAGAGCATGGCGTCGATCGTGAACGTGCCCGGGTCGGTTATCACGCACGAATCGTCGCACCCGACCTCGGTCGTCCGTGGCGCGCGGGGTTACTCGTACGTGAGCAGGGGCGTGATCGGCCGCGTCGCGAGCAGCCGCGCCGGGGCGGTGACCGCAACCGCGTACAGCGTCAGGGACGCCGTGGCGATCACGGCATAAACGAGCGCCGGCAGGCGG
>DASRII010000554.1:0-5400 GCA_035650075.1 Micromonosporaceae bacterium | reverse complement strand
GACGGGCCGGCCGCCTACCGCTACACCGAGTGCCGGCTGGCCCGCCCCGCCATGGAGCTCCTCTCCGAGCTCAAGCAGGAGACGGTGCCGATGCGGTCGAACTACGACGGCACCACCGAGGAGCCGGTGGTGCTGCCCGCGCGCTTCCCCAATCTCCTGGTCAACGGCTCGACCGGCATCGCGGTCGGCATGGCGACCAACATCCCGCCCCACAACTTGAGCGAGATCGTGACGGCAACGATCGACCTCATCCGCCATCCCGATCAAACGAACGAGGATCTGCTCAAGGTCGTTCCCGGACCGGATTTCCCGACGGGCGGTATCATTTACGGGCGCACCGGCATCGAGCAGGCCTACCGCACGGGCCGCGGGTCGGTGCGGATGCGCGCCGTCGTCGAGGTCGAGGACGACGCCAAGGGCCGTACGATCCTCGTCGTCACCGAGCTGCCCTATCAGGTCAACCCGGACAACCTCATCGAGTCGATCGCCGGGCTGGTGCGCGACGGCAAGCTCGCGGGCATCGCCGAGATCAACGACGAGTCCAGCGACCGCATCGGCATGCGCATCGTGGTCACGCTCAAGCGCGACGCGGTGGCCAAGGTCGTGCTGAACAACCTCTACAAGCACACGCAGCTGCAGTACGGCTTCGGCGTGAACATGCTGGCCATCGTCGACGGGGTGCCGCGCACCCTGCGGCTCGACCAGGTCGTCCGCAACTACATCCGCCACCAGATCGAGGTCATCGTCCGGCGGACGCGCTACCGGCTGCGTAAGGCCGAGGAGCGCGCCCACATCCTGCGCGGCTACGTGAAGGCGCTCGACCGGCTGGACGAGGTCATCGCGCTGATCCGTCGCTCGGCGACCGTGGACGTGGCGCGCACCGGCCTGATCCAGCTGCTCGACGTCGACGAGATCCAGGCCCAGGCGATCCTCGACATGCAGCTGCGGCGGCTCGCCGCGCTGGAGCGCCAGAAGATCATCGACGAGCTGGCCGAGATCGAGCGCGAGATCGCCGACCTCAACGACATCCTCGCCCGGCCCGAGCGGCAGCGTCAGATCGTCCGCGACGAGCTGACCGAGATCGTCGAGAAGCACGGCGACGACCGTCGTACGCAGATCGTGGCCGACGACGGCGACGTCACGAACGAAGACCTCATCGCCGTCGAAGACGTCGTGGTGACGATAACTCAGACCGGCTACGCCAAGCGGACGAAGACCGACCTGTACCGCGCCCAGAAGCGCGGTGGGAAGGGCGTCCAGGGCGCGCAGCTGCGGCAGGACGACATCGTCGCGCACTTCTTCGTCTGCTCGACGCACGACTGGATGCTGTTCTTCACCAACAAGGGCCGGGTGTACCGGCTCAAGACCTACGAGCTGCCGGAGGCCAACCGCAGCGCCCGCGGCCAGCACGTCGCGAACCTGCTCGCGCTGCAGCCCGACGAGCACATCGCCCAGGTGATGCAGATCAAGGACTACCAGGCGGCGCCGTACCTGGTGCTCGCCACGCGCACCGGGCTGGTGAAGAAGTCGCGGCTGACCGACTTCGACTCGAACCGCACGGGTGGCCTGATCGGCATCAACCTGCGCGACGACGACGAGCTGGTCGGTGCCGTGCTGTGCTCGGCCACCGACGACCTGCTGCTCGTCTCCGCTGAGGGCCAGTCGATCCGGTTCACCGCCGGCGACGATGCACTGCGCCCGATGGGCCGAGCGACGTCCGGTGTGCTCGGGATGCGGTTCAACGACGGCGACCGGCTGCTCTCGCTCGCCGTCGTCCGGCCGGGCATGTTCGTGTTGGTCGCCACCGCGGGCGGGTATGCGAAGCGCACCCCGATCGAGGACTATCCGGTGCAGGGTCGGGGCGGCAAGGGCGTGCTGACGCTCCAGTACGACCGGAGGCGTGGCACGCTGGTGGGAGCGCTCATCGTCGGCCTCGACGACGAGCTGTACGCGATCACCTCCACCGGAGGTGTGATTCGGACCTCGGCCCGTGAGGTTCGGAAGGCCGGACGGCAGACGAAGGGGGTCCGCCTGATGAACCTGGGCGAGAACGCCTCGCTGCTGGCGGTCGCGCGCAACGCCGAGGACGACGACGCGGACACCCCCGCCACCGGCCCGACGAGCTGACCCGAGCCCGCACCCCGCACAGCGACCAGGAGAGCTCCACCCCGTGAGCCAGACGAACAACACCCCGGCCGGGCCGGACCGCGGATCGATCGCGACCGGCCAGCACACGCCCGAGCGCGACGGCGAGAGCGCCGCGGGCAACGGCCGGGTCGTCGACGGCGCACCGGCGGAGTCGCCGGCCGAGGAGTCGGCGTCCGCCGAGGGCTCGACGGTCACCGGCGCGGTCGGCGCCTCCGAGGCATCCGCCCCGGAGAGCGACGAGCCGCGCGAGCCCGACGCGACGGCCACCGCCAAGCTCCGCGTCCCGGCCTCCGCTCAAGCGAAGTCGAGTGGTAACGGTGCCAAGGACGCGAAGCCGGCAGCGGCCGACGCCGCCCCGGCGGCTCCGACGCTCGACCCGCTGCCCGCCCCGGCGGTGCCCGCGCCCGGGCCGGCCGCCGCCCAGCCGCCGCCGTGGCGGCGCATGCCCGGCCACGAGGTCCGGGAGGCTCCGCTCGCCTCCGACGAGGCCGGTCTGCTCGACGAGGGCCCCACGGCATTCCTCGAGGCCCCGCGGTTCGCCCCGCCGGCCCCGACGAAGGACGGCGAGGCGGCCGCTGTCGAGACAGGCGGCTGGGCCCGCGCCACCACCCGCTCGCGGCCGCCGCGCCAGGCGGCGCTGCAACTGCGGCGGCTCGACCCGTGGTCGGTGCTCAAGCTCGCCCTGGTGCTGGCCGTGGTGCTGTTCTTCATCTGGCTGGTCGCGGTCGGCGTGCTCTACGGGGTGCTCGACGGCATGGGCGTCTGGGACCGGCTCAACGGCACGTACGCCGACCTGGTCTCCGGCGAGGCCCAGACCGGCAGCGCGCTGATCAGCGCCGGGCGGGTCTTCGGCCTGGCCGCCGTCATCGGGGCGATCAACAGCCTGCTGTTCGCGGTGGCCGTGACGGTCGGTGCGTTCGTCTACAACGTGTCGGCCGACCTGGTCGGTGGCATCGAGGTGACGCTCTCCGAGCGCGACTAGGAGCGTGCTGAAAATCCCGATACGGCGGGCGGCGGGCTGCCGGTGATCCGTGCGGGTGACTCCTGGGATGATCTTTGGGTGCAGGGTGTGGAGGGTCTGGACCGCGAGCTGTGGGACGCCGGTGAGGTGGTCGGTCATCTGGTCGCGGCGGGGAGCATGTTCGCGTTCCTGGCTGAGCACCGCGGCGAGGTGTTCCCCGACGCGGCGTACGCGGATCTGTTCTCCTCGATCGGGCGCCCGTCGCTGCCGGCGACCCGGATGGCGGCGGTGCTGACGTTGCAGGCGCTGCACGAGTTGTCGGACCGGGAGTGCGCCGAGGCGGTCCGGTGCGATCTGCGGTGGAAGGTGGCGTGCGGGCTGTCGCTGCTGGATGAGGGGTTCGACCCGTCGAGCCTGACCTACTGGCGGAGGCGGATCGCCAAGTCCGAGCGCCCACACCGGATCAACGACGCGATCCGGCAGGTGATCGAGGCGACCGGGGTACTGGCGGGTCGACGACGCCGGGCGGTGGACTCCACGATCCTCGACGACGCGGTGGCCACCCAGGACACCGTCACCCAGCTGATCTCGGCGATCCGACGGGTGGAACGGCAGGTGCCCGGCGGCGGCGAGGTGATCGCGGCGGTGTGCACCGGGCACGACTACACCCAGTCGGGCAAGCCGCGGATCGACTGGGCCGACCCGGACGCGAAGGACGCGCTGGTCTCGGCGCTGGTCACCGACGCGAACGCGGTCCTTGCGGCGCTCACCGGCACCGACATCGATCTCGACGAGACCGCCGCGGCCGCGGTGGCGTTGCTGGCGCTGGTGGCCGGGCAGGACGTGGAGCCCGCCGAGGGCTCCGACGGGCGTGACGGGCGGTGGCGGATCGCCCGGAAAGTGGCCCCGGACCGGGTGATCTCCACCGTCGACGAGCAGGCCCGGCACACCCGGAAGTCCCCGAGCAGCCGCCGCGACGGCTACCGCGCGCACCTGGTCGGCGAACCCGAGACCGGGTTGATCACCGACGAGGCGCTGACCATGGCCGCCGGGCCGGACAACGCCGACGCCGCAGTGGCGCAGACGTTCCTGGCCGACACCGACCGGACCGCAACCAGCGACGACACCGCGACCAGCGACGACACCGCCGGCGAGACCGGGCAGCCCCCGGCGGGGGGTGGGGGCAGCGCGCGTGGGGATGCGGCGGCGTGTCCGGCCGGCGACATCGACACCGACACCGACATCGACACCGACACCGGCGTCGGCCATCGAGCTGAGGGTGGGATCGCGGACGGGGCCCGCGAGGCGTTGCGCTGGTACGGCGACTCGGCCTACGGCACCGGTGAGCTGCGAGATGCGATCGAGCGGGCCGGGGACCAGGCTGTGATCAAGCCCAAGCCGGTGCAGCCCGCGGTCGCCGGCGGGTTCACCGTGGACGACTTCGCCGTCGACGAGGACACCGGCGTCGTGACCTGCCCGACCGGGCAGACCCGCCCGCTGTCTGCGGGCCGGTCGGTGACGTTCGGAGCGCTGTGCCGAGACTGCCCGCTGCGCGCCCGCTGCACCACCTCCAAGACCGGCCGCAGCCTGGTCCTGCACGAACACGACGACCTGCTGCGCGCCGCCCGGGCCGGCTGGGCAGCCGACCCCGAGCTGCGCGAGGACTACCGCCACCACCGGCCGAACATCGAGCGCGTCGTCTCCCAGGTCGCGAACCACGGCGGACAGCGGGTGAAGCTGCGCTACCGCGGCACCATCAAGAACCACGCCTGGCTCAAGCGACGCACCGCCGCGCTGAACCTGCGCAATCTGATCGGTCGTGGCCTCACCCGCACCGACCGAACCTGGGCCCTGGCCACCTGAACAGCCCACGCCGCGCCAGCGCCCACCCTTCCGAATCGCGTCAGATCCCCCTCCACCGCCATCCGCGACCGGACCGCGCCGTCGCCCACGCGACCGGCCGGACATAACCGAGGCCACCAGAGCCAGCGTCGGTCCCGACGAACCCCCACAACCTCGCTTTTCAGCGCCCTCCTAGGTCGACGGGACGGCGCTCAGCAGGCAGGAAGCGGGCTGCATGACGGCAACAGTGACGGCAACACGGACTCCCTAAGAGCCTGTTGGCGAACGGTTTCATGCCGCTTGTGGATCTTTCTGAGCCGGCGGCATGCTTCGTTCGGCGCCCCAGCGCGGCCGGGGCGGCTCCCCACTGCGCTGGTGGACCAACTGCCGGGTCATGATCATGGTGGTGGCCCACAGCACCATGGCCTCGTGGTGCTCGGGACGCCGCT
>DASRII010000553.1:0-9210 GCA_035650075.1 Micromonosporaceae bacterium | reverse complement strand
TCGAACTCGTCGATACCGTGCGGACCGTTCGGCTTCACCGCCGTCAGCAGTGGCACGTCGCTCGCGAGTTGCTCGAACAAGCCGTAGACGTCGACCTCGCAGCCGGCCTCGACCGCGACCGCTTGCAAGTGCTTCAAAGTGTTCACCGAGCCGGAGATCGCGAGGATCGCGATGACCGCGTTGCGGAACGCTCCCGGCGTCATGATGTCGCGTGGGCGCAGATCCGCCGCGACCATCTCGACGATCCGGCGGCCGACCTCCGCGACGGCCTGCCACATCCGGGGGCTGTTCGCGAGTACCGGTGTGCTGCCCGGCAACGCCATGCCGAGCGCTTCGGCCGCGATGTGCATGGAGTTCGCGGTACCCATCCCGGCGCACACGCCGGGCCCGGTGACCGCGCACGCGCTCATCTCGGCGAGGTCCTCGACGGACATCCGGCCCGCGACGACGTGTCCGGCGTAGCGGAATACGTCCTCGAAGTCGACGTCCTCGCCACGCCAGCGGCCCGACGGCTGGTAGCCACAGGCGACCACGATGGTCGGGATGTTCAGTCGCCCGGCGGCCATCAGGTGCGCCGGCGTGGTCTTGTCACACGACGACAGGCACACCATGCCGTCGAGCAACGCCCCCTCGACGGCTACCTCGACGTCGTTGGCGACGAGGTCCCTGCTGGGCAGGATGTACCGGCCGGCCGCGCCGGCGCTCGTTATCGCGTCGCTCGGTGCCGCGGTACGGACCTCGAACCCGACGCCACCCGCATCGCGGATGGCTTCCCGCAGCGGTCCCACGATGCCGTCGAGGTGGCTGAAACAGCTCGCCAGGCCGGACGAGCTGTTCACGATGGCAATCTTGGGTTTCTCGAAGTCCTCTTCGGTCAACCCCAGGGCCGTCCACTGTGCACGGCGCATCGCCCAGGGTGTGGTACCCGGTTCGAGGTTGCTGCGCAGCGCAGTCACGGTCAGGCGTCCCGGCCGAGGTAGACGCCGCCGAGCTCGAGCCGCCGCTGTAGCCTGGCGACGTCCACCGCGCCACCGGCTACACCGGCGGACAGGGCGAGATCCGCGGCGGTGCCGGCCGCCTCGCCCATGGCAAAGCACGGACCGGTGACCCGGGCCGAGGACTGGCCGCCGTGGGTCATGGACGCGCACCGACCGATGACGTACAGGTTGTCCACGCGCTCCGGCACGATCATCCGGAACGGCAACTGGTTGAACCCTCTCGGGATCCGCTGCCAAAGGAACTCGACCGTGCCGGCCACGTGTGCCTCGATCGGCCAGCCGTTGACCCCGATCGTGTCGTCGAAGTCGGCGCAGTCCAGCACGTCGTCCTCGGTGAGCTGGTAGCGCCCGACGATCCGCCGGGTTTCGCGGATGCCGATCTGGGGCGCGATGTCGACGACGTACGACCGGTCGAAGCCGGGTGTGTGGTCCCGGATGAAGGCGAAGGCATCGAGAATCTGCTGCCGGCCCGTCAGCTCGCCGTGGGTCAGCTGGTCGACGTCGGTACCGTCGACCGGGCTGCCGTCGAGGTTGCTGAGCTGGGTGAGGTTGGCCCGCCACTCCAGCGGGTTGCGCTGTGGACGGACGATGGGCCGCTTGCGCGGGAAGCGGTGGGTACCGGCCTGCTCGGCCTCTGTCATGAGCCGCTCGACCGTCCGCCACGGCGCCTCGCCGGCGGCCTCCGCGTCCACCCCGTTGATCCGGAACATCAATGACGGATAGAGCAGCTCGTCCAGCTTCTCGTAGCGGACCCCCGACCAGGCCGCGAGGTCACCGTCTCCGGAGGCGTCGACGAACATCCGGCCGCGTACCGCGGCGCGTCCGGATTTGGACTCGACGAGCACCGCGTCGATGCGGTCCTCGTCCGCCATCACCACTCCGACGGCGAGGGTGTGCAGGAGGATTCTCGCGCCCGAGCCCACCACCAGCTCATCGGCGGCGATCTTGTAGGTGGAGATGTCGTACGCCTGAGCCGTGATGCCGTCGTTGATGGTCAGGTGCGGCGGCGCCACGCCGTCCAGCTTCTCCAGGCGGTCGAGCAGCTCATCGGCCAGACCGTGGATCACCCGACGGTGCTCACCATGGACCTTGGCGTGCAGGCCGCAGAACGTGGACAGCCCCCCGGCGGTACCGGCGCCGCCCAGGAAGCCGTACCGCTCGAGCAGGATCGTCGACCTGCCGCTGCGGGCGGCGGCCGTGGCGGCCATCAGTCCCGCCGGACCGCCGCCGACGACGACGACATCGAACTCGCCGTACACGGGCGTGGTCCGGCTGGGCTCGACAATCACGGCAGGGTGATGCTTCCGACGCGGTACGGGGTCGTGCCGAGCTCATCGTCCACAATGGACCGCATCAGCTCCGGTGGAACCAGGCAGTCCGCACAGGCCTCGGAGCCGGGGACCACCCGGATCCCGATCCGGTCCCCGTCCTCCATGGACCAGACCAGCTCGTACCCGTCGGTTGCCAGCGTGTCCCGAAGCCCCTGCAGCGCCTTCTCTATCTCGTCATTGCCCATCTGTCGCCGTCCTCTGTGGAGTGTCGATGCGGGTGACCGGCGGTGGGCCGCCCCGTGGGCCGAAGGTCTCCACCACCGCGGAGACCCCGGCGTTGCCGGCTCCGGCCACCACGACGAGCAGCGCCTCCGGCGAGTTGAGTACCCGCACGTAATTTCCGCGGTCGTCGGGCATCGCGTCCGGATGGTCGGCCGGCAGCCGCCAGCGGGTACTACGCGATATCGCGTCCTTGCCGACCGCGGCGAGTTCGGCGCGGGTACGGCCGGCGTGCTCGTAGACGAACTGCCGGACGTCGGACTTGCTCCAGCCGGCTCCGGCGAACACCGCGGCGTGTTCGGGACCGAGGACCAGGCAGCCGCTGATCGTCTCGTGCACGAGCGAGCCGGTACGTGACAGCGTGCCCGCCAGGTCGAGGCCGAGCTGCTCGGGTACGGTCGTGTGCCGCGCCTCGATGTGGATCACCGAGCGCACCGACATCGCGGTGACCGTGCTGTCGGACGCGGCGAACCCGTGGTCGGTGTGGAACCCCGGCCACGGACTGTCCTCCTCGTTCTCGCCGATGCACGCGGTGTACTTGGCCGGCGTCGCCTGGGTGGCCTGGTCGAGTTGCTGCGGGCGGAGACCGAAGCAGTTGATGGCGGTCAGCCGCAGCGCGCGGCCGATCGTCGCGTTCGCCCGGAATCCGGGGCCGAATACGCCGGCGCGGCAGTTCAGGCCGATCTCCTCGCGGATCGGACCGTTCACGACGAGCAACGGCGCCGAGCCCGTCGTGCTCTGCCAGATGCCCTTGTTCGCGTACCCTTCCTCGGCCAGGCTCGCCCAGGCCGCGAGGACCACGGGGAAGTACTCGGGTCGGCAGCCGGCCAGGGCCGCGTTGATGGCCGCGATCCGTACCGTGCACTGCCGGTTGAGGTGCGGCATGGCGAAGACGACGTCCTGCGGATCGCGGTCTGTCACGTCCAGGAAGCGGCGCAGATACGACTCGGTCACCGGTACCACCGGCAGTCCGTCGGTCCAGCCGCGGCCCTCGTAGTACTCGATCGCGTCCCACAGGTCGGCGCCGCCGACCGGTCGAGGCGATGGGTCGGCCGGAGGGGACGCCAGGACTCGTTGGTCAGACCGGGTCGCCATCAGAATCCTCACCAGGTCCGGCATCAGCTCGTGCGCGCGTTCCCGGATCTGCGGCACCGACAGGCTCGCGATCGGGTGCGGTGTCGTCGCGAACTCGAAGTCCGGGTGACCGTAGACCTTCGCCATCGCTCGCGCCGGCACCGTGAAGGCGTCGGTACAGATGCTGACCGTCGGCGTGCCGGCCCGTTCCAGCAGGATCCCGTCGGCCAAACTGGCCGCGCTGCACGATCCTCAATCGCCGATTCCCGCCACGACGAAGTCGCACTGTTGGGTTATCGCCCGGATCTGGCTCTCCTCGACCGGCGTGCCGAAATACCCCTTGGCGTACACCATCGACGACTCGACTCCCCAGCCGCCTCGCAGCTCGTCCGCGACCGCGGCCAGCAGAACCGCCGCGTTCGGCTTGGAGTTGTCGAGGAGCCCGACGCGAAGCCCGGCGAGGCTGCGTAGCCGTGGCGCGAGTGCGGAGTCCGCGCTAGCGTCGTCGCCGCCGGTCGGGTCCAGCAGCGTCTCACGTTCACCTGAACCGATCACGTTCCCAGCAAATCATGAAGACGGCGACGGGGCCTACGGGCATAAGCGGTGATGTCGGATACGGCATTTGACGTAAGTCCCTCGCCGGATCTCGTCCAGCCCGTTGCCGAAACCTATACTGCGGCTCGTGAAGACGCAGGCTGCCGTGTTGTGGGAGTACGGTCAGGACTGGCAGATCGAAGAGCTCGAGCTCGACGACCCGCGCGAGGGCGAGGTCATGGTACGTCTCGCCGCGTCGGGCCTCTGCCATTCGGACGAGCATGTTCGGATCGGTGACCTTCCCCTGGAAGCCCTGCCGGCGATCGGGGGACACGAGGGCGCCGGCGTCGTCGAGAAGGTCGGCCCGGACGTCAAGAGTGTCAGCGAGGGCGACCACATCGTGCTGAGCTACATCCCGGCGTGCGGGCGGTGTGCGTCGTGCGCCCAGGGCCACCAGAACCTCTGCGACGAGGGGGCGGGGCTCGCGGTGGGTCTCCAGCGCGACGGCACCGCACGCCATCACGTGCGCGGTCAGGATGTGCGGCTGATGTGCATGCTCGGCACTTTCTCGCCGTACACGGTCTGCCGGGAGTCGTCGGTCGTCAAGATCAAGGAAGACATCCCCCTGGACAAGGCCGCCCTCGTCGGGTGCGGCGTGACGACCGGGTGGGGAACCGCGGTGTACGCGGCGGACGTGTCCCCCGGGGACACGGTGGTCGTGATGGGGGTCGGCGGCGTCGGTGCCAACGCGGTACAGGGTGCGCGCATCGCGGGGGCCACGCAGATCCTCGCGGTGGACCCGGCGCCGTTCAATCGGGAGCAGGCCAAGCGGTTGGGCGCCACCCACACGTTCGCCTCGGCGGAGGAAGCCCGGGAGGCGTTGCCGGACATGACCCGGGGCCGGATGGCCAACGCCGCGCTCGTCACGGTCGGCGTAGTGGACGGAACCATCCTCGGCGAGGCCGTTTCGCTCGTCGGCAAGCGGGGCACGGTCGCGTTGGCCTCGCTCGGCCCGATCGCCGACGATCAGGTCACGATGTCGATGTTCGAGCTGGTCGTGTACCAGAAGCGGATCATCGGTTCCCTGTTCGGCAACGCGAACCCGCGCTTCGACATACCCAAGCTGCTCGATCTGTACCGCGACGGCGATCTGCTGCTCGACGAGCTCGTCACCCGGACGTACTCGCTCGACCAGGTCAACGAGGGGTACGAGGACTTGCGAAACCACCGCAACATCCGCGGGATGATCCGCTACAGCTGAGCCAGCTCCAGCGCCTTGTTCACCACTCCGGCCGGGGTGAGTCCGTAGTACTCGTACAGGTCGGCCGGTACCCCGACCTCGAGGTCCTCGTCCGGGAGGGCGACGTGCCCGACCCGGGCCGACACGCCGTTGCGCCCCAACGTCTCCGCGACGATGCCGGCCAGGCCGCCGACCTCGCTGTGGTCCTCTATGGTCAGCACCGCGCCGGTACGCCGTACGGTGTCCACAATGGAGTCGGCGTCGTACGGCTTGAGGAAGGCCGCGTCGTAGACATCGGCTTCGACACCGCGGGCGGCTAGCTCGTGCGCGGCCCGCACCGCCAGGCCCACCCCCATGCCGTGGCCGATCAGGCTGACGTCGACGCCGGTACGCAGCCTCAGCCACCGGCCGAACTCGAAGGCCGGCGGTTCCACGTAGACCTGCCCGGCGCCCTCGCTGATCCTGACGTAGATCGGGCCTTCGTGGTGCTCGGTCGAGCGCATCAGGCTCAGGACGGCGTTGCTGTCGGCAGGGGCGATCACGGTCATGTTGGTCAGTGCCCGGGCGACAGCGACATCCTCGACCGCATGGTGGCTGGTACCGAAGATGCCCATCGCGAGACCGGTCAGCCGCCCGACCAGCCGCACGGGCAAGTGGTTGTACGCGAGGTCGGTGCGGATCTGCTCGGCACACTTGAGGATGCCGAACGGCGCCATCGAGTAGATGTACGGCAGGTAGCCGCACGTCGCGAGCCCGGCGGCGACGGAGACGGAGTTGGTCTCCGCGATGCCCAGCTCGATGTAGCGCGCCGGGTGGCGCTCGCGGAACTCGGCGAGGACCGCGCCGAGGTCGGCCGTCAGCGTCACGATGTGCGGGTTGGTGTCGGCCATCGCGGCGATCGCGAAGCCCGCGGCATTGGTAGCGAGGGCAGTGTCGATCTCCACATCGGAGAACACGTCGACCATCTTGGGCTCGGTCTGGGTCACCGCATCCTCCCGGAGATCTCCGCGACCACCCGGTCCCGCAGTCGCGGGCTGAGCAGTCCCAGATGCCAGGCCTGGGGTGACTCCTCCATCATCGCGACGCCCTTGCCCTTGCGGGTCCTGGCGATGACGCAGGTGGGTTGGCCGGACGACGGATCCGGGAGTTCGTCGAACGTACGGGTCAGCGCATCGACGTCATGCCCGTCGATCTCGACTGCGCGCCAGCCGAACGCTTCGAACCGCGTGGCGAGGGGCTCGATGTTCATCGCGTCGGAGGTCGGGCCGGCTCCGGAGAACCCGTTGGCGTCCACAATGGCCACCAGGTTGCCGAGCCGGTAATGGCTCGCCGCCATGGCTGCCTCCCAGACCTGGCCCTCCTGCAACTCGCCGTCGCCGGTGAGCACGAACGTCCGGTAGTCCAGATTGGACAGACGGCCGGCGTACGCGATACCGGTCGCGACGGACAGGTTGTGGCCCAGCGACCCGGAGCTGAAGTCGATGCCCGGCGCCAGCCGCATGTTCGGGTGGTCGTTGAGCGGTGACCCGATCTTGCCGAACTGCTTCAACCACTCGGCGGGGTAGTAGCCGAGATCGGCGAGTACCGGCCACAGCCCCGTGGCGACGTGTCCCTTGCCCAGCAGGAACCGGTCCCGGTCCGGCCACTGTGGATCGTCCGGCCGTAGCCGCAGCACGTGGTAGTACAGCGTCGCTATGATCTCGGCGCACGAGAACGTACTCGAGTAGTGTCCGATCCCCGCCTGCTCGATGAGGTCCACGGTCTGCAGGCGGATCCAGTCCGCGCGCCTGTTCAACTCGGCCGAGGTGATGGGCCGACCACGCTCCAACATGGACACCCGCCTCCTACCAGTTGTCCTGCATGACACCGACCGGATCAGCGGCGCTGACCGGCATACCGGTCAGCGACAGCACCTCGTCGACCGTGAACCCGCGGGCCACCTCGTCGAGCCGGAAGTGATCGCCCGCCCGGGTCAGCAGGGCCAGGTCCGTCACGACGGTGTCGACGCACGCCGGTGCGGTCAGCGGGAACTCGCAGTGCTCGACGAGCTTCGGCTGCCCCTTCGAGTCGGTGTGTTCGAGCATGACGATGACGCGCCGCGCGCCGACGGCGAGGTCCATGGCGCCACCGATACCGCCGCCCATCATTCCGGGCGTGGCCCAGTTGGCCAGGTCGCCGTTGGCACCGACCTGGTACGCGCCGAGGACGACCGCGTCCAGCCGCCCGGACCGCGCGATCTCGAACGACGTGACGCTGTCGAAGAACGAGGCGCCCGGCCGTAGCTCGACGAAGTAGCCGCTCGCATCGTGGACGTCGGGGTCGAAGTCGGTACCCGAGACCATGGCGCCGTAGTTGAGGATCCCGTTCTCGCTGTGCAGGACGACGGAGCGGTCGGCGATGTGGTTGGACACCAGGTTCGGTAGCCCCGCACCGAGATTGACGACGGCACCGTCGGGCAGCAGCCGGGCGGTACGGCGGGCGATCTCACCGCGGGTGAGCGCACGCTTGCCGAGGTACTCGCGGGCGCTGTCGGCGGGACGGCTCGGCCGCATCGGCAGGTTCTCGACGTCCAACTGCAGCACGCTGCGTACTACCCGCGTGACGAAAACGCCGGGCAGGTCGATCGCGTCCGGACCCAACTCGCCGACCTCGACGATCTCGTCTACTTCGGCGATCGCCACGCGAGCTGCCTTCGCGAAGCTGACGTTGAAGTTGCGGCTGCCGCCGCGGAACTGCAGGTTGCCCATCCGATCGGCCCGATGGGCACGGATCAGCGCGAAGTCCGTGGTGATCGCGCGTTCGAGCACGTACGCCCGCCCGTCGAAGTAGCGCATCTCCTTGCCGTCGGCGATCGCGGTACCGACGGATACCGGGGTGTAGACCGCGGCGATGCCCGCACCACCGGCTCGCATCCGTTCGACCAGCGTGCCCTGTGGCACCATCTCGAGCGTCATCTGACCCGACCGGATCTGGCGTTCGGCTTCCGAGACGATGCCCGGGCGGGCGGAGAAACAGGCGACGAGATGCGCGATCTGCCCACCGTCGGCGAGCAGGTGCGCGGTCGGGTAACCGGGCTGACCCAGGCCGTTGCAGTAGACGGTGAGCCCCTTGACTCCCTTGTCGCGCAAGGCCGTCACGAGGCTCGACGGGAACCGGTGCGCGACCCCGAAGCCGGCGATGCCGACGGACGAACCATCCGCGATGTCGTCGACCGCCGCGGCCGGAGAGGAAACCACCTTGTCCACGCGATACATGTTGACGGACATGTCGACAATCCGCGAGACCTCGAGAGCGGGTCAAATGACGTAGGTGGACAGACCACGGTGACCATCGCTGCCCGGTCATTTGCGCATCGACCTGCGGCTACGCGGTTTCATATGTTGACATCGATGCTCGATCACGGTCCGTGCGCGGATGGCGTGCCAGCACGGCGCTTTCGCATAGTTCCTTGGGCTGGATGTGCGCCGACCGAAGGTCCAGGCGCCTTGGCGGACACCGCGCCGCAGGCAGCAGACGATAGGAGACCGTTGATGGCCAATTCGATCCGCCGGCGCGCTGTGCTCGGGGCATTCGCGGCCGGGGTAGGGGTACCTCTGTTGTCCGCCTGTGGTGGGTCCGACAGTGGCGGCGCGGCACCGGGTGGCGTACAGGAACTGACTTTCCTGAGCGTCATCCCGCTGCCGAACATCGCCAACTCACCGGAGCTCGTCGCCGACGCGAGCGGCCTGTTCACCAAGCACGGCGTGAAGGTCCGCTTCCAGAACACCCAGGGCTCTCCGCCGGCGATCCAGACGGTGATCGCCGGCGGCGCGTT
>DASRII010000552.1:0-29151 GCA_035650075.1 Micromonosporaceae bacterium | reverse complement strand
AGGTTGAGCCGGCACGTCAGTTCCAGATCGGTGGACTCGCTGACCGCCTGGGCGAGCACCGTCGCCATCCGGCCGCTGCGTCCACACACGACAGTCGAAATGCCCATCAGGCCCGCCCCGCCAGCAGGCCCATCCGCCGCGCCAGTTCCCCCTCGACCATCCGCCGGCCGCCGAAGTGCCCTTGCAGCGTCGCGGTGGACCACGGTGCGGTGGTCGGGAGACCGAACTGGGTGGCGAAGTCGGACGCCACCTGCGCGGTCCGGTAGGCCAGGTCGGTGGCCGCCGCGAGCGCGGCGACCACGGGTACGTCTCCCGGGGTCGAACCGTCCCGGGAGGATTCGAGCCGGTCGGCGGCGGTGGACAGCAAGGACAGCTCGATGTCCAGCCGGGTCAGCTCGTGGGCCAGCAGCTGCGAGCTGCTGAGCACCGTGTCCGCCGCCTCCGCGCCGGCCAATGCGCGCCGCAGGCCCGCTATCACCGCCGTGGCGTGCCGGCTGGCGAGCGTGACGTACGCCGACGCGTAGCCGTCCACCACGCGGGTGAGCGCCTCGTCTTCCCAGGAGACGGGTCCGGACACCAGATCGGTGTCGATCGGGGCCGCCGTGAGCTCGATCCAACCCGCCTCGGTGGGGTCCTCGATCGCGCCGACCCGGACGCCGTCGCCGTCGTGGCGAACCAGGCACAACCGGAGCCCGCCGTCCACTCCGACCGCGACCAGCGACACCGCCGTGGCCTGATGGTGGTACCGGCACCGGCCGTCCAGCAGTACGTCGCCGTTCGACCGGCGTGCCTGGATCGCGGGTACCGGCATGGCCAACGCGGCGTTCGGCGTGAACAGCGCGAGCGCGGCCGGCAGCGCACCGTCGCGTACCGCTGTCACCGTCGGGTGCCGGTCGTTCGGGAACAGGTCCAGCAGCGGGAGAACTCCGGTGACGTGCTCGGTGGTCGCCACCGCGGTGGCGAACGGAATGCCGTCCCAGCCGGTGGTTCCGGGCGCGGCGGCGTCCGGCCAGAAGCCGACCGGCAGCAACCGGTCCAGCAGCCGGCGGACCACCGGCAGCGACGGGTCCAGGACCGCGGCGGTCACGCTGACCGTGCCGCGGAGATGAGCGCTACGATCCCGTCCACGGAAGCCAACGCCTCCAGGTCGGCCTCCGGGTCGACCATGACGTGGTACCGCCGGTCCAGCGCTTCGATCAGGTTGATGTACGCGATGGAGTTGACGCCGGCCGCCTCCAGCGAGCCGCCGCACCCGCGCAGATCCGAGACCGATACGGCCCGCCCGGTCGCGAGCACGACCAGCGACTCGACTTCCTCGCGCAGGCCCGGCCGGCCGGTCGCGGTTTCTGTTCCGGTCATCCCACCCTCCCTGCGGTGGTAGCTGGCCGAGCGAGCAGGCGCCGCAGGTCGGTCAGCCGCACCTTGCCCGCGGACGAACGCGGAATCTCGGCGACGAAGCTGACCCGCTGCGGGATCTTGTAGTCGGCGATCCGTCCGCGACAGCCGGCGACCACATCGGTACGGTCCAACGGCTTCGCGGTCGCCACGGCCAGATGCAGGAACACGCGGTCGTCGCTGTCCTGATCGGCGAAGACCACGCAGTCCCGTACTCCTTCGATGTCCTTTACCGTCAGCTCGATCTCGTGCGGGTCCACCTTCCGACCGGCCAGGTTGATCGGGCCACCGACCCGACCGGAGATGAACAGCCGGCCGTCTTTCAGGTAGCCCAGATCGCCCGTGGCGTAGTACCCCTCGGCGTCGATACGGCTCTCCAGCTGACCGGGCGCGTTGAGGTATGCGGTGGCCATGGAGGTCGTGTGCAACGCGATCTCGGACTGGTCGGTGGAGTTGGCCGCCAGTCGCAGGATCACTCCGGGCAGCGGCGTACCCAGACCCTGCCGGTAGCAGGGGTCGCGCTCGAAGGTGCACGGTCCCGCCTCGGCGACGCCGTAGTAGTCGGCGATCCGGACCCGGTACCGGTGCTCGAACTCGGTCCGCACCTTCGGCTTCAGCGGCGCCCCGGCCGAGATCGCCATCTCCAGTCCGGCAAACGCCTCCGCGTCGACGGCGGAGTCCACCAGCACCTCGTACACCATCGGGAACGCCACCATCCTGGTCGCCCGCGACGAACGCAGCGCCTGGACGATCTTCGCCGACGTCGGCAGTCCACTGTAGACATAAAGCTCGGCGCCCACGAGGAAGCTGGACAGCAGCGAGGTGTTGAACGCCAGACCGTTGGTGAAGGCGGCCAGGCACAGGGTGCGATCCGCGTCGCTCATGCCTGTCCCGGCGACCCAGTTGCGGGCCGCGCTGTGCACCGCGAACGCGGAGAACTCCAGGGCCTTCGGCACGCCGGTGGTACCCGAGGTGAACCGGCACACCGCGGTGTCCGCACGCATCGCCGGTACCTCCGCACCGGCGGCGACGGTGATCAGGGCGTGCCCGCTACCGTCGATCGGGGTGACCACGCCGTCCAGCGGGAACTGATCGGCGGAATCCCGGTCGACGACGAACGCGGTGACGCCGCAGCCGGTCCGGATCTCCTCGAGCTCCTGGGCGCCGAACGCGGCGTCGATGAGCAACGGCACCCGCCCGGTGTGCAGCACGGCCAGGTACGACAGGACGTAGTCGACGGTGTTGCGCGCGTGCACGCCGACCCGATCCCGCGGCGATCCGGGGCTGGCGGCACAGGCGCGGTCGATGGCCGCCGCCCGCTCCCCCACCTTCGTCGCCAGCTCGCCGTAGGTGATCCGGATCCGGTCGGAACTCAACGCGGTGCTGGGGCCGAACTGCCGGCAGGCGTCCAGCACGATCTCGTCGAGCGGTTCGGACGTCACCATCGCGCACCCCCGATCGCACCTGCCGGCACCGCGTCGAGCACCGGATCCAATACGGGTTGCGCGTCCAGCTCGGCCCGACAGGCGAAGCTGTGGTTGGCGATCGTGAGCATGGTGGTCTGGCTACCACCGGCCATCCGCAGTCCGCGCAGCTGTGCGTAGTCCAGCAGCGATGGGCTGTCCCACATGTACCCGGCGCCTCCCTCCAGGTCGCAGCACAGGGCCGCCAGCGCGCAGGCGCGGTCGACACTGAACCACTTCAACGAAGCCACCTCCGGTACCGGCACAGTCGTACCGTCCAGTTGGTCGATCAGGCCGGCGATGCCGGCCGCCATCAGTTCCTGGTCGGCTCGGGCACGGGCGAGCGCATGGGAGTTGACGGGCCAGGCGGCGAGCGAACGGCCACCGAGGGGGCGCTGCGTGGAGTACCGGACGATCCGGTCGAGCAGCCGCTGGTGGATGAGGTACGCGTCGACCGCGATGAGGTAGCGAAGCCGTGACATCACCCGGTTCCAGCGCAGGCGCTGCCCGATGTTGCCCCGGGACAGTACGTGTGCCACGGGTACCCGGACGTCGTCGAACTCCACCCGGGCCGAGTCCGCGGTGCGGGTACCCAGCTTGTTGTAGACCTTCGCCACGGCCACGCCGGGCCGGTCCTTCTCCACCATGACGATCGCGGACGTACCGTCCAGCTGGACGCTGACGAAGCACAACCCGGCGCTGTCGCCGTTGATGACGAACAGCTTCGAACCGCGGATCACGATCTCGTCATCGGTACGCGTGGCCGTCGTGGGTTCGTCTTCGGAGGGGTCGGTGTCGCACTGGCACGCGACCGCGGTGCCGTCCAGCAGCCGGGGCAGGTACCGCTGACGCAGGTCGGCGTCGGCGTCGGCCAGCCAATGTCCCGCGACATCGTTGTGCACGTGCATGCTCAGCAGCACACCGCCGTCGCCGAGCTGGGCCATCGCCTCGCTCAGCAACACACTGCCCAGCACGCCGAGCCCCTGCCCGCCGTGCTCGCGCGGCAGGCCCACCCCGAGGAACCCGTACTGGGCGACGTCGCGCCACGCCCGATCGGTCAACGCACCGCCGTTGCCGTCCCGCCAACCGGCCAGCCGGTCCGGGGTGAAGAACTGCTGCGCGCGCCGCAGCAACTGCTCGTGCGCTGGAGTCACCAACCCAGCCAAGACGCTGCCGGTCCCGAGGTCGTTCATCCGTCCCTCCACCGCCGCTCAGCCGATCCTGGCCGAGGTCATGCCGTGGCTGTACGCGATCCCGTCCCGGTCGGTCTTGCGGGCGTTCGGGTCGGACGCGCCAACCGCGAGCAGGTAGATGACCTCGTCCTCGTCGGCGAGGTGGGCCACCGCGGCACAGCGCCGGTCGTCGAAGCCGCCCACGCAGGTGATGCCGACGCGGTGCCGGACCGCGTTCAGGCACAGCCGTTGCGCCACGTGCGCGGCGTGGAAGTGAACCTCCGCCAGGCCGGCTCGGCCATGCTTGCGCAGCAACGGGCGCAGTGGGGCGTGGAGGTGAATGAGCGCGGCCGCGTGCCGCAGCCCGCTCTGCCCCTGGCAGATCGCCAACACCTCGTCGTCGCTGACCGCGTCGTTGCGCCCGGGCTCGAGCGGGAAGAGGGCTTGGCGGCCGGGCGAGTAGCCGTACCCGCCGGAGGCCAGGCCGTCGACGTCGCGGACGACGACCTGCACGCCGACTCCGGCGCCGCGCGCGTCGGCGAAGTCACAGTCGAGCTCGCCGCTCACCCCGTCGAACAGGCCCGCGAAGGCGTCGAAGGACACGGACTCCACCAGGAATCCCTTCGCCGACTGCCGGCCGAGAGCGAGCCTGGGGTAGGCATCGGGAACCGCCCGGGCTCCGACGGACCGGGGCAGCCGGACCTCCACCCGCTCGGGCGGTCCGGGCAGTGGGTCGGCGGGCCGTACCGGCAGCCGAGGCTCCACAATGGACGCCGCACGGCCGTGCCTGGGCAGCATCGCCGGCACGAAGGAGACGCTGATGTCTCGCAACGTGTTCCAGTTCTGCTCCTCCTGGTGGCTGGGCGGTTCGAGTCGGGCCTGGCGGCGGTCCCGCCACACCGGGATCACCACGTCGTCCGGCAGTCCGGTGCGGTCCGCGGGTTCGCCGGGCGCCAGCGCGACGACGAGCTGGGGCTCCCGGCACGATCCGGTCAGGCCGAACGCGTGGGCCAGCCACTGACGCCGGAACCGCAGGTGCACGGTGGGTTTCAGGCCGGCCGCGAGCGCGGACATCGCGATGTTCGTGGCGGCGTGCCCGATGTCCAGGTAGGTGTACAGGTAGCCGCGGTCGCCGTACTTGGCCATCGCCTTCCACGGCCGGGCGACGAGCGTGACGAGTGCCTGGGGCGGCTCACCGGCACCGCAGGCCAGTCCCGCCTCGGTCGCCAACTCGGTGGCGGGGATCGGCATTACCGAGGACAGCCGGCTGATCCGTCCGGCCTCCACGTCGTACAGGTACGTGGCGTACCGCACGCCGTCACTGAGACTGACCAGAACCTCGAACGGGTAGAGCGCGCCGGCCGACGGCGTGGTCCGGGCCTGGACGAAGGCACCGCCCTTGTCCAGCACGGTGCCCGGCCGCTGGCCGCAGCCGTGCCCGAGGGTGATCGCTACGGCGGCCCGGAAGGCGGCGTCGACGCCGGGCGTACCCACGGCATCCGCGCTCTGCTCGTCCGATGCGCGAAGCCGGGTAGCATCCCAGAATTCCAGCAGTGGAGTATCGGTCTGCAGTTGCGTGCGCATCGCACCCTTACCCGTCCGGCGAATTGGTGTGACCTCCGGTTCAGCACCAATCGTCGGCCGAGCCGCTGGTGGGGTGCACCTCCTAGCTTGCCCGACCCGAGAGTTGGGCTACCGCATGCAGGACGGCATTCCAATCCTGCGGCGGCAGTTCGTGCCCGACGCCCTTCAGCGCGAGCAGCGTCGCGTCCGGAATCTCGTTGGCGAGGGCGGCCCCGTGGTCCAACGGGTGCACGGGATCGTCGCTGCCATGGATCACGATCGTCGGTACCCGTATGGAACCGAGCCGCGGTCGCCACCGGTCGCCCTTGTCCATCGTGAAGTGGTTCGTCATGCTCGACTCGATGTTCGTCGCACGGTCGAATTCCCGCTCGAACAGCTCGCGGTACCGGGCCTCGTCGAAGGTACGTCCGCGACCGGTGCACGGGCGTTGCAGCGCGAGCCGGTACTCGACGACGGCGTCCCGATCCGACCAGTCCGGCAACTGTACGTCCTCGTACTCCTTGCGGAAGCTCTCCGGCATCGGCGACAGGTCGGAGTCTCCCGGGCCTGGACTCGACGAGACGAGGGTGAGGGTGGCCACCACATCGGCCGCGTCGAGCGCCATGTTCTGAGCGATCATGCCGCCCATCGACTGACCGACCAGGTGGGCGGCTCCTACGTCGAGGTGCTCGAGCACGCCGACCGCGTCGTCGACGAGGTCCCGCAGTTCATACCCCGGCTCGCCCGGCGGGTAGGCCACGGAACGGCCGGTATCCCGGTAGTCGTACCGGATGACGAACCGGTCCTGTGCCATCCGCCGGCAGAACTTCTCGTCCCAGCCGAGCATCGACGCGGACAAGCCGGCCAGGAGCAGGACGGCGGGATCGCTCGAGTCGCCGAAGGCCTGCACACACAGGTCCACTCCGTTGGCCCGTAGCATCATCTCGCCAGTGTCTACTGTGGCCCGATCCGTCATGGTGCCTCCTTCGTCCTAACGAGACTGTCCGCGTGCATGGTGGTTCCCCGCTTCAACTCCGCTTCGAAGGCTTCCCCGCCCAGCGCCGCCCGTGCGCGCTCCGCCACCCGCTCGACGTCGCGGCGCTCCGCCGGCGGCAGCGGTACCCCCACCGACTCCCGCGCGGCGGCCGCGGCACCGAGCAACCGGGCCGCGGCACGGGGTTTTCCCTCGAGCACCCGCGCGCCGGCTATGCCCTCCAGCGCGAGGGCGATGGTCCGCGGTTCGGCGGTCCGGGAGGCAAACGCGTACCCCTCCTCGTGCAGTGCCAGCGCGGCGACCGCGTCACCCCGATGCTCGGCGATGGCGCCCAGTTCGGCGAGGACGGCGGCGATGCCCGCCGGCCAGTCCGCCTTCCGGTTCCACTCGAGCCACGGCAGCAGGTGCTGTTCGGCGTCGTCGAGCCGACCCTGCCGCCGGGCGGAGGCGGCGAGTCCGATGTCGGCCAACTGCTCCATCGCCTTGACCGACTCCTCGGCCGCCAGCTTCCTGGCCCGCTCGTGCAGCTCGTCGGCCCGCCGGTAGTCGCTGTCCAGCAGCGCCAGCCGGCCCAATCCGTTGAGCTGCAGCGACATCTCGGTCCACAAGCCCAGCTCCTGGGCGATGCCGAGCCCTTCCGCGTACCACCGGGTCGCGTGCTCGTAGTCGCCGTTCATCTGGGACAGCGCGGCCAACGGGTTGGTCGCCTGCAGGATCCCCCAGTGGTCGCCGAGTTCGCGGAACAGCTCGAGAGCGCGCGTCGCATCGCGGCGCAGCGCGCGGAATTCACCGCGAAGCTGGGCATGGAACGCGAGGACGGCCAGTGCGGCCGCCTCGCCCCAGGGATCGCCGAGGGCACGGAATGTCGCATGTAGACGGTTGACCGGATCGGCCGAGGCGGGCTGATCCACGTCGATCGGGGTCACGATGGCCAACAACAGCGCCGCCCGCGCGCGAGGCGCCGGATCGGTCGGGTCGTCCCGGTAGCGGTCGACCGTCCGGAACTCGGGCTCCACCACCGGATCGGGCCGCTGACCCGCCAGCGAAGCGAGGCCGGCCTGCCAGGTCATGGCCGTGGCCCGTAGCGCCGCCGAAGGGCCGGCGATGTCCAGCGCGGCCGCGAGCGACCGGTGGCCCTCGCCGACCCGGCCGCGCAGCATCCAGTACCACGCCAGCGCGACGGTCAGCCGCAGGGCCATGGACGCGTCGGCCCGTTGCAGGCAGCCCTGCAGCGCGGCGCGCAGATTCGCCGTCTCGGCGTCCAAGCGGCGCAACCATTCGCGTTGGGACGCGTCGCGAAGATGTTGGTCGGCCTGCTCGGCCAGGGCGGTGTAGTACCGGATGTGCCGCCCTTGCACGTCGGATAGCTCCCCGGCCTCGCGCAGCCGCTGCAGGCAGTAGGCGCCGACCGACTCGAGCAGCCGGTAGCGCGGGCCGTCCTCCTGGTCGGCCATGACGACCAGGGAGCGGTCGACCAGGCGGGCCAGCAGATCCGGTACCTGCCGGCGGGCCACCCCGCCGCCGGAGCAGACCGCCTCCGCCGCGGCGAGCGTGCAGCCGTCGGCGTGTACCGACAGCCGGCGGAGCAGCGCCCGCTCGGCCTCGGTCAACGGTTCCCAGCTCCAGTCCATCGTCGCCTGTAGCGTCTGCTGCCTCGCCGGTGCGCCGCGTCGCCCCGAGGCGAGCAGGTGGAACCGGTCGTCCAGGCCGGCCGCGAGCTGATGCACGCCTATTGCCCGGACCCGCGTCGCGGCGAGTTCCAGGGCCAGCGGTACCCCGTCCAACCGGCGGCAGATCGCGACGACCGCCGCGGCGTTGTCCGCGTCCAGCGCGAAGCCCGGCGACCCGGCCGCGGCGCGGTCGAGAAACAACCGGATCGCGCTGGTCCGGGCCAACGCGGGCAGGTCGCGGTCCGACTCCGGATCGGGGAGGTCGAGCGGGGGTACCTCCTGCACCAGTTCGCCGGCCACGCCGAGCGGCTCCTGGCTGGTGGCCAGCACATGCAGCTGGGAAACCTCCTGCAGCAGGTACCGGGTCAGCTCGGCGACGTCGCCGACCACGTGCTCGCAGTTGTCCAGCACCAGCAGCATCCGCTTGCCGTCCATCGCCCGAGCCAGGCGTTCGGCCGGGAGATCGGTACCGTCCGCCGGGTCGGGTGGCGCGTCCTCGCGAAGGCCGATCGCCGTGGTCACCCGCTCCGCCAACGCATCCATCGAGACACTCGAGTCGATGACCCGGTCGAGTGCGGCCAGTTCCACCAGCCACACGCCGTCCGGGAATCCGTCGGCGAGACCGGTAGCGGCCTCCAGCGCGAGCCGGGTCTTGCCCACTCCGCCCGGACCGACCAGCGTGACCAGCCGACCCTCGGCCAGCCGGGAACGCACTGCCGGTATCGCCCCGTCCCGGCCGATCAGCTCGGTGATCGGGGCCGGCAGGTTCGTCCGGCGGCGGCCCGTACCCACCGCGGGCGCGATGCCCAGCGCCGGATCCTGCTTCAGGATCGCCTGGTGCAGCGCGGCCAGTTCGGGCCCCGGTTCCACGCCCAGCTCGTCCTGCAGCCGCTCGCGCAGCTCGCGGAAGCTGGCCAACGCTTCGGTCTGCCGACCCAGGCGGTAGAGCGCCCGCATCTGCACCGCCCGGAACCGTTCCCGCAGCGGGTAGCGCGACACGAGATCGGTCAACTCACCCATGAGGGTGGCCTGCTCGCCCAACTCGAACCTCAGCTCGGCCTCGTCCTCCAGGGCGGTCAACCGTTGTTCCTCGAGGCGGGCCGCCACCCCGGTGGCGAACGGCTGCTCGGCGAAGTCCACATAGGCCGGTCCCCGCCACAGGGCCAGCGCCTCGGCGAGCGTGGATGCGCGTTGCCGGGGGTCGCCCGCGCGGGCTCGGGCGACCAGCGTCTCGAATCGATGTGCGTCGACGGCGTCGGCCGTGATCTCCAGCGCGTAACCGCCCGCCCGGTAGACGATCGGGTCGGCACCCGCTCCCGCGTCGCGAAGTACCCGGCGCAGCTGCGAAATCTTGCTGCGCAGCACCGCGCTCGGGTTGGCCGGCAGCTGGGTGCCCCACAGGTCGTCGATCAGGCGCCACGCCGGTACCGGCTGGCCTGGCTGGATGAGGAGATCCGCCAGGAGTGCCCGCACCTTCAGCTCGGGGATCTGGACCCGGCGCCCCTTGTCGGTGCGCACTTCGAGCGGGCCGAGCACGCCAAAGTGCATGCCCTCACCGTAACCCAACAGACGGAGACGTGCAGATCAGGCCAGGGTGTGATTTAGTGGCCGGAACCGGACCGGAACGCTGCCGGAACCCTGCGCCGGCAGGATTATGAGAGCGAAGTATCCATCGAAAGCTCTCGAAGGAGTCCGGCACCATGTCCACCGGCCGCCTTCGCATCGCGGTCATCGTCGGCAGCATTCGGACCGGCCGATTCGGGTCCGTCGCGGCAGACTGGTTCGCGACTCAGGCGGGAATGCGCGACGACGCTGGAGTCGACATCATCGACCTGGCCGAGGCGCGGCTGCCCGAAGTCCGATTCGGTAACGGCGGTCCCGTCCCGCAGGCGGTGGACGATCTCAGGCCGTGGTTGGCGGGTGCGGACGCGTTCGTCGTGGTGACTCCGGAATACAACGGAAGCTTCCCCGCGTCGCTGAAGAACGCCATCGACTGGTACCGCCAGGAATGGCGGGGCAAGCCGGTCGGCTTCGTGTGCTACGGCGGCCCGGCCGCGGGCCTCCGGGCGGTGGAGCAACTCAGGCAGGTGTTCGCCAGCGTCGGTGCGGCGACGATCGCGGAGACGGTGAGCATCGCGAACCACCGCGACCGCGACCTCGAAACGTGCAACATGGCTGCGAAGAAGATGCTCGACGAACTGCTGTGGTGGGCGCTTGCCTTGCGCAATCAACGGTGGAAAGGATCGTCATGTCGATGAATGCCCAGGAACAGTCGGAACAGTCGGCCACCGCGGGTCGCCGGGAGTTCGCCGGATTGGCCGTGCTGGCAGTGGCCGCGCTGCTGCTCTCGCTCGACCTGAGCGTGCTCTACCTGGCGCTCCCCCACCTGAGTAGGGACCTCGGCGCCAACAGCATCGAGCAGTTGTGGATCCTCGACATCTACGGGTTCATGACCGCGGGCTTCCTGATCACGATGGGCAGCCTGGGTGACCGGATCGGCCGCCGCCGGCTGCTCCTGATCGGCGCGGCCGTGTTCGGTATCGCGTCGATCGTGGCCGCGCTGTCGGTCAACGTGTGGATGCTGCTCGGTGCGCGGGCGCTGATGGGGATCGCCGGTGCCACCGTGATGCCCTGCGGCCTGGGCCTGATCACGTACATGTTCAAGAACCCGGCGCAGCGGGGCATGGCGATCGCCTCCTGGATGAGCTGCTTCATGGGTGGGCTGCTGATCGGACCGGTGATCGGCGGTATCCTGCTGCGGTTCTTCTGGTGGGGCTCGGTGTTCCTGCTCGCCGTACCGGTGATGGTGCTGTTGCTGATCGCCGGCCCGGCGGTACTGCCGGAGTTCCGCAACCCGCACGCCGGACCGCTGGACCTGACCAGCGTCGCGTTGTCGCTGGCCGGTGTGCTGCCGGTCATCTTCGGCCTGAAGGAGCTGGCCCGCAACGGATGGGCGGCGATTCCGGTACTGGCGATCGTGGTTGGCCTGGCCTTCGCCGCGGCGTTCGTCCTTCGACAGCGGAAACTGCGGGACCCGCTGCTGGATACCGGCCTGTTCCGCAACCGGGTCTTCACCGCTGCGATCATCTTCGGGGTACTCGGCGGCGCGGTACAGGGTGGCAGCTCGCTCCTGGTCACGCTCTACCTGCAGATGGTCAAGGGACTCTCCACATTGGCCACCGGTCTCTGGCTGGTACCGGCGACGTTGGCCCTGGTCGTGGGTCTGATGCTGGGCCCGATCCTGGCACAGCGGATCCGTCCCGCGTACGTCCTGGCCATCGGCATGGCCGTCGCGACGATCGGCTATGTGGTGCTCAGCCAGGTCACCAGCGGCACCGGGGTGGGCGGCGTGATCGTCGGGTTCGGCATCGTGCTCTTCGGCGTCGGCATCCCGCTCGGGCTGGTCACCGGCCTGGCCGTCGGCTCGGTGGCGAACGAGAAGGTCGGCTCGGCCTCGGGGGTCATGCAGACCGGCAGCGAGTTCGGCGTCGCGTTCGGCATCGCCGGTCTCGGCAGCGTGGCGACCGCCGTCTACCGCGGCCAGTTGACCGACACTGTCCCCAGTGGACTCCCGCCGGACGTGGTCAGCGCGGCCACGGCCAGCATCGAGGGCGCGATCACGGTGGCGCAGAGCCTGCCCGCGGCCGCCGGCACGGCACTGCTGAACGCCGCGAAGGACGCGTTCACCGCCGGGCTCAACACCGTGGCCGTGGTCGGTGCCGTCGTTCTGGTGGGCCTGGCGGTGATGTCTGTCGCGATGCTGCGGCAGATCGACCCGGTACCGGCGCCGCCGAAGGCGGCCCGCAAGAAGCGCTCAGCGGCCACTGTGGACAGCGAGAGCAAGCAGGGCGCTGGCCGCAATCTATGAGGTGCTGCCCTGCCGGAGCTGTTGAAGACTCGACAGTAGTACGGGTGATCGCGCGGCCATAACCGTCCGGCGCGTCCATTGCCGAGTCCCGGGAGAGTCCGATGCGGGTCCTGTTCGTCACGTATGCCGAGCGCACCCACTTCTTCAACATGGTGCCGGTCGCTTGGGCACTACGCACCGCGGGTCACGAGGTGCGCGTCGCCAGCCAGCCGGCGCTCACCGACACGATCGTCCAGGCGGGCCTGACCGCGGTGCCGGTCGGCCAGGACCACAGCTTCGACCAGGTGCTCGTGGACAAGGCGGAGGACGAGGGATGGGCCGACCGGGTCACGCAGGTGATCGCGGCCCCGGACGCGGTCGACTACGAAACCTTTGTCCGCTTCCTCGATGAAGCGACCAAGTTCTCGGGGAAGATCTTCAACGACCCGATGGTCGACGACCTTGTCGCGTACACCAGGCAGTGGGAGCCCGATCTCATTGTCTGGGAAATGTTCTCGTTCGCCGGGGCGGTGGCGGCCCGGGCCACCGGGACGCCACACGTCCGGCTGCTCTGGGGCGCGGACGTGCTGGTCCGGATGCGCCAGCACTTCCTTTCGCTGCACGCGAAGCAGCCGGAGGCCGAGCGCGCGGACCCGCTCGGGCAGTGGCTGTCCGAGACCTGCGAACGCTTCGACTGCACATTCGCCGAGGAGCTGATCACTGGCCAGCACACGCTCGACCACGCGCCGGCGAGCATGCGCCTGCCGCTGGGACTGTCGACCATTCCGGTCCGGTACGTCCCCTACAACGGACCATCGCAGATTCCCGACTGGCTGCGTGAGCCACCCAAGCGACCCCGTGTGTGCATCACCGCGGGCATCTCGCTCCGCAACTTCCACGGGTACGACCCGATCCCGCTCGACACGCTGAAGGCGTTCGGCGACCTGGACCTGGATGTGGTCGCCACGCTGGTACCTCGAGACGGCGACGCACAGGTGGATCTCCCGGACAACGTCCGGCTCGTCGAGTTCGTGCCCATGCACGCGCTGCTGCCGACCTGCTCGGCGGTGATGCACATCGGCGCTGCCGGGGTCGTCGCCACCGCGACGCGGTACGGCGTACCGCAGCTGACGCTCGTGCTCAGCCTCTGGGACGCGCCGGTGCGCGCGGCGATGCTCCGCGACATCGGGGCCGGGCTGAGCATCGTGCCCGACGAGATGAGCCCGGAGAACGTACGCGACCGGATGCTCCGACTGGTCAACGAAGCGTCGTTCCAGGACGCGGCACAGCGGTTGAGCGCCGAGGTCCTCGCCGAGCCCAGCCCCAACGAGATCGTGCCCGCGCTGGAGCGGCTGGCCCGATGACCGGTAGCGTCTCGCTCACCGCGGCCACCGCGGTCGAGCCGAGCTGGCCACGTGAAGGCCTCCGGGAGTGGTACGCCCAGCGCCAGCGGGCCAGCCGCAGCGAGGTGGAGCGGATACCGTTCGACGCGTTGCGGGGCTGGCAGATCGATCCCGCGACGGGGAACGTGTACCACACCGGCGGCGGGTTCTTCACGGTCGAAGGGCTCGATGTCCACCTCGGCGACGGCCCGGTACAGCACTGGCAACAGCCCATCATCTCGCAGCCGGAAATCGGCATCCTCGGCCTGCTGGTCCGGCGCGTCGCCGGCCGGTTGCAGTGCCTCATGCAGGCCAAGATGGAGCCCGGCAACGTCAACGGGGTGCAGCTTTCGCCGACGGTACAGGCGACCCGAAGCAACTACACCCAGGTGCACGGCGGCTCACGGGTCCGGTACCTCGACGCGTTCACCGAGTCGCGTCCGGAACAGGTCATCGCCGACGTTCTGCAGTCGGAACAGGGCTCCTGGTTCCTCGGCAAGCGCAACCGCAACATAGTCGTCGAGGTAACCGACCGGATGGTGGAAAACGACAACTTCCACTGGATCGACCTGGCGGACCTCAAGCGGCTGTTCCGCATCGACAACCTCGTCAACATGGACACCCGGACCGTCCTGGCCTGCCTCGTCTCCGCACCGATGCGCAGCCAGACCGAAGGCGGTACCGCGGTCGACGGTTTCGAGTCCGCGCTGGACCGTTCGTTCGCGGCGGACAGCGGGTCGAAGCACACCGATCTCGAGGTGCTGAGCTGGTTCACCGGCCTGCGGACCCGGCAGGAGCTGAACATCCGTCGCATTCCACTGGGCTCGGTACAGGACTGGCAGCGCGACCGGTACGAGATACACCATGCGCGCCACCGTCACTTCAGCATCATCGGCGTCGAAGTGCACACCGGCGTCCGTGAGGTGAGCGGGTGGACCCAACCCATGCTGCTGCCCCGCGGGCGCGGCGTGGTCGCCTTCCTCACCCGCCGGTTCGACGACGTGCTGCACGTCCTCGTGCAAGCGGTGGCCCAGCCCGGGCTGCGGGATCTCGTCGAGATGGGCGCGACCGTGCAGTGCCGTCCGGAGAACTACAGTCATCTGCCGGTCGACCAGCAACCGCCGTTCCTGAGTACGGTGCTTTCCGCACCGCCGGAACGGATCCGCTACGACTGCGTGCTGTCCGAGGAGGGCGGTCGCTTCTACCACGCCGAGAACCGGTACATGGTGGTGGACGCGGGCGACCTCGCGCCGGCCGAGCCACCCGCCGACTTCCTCTGGGTCACCCCACGGCAGCTGTCACACCTGCTGCGCCACAGTCACTACGTCAACGTCGAAGCGCGGTCGTTGCTGGCCTGCCTCTACAGCATGTCCAGGTTGTCGCCATGACAGTTCACTCGCCGATCCGACTCGGTCTGCTCGGCTGCGCCGACATCGCCTGGCGGCGGACACTGCCCGCGGCAACCGCCGAACCCGGGCTGCGGCTGGTCGCGGTCGCCAGCCGCAGTCCGGCCCGGGCACAGCGGTTCGCCGACCGGTTCGGGTGCGCGGCGGAGTCCGGGTACGACAGCCTGCTCCGGCGCGACGACATCGACGCGGTCTACGTCCCGTTGCCGGCCGGGCTGCTGCCCCGCTGGGTCGGCGCGGCACTGGACGCGGGCAAACACGTACTGGCCGAGAAGCCCCTCGGCACCACCGAGCAGGAGGCGAACGATCTGGTAGACCGGGCGGCGACGCGCGGGCTGGTTCTGATGGAGAACGCCGCTTTCCTGCTGCACGGCCAGCACCGCGCGATCCAGGCGATGCTCGCCGCGGGTGAGATCGGCGAGCTGCGCACGGTCAACAGCCTGTACGGCATTCCGCCGTTGCCCGCCGACAACATCCGGTACCGCGGTGAGCTAGGGGGCGGTGCGCTGCTCGACCTCGCCTTCTACCCGCTACGTACGGCATACCTGTTCCTCGGACCCGATCTGCGCGTCGTCGGCGCCAACCTGCGTACCGGTGAGTCCGGTGTGGACGTTGCCGGCTCGGCTCTGCTCGCCAACGCGGGCGGTACGACGGCCTGCGTCTCCTTCGGGTTCGAGCACTTCTACCGTGGCGAGTACGAGCTGTGGGGCAGCAACGGCCGGCTGACCCTCACCCGCGCCTTCACCCCGCCCCCTGCGCACTGTCCGGTGGTGCGGCTGGACCGGCAGGGCCAGACCGAGACCCGGATCCTGGCCGCCGAGGACCAGTTCGCCGCGCTGGTACGCGGCTTCGCGACGGCGGTGGTAGAAGGGCGGATCCCGCGCAAGCACCACGACGAGGTGGTCGCCCGAGCCCGCTTGGTGGACGAGATCCGCCAACACGCAACCACGGCAGTCCTATGACCGAACGAGCGCTGGTGGTCGGTGGTACCGGGTTCCTCGGCAAGCACGTGTGCGACGCGCTGGCCGCCGCCGGCTGGGATACCGTCATCGCGTCCCGCCGGCCCGGCGCCGGAGCTGTCGTACTGGACGCCGAACGGTCGATCCGAGCTGAGCTGGCGGATGCGCTGACCCGGCTGGAGCCCGCGCTGGTGGTCAACGCGGTCGGGCTGATCTGGCGCAACGATCCTCCCGCGATGGTGGTGGCGAACACCGTGGTGCCCGAGCAGATCGCGATGGCGATGGCGGATGCCGAGTACCGCGGGAGGCTGGTCCATCTGGGCTCGTGTCTCGAGTACGGTCCGGTGTCCCCACCCGAAGCCATCGACGAACTCACCCCCCTGGAACCGGAGAGCGCGTACGGCCGATCCAAGCTCGCGGGCACCCGACGGCTCGAGGCGGCGGCCCGCGCGTACCAGCTCGATGTTGTGTTGTTGCGAGTGTTCAACGCGGTCGGCGCCGGGATGGACCCAGCCAGCGTGCTGGGTGGGACCGTGCAGACGCTGCTCCGCGCCCAGCACGACGGGACCTGTGCCCGCATCGATCTGCTCGATCTCCGGCAGCACCGTGACTATGTCGACGCCCGCGATGTCGCCGACGCGGTACTGGCCGCCGCGGAACTTCCGCACAGCACCGGTATCCGCGTATTCAACATCGGTTCGGCGGTGGCGCGCACGGCCCACGAGGTCGTCCGCCTCCTCGCCGACACGAGCGGGGTTGCCTACCGAATCAGCATCGTCCCGGTGGCGGCCGGAACCGCCCGGTCGACCGGCGCCAGCTGGCAGCTGGCCGACACCCGGCGCGCCCTCGAGGTAATGGGCTGGTCGGCGAACAGATCCATAACAGACACCGTCCATTACATCTGGACCGCCGCGAAAGGTGAGCCGTCATGACCGACGACCTCAAGGCCAAGATCCTGGAGCTGGTCCGGGAGTACCACCAGGAGCAGGGCAACGGCGGGTTCGTCGCAGGCGAGACTCCGGTGCTGTCCTCCGGTCCGGTCTTCGACTCCGACGATCGGGTAGCACTGGTGGAAGCGGCGCTGGACATGCGGATCGCGGCCGGCACGTACGCGCAACGGTTCGAGCGCCGGTTCGCCCAACACTTCGGGCTGCGCAAGGCGCACCTGGTGAACTCGGGGTCGTCGGCGAACCTGCTCGCCCTGTCCACACTCACCGCGCAGGAACTCGGCGACCGCCGGCTCCGGCCCGGTGACGAGGTGATCACCGTGGCGGCCGGCTTCCCCACCACGGTCAATCCCATCGTGCAGAACGGTCTCGTGCCGGTCTTCGTCGACATCGAGCTGAGCACATACAACACGACGGTCGAGCGGATCGCGCCGGCCATCGGACCGAAGACCAAAGCCATCATGGTGGCGCACACGCTCGGCAACCCGTTCGACGCGGAAGGCATCCTGAACCTGGCCCAGGAGCACGGGCTCTGGTTCATCGAGGACAACTGCGACGCGGTGGGGTCGTTCTACAACGGCCGACCCACCGGCTCGTTCGGGGATCTGAGCACGGTCAGCTTCTACCCCGCGCACCACATCACGATGGGCGAGGGCGGATGCGTCCTCACCAACAGCCTCGAACTGGCCCACCTGGTCCAGTCGTACCGCGACTGGGGCCGGGACTGCTGGTGCAAGCCTGGTGAGGACGACCGCTGCCACAAGCGTTTCAGCAACCAGCTCGGTACGCTCCCCTACGGGTACGACCACAAGTACACGTTCTCCCATGTCGGCTACAACCTGAAGACGACCGACCTGCAAGCGGCGCTGGGCCTGACCCAGCTCGACCGGGTCGGCGCCTTCGGCGAGGCCCGCCGCAAGAACTGGCAACGGTTGCGCGACGAGCTGGACGGGGTACCCGGCCTGGTTCTTCCCGAAGCCACTCCGGGCAGCGACCCGAGCTGGTTCGGGTTCGTGTTGACGGTCGAGGACTCGGCGCCGTTCACCCGCAACGAATTGGTGCTGCACCTGGAATCCGAGCAGATCAGGACCCGGCTGTTGTTCAGTGGCAACCTCACCCGGCATCCCGCGTACCAGGATGTCGACTTCCGCGTGGTGGGCAGCCTCGAGAACAGCGACGTCATCGTGGGCAACACCTTCTGGATCGGTGTCTACCCCGGTGTGACGGACGAGATGACCGACTACGTCGGGCGGACGATTCGGGACTTCGTCGCCCAGCGCGCCCGGGCATAGCAGAGGCGCAAAGCATGAAGCGTGGTTGCCCGCCGCCCGGGCAACCACGCTTCGCCATTCATCTCACGTACGGGCCACTGTGGAGTGTTCCGCGGTGAGCCGCTCCAGCATGGGTACGACGCCGCTCGCCGTCGGTACCTCGAGGATCTTGCGCCGCAGCCGCTCGGCGTTGTGGGCGAAGGACGGGTCGTCGAGCACCCGCACCAGCGCGTCGCGCAAGGCACCCGCGGTCAGCTTGTCGGAGTCCGCGACGTACAGCCCCGCGCCCTGCTCCTCGACACCGTTGGCCACCGCGAGCGAGCCATACCACTTCTCGCTCCAGTACGAACCGGGGACGATGAGCTGCGGTATGCCGGCCTCGTACGCGGCCGCCGCGGCGCCGTTCCCGCCGTGGTGAACCACGGCCACACAGGTCGGGAGCAACACGTTCAACGGGACGAAGTCGGCGACCCGCACGTTGTCCGGTACCGTGGCGGACCCGATCTGCTCTTCGTTCAGGGTGGCGACAACCTCCACGTCGAGCCCGGCCACGGCCTCGAACAGGTCCTCGGCCGATGCTTCCGCGACGTTCGAATCGCGGTGGGACACCCCGAGGGTCAGGCAGATCCGCCTCTTGTCGGCCGGCCGGTACAGCCACTTCGGCACGACGACGGATCCGGGGAACGACTGTGGCCGCATGAGCAGGTAGTTGGCGCCCGGCGGCCGCCAGGTCCACGGCGGCTGGGTGTCGATCGTCCAGTCACCGGTCAGCGCATCTTCGTCGAACGTGCAGCCGTACCGGCCGAGCAACCGCTCCATCCACTGGCGCAACGGATCGCTGTCCGGCTTCTGGGCGAGGGCATTCTGGCGTAGCTGGACGTACCCGTCCGCCCCGAACAGCAGGCGGGCTTGTGCCGCGCCACACGCCCGGGCCGCCACAGCGCCCGCGTAGGCGAGGGCGTCCCAGATGACCAGATCCGGCTTCCAGCTACGGGCGAAGTCGACCAGCTCGTCGAGGAAGTTGTCCGGGCACAGATGCTGGAGCAGGTTCCAGGTCAGGTAGTCGAGTTCGCCGTACGGATCGTCCCGCGCGTAGTCGGTCTGCACCGGCCGCTCCGGGGCCGGCGGCTTGGTCTCCGGCTCGGCCGCGGCGACCTTTCCCAGCGTCTCCCACATCTCTTCGCCGAGCAGGACACCGGTCAGGCCGGTCTTGTCGATGCTGTCCGCCAACTCGGGCTGGGCGGCCACCCGGACGTCGTGTCCTGCGTTGCGCAACGCCCAGGCCAGCGGGGTCATCACGAACAGATGGGAGGTAAGGGCAGGCGGCGTAAGGAACAGGACTCGCACAGTGGCATCCTTTCGAAACGGTGTTAGCGAAACTTGGTCGAGGTCAGCGCCGGTACCGGTGGGTCGACCGGGCACTCGAACGCCTCGCGCAGAGCGCCGACGGCTCGTGGCAACGACGCCAACGGACACATCGCGGTGATGCGTTGGTCCGAGTTGGACATGGTGAGAGTCCGTACTCCGGCGCGCAACAAGGCCTCTTGAAACGTCGGTACGACCGTCGCGTCAGCGCGCAACCCGGCGCCGTGCAGGGTCAGCCTGGCGACGTCCTCGTCGCACCGCACCGGGGTCGCGCCGAGTTGGCCGCGTGCGCCAGCCAGGGCAGTCAGGACCGCGGGCCGGTCGGTGCGCGCGACGACGAAGCGCAGCTCGGTCACCCCGGTACCGGACGGCACCATGGTGAGCATGTCGACGGGGACGCCGGCCGCACCCACAGCGGCCAGCGCGCCGGCCGTGGCGGCCGCACCGGACCGCAGGCCGGCAACGGTAACGATCAGCCCCTCGCGGTCGTGCTCGAGGCGAGCGAAAGAGGCGCGTTCCGTCATGTCCGGCCCGGGTTCCCGCATCAGCCGAGCTCTTCCAGCGCACCGGCGACGTCGGCCGGAGACGGTTGCTCGGCTATCTCGGCGGCTATCTCGGCGGCGGCATGCCGGTACCGCTGTCGGCCGAGCAGCTCGGTGCACCGCCGCGTCACCTCGGATTCGCGGAGTTCGTCCGCGGTGAGCGTGAGCCCCGCGCCGGCTTCGGCTACCGCGGTCGCGTTGTCGAACTGGTCGTCGAACTGGGGCAGGACCAACTGAGCGCGACCGGCCGACAGTGCGGCCAGGGTGGTGCCCTGTCCCCCGTGATGGACCACCAGATCACAGACCGCGAAGACCTGCGGCAGCGGCAGCCACCCCACGTGCACGACGCCCGCGGGCAGCTCGGGCAGGCCGGCGGCCACGTCGTCGTCCACCGCGACGATCACGTCGACGTCCAGCGCCGCCAGACCACCGACGATCCGGCCGAGCGTGCTGCCGACGAGATCGTCGCTCAGGTCCGGCAGCACGGTACCGAGGCTGACGCAGATGGTCGGTCGGCTCCGTGGCCGGAGCATCCAGGCGGCCACCCGAGCAGGGCCGCTGTATGCCACGGTCCGGATGCTGTGGTGGCCCAACGCGTGTGGCTTGCGGAGGCTGGGCGGCCACGGGTTCAACACCAGGTCCGGGTCTGGCAGGCGATCGGTATGGAGTTCGGCCGCTGTTGCCTGCCGGTACTCGTACAGCGGTGCGACACCCCAGTGCATCTCGACCAGTGGGACCCCGTGGGCGGCGGCGGTCAGCGGCCCCGCCGCTTCGGCCCGCTCGCTCACGATCAGGTCGGGACGCCAGGTCGACACCAGGCGCTGCATTCCAGGCAGGATCTGTACCGCGAGACGCCCGAAGACGCGGCCGTGGACACGGCGTCGTTCGTCGGTACCCATGGCCGCGCCATCCCTGGCGGCGAGGTCGGCGAAGCGATCCGCCGGACCACACGGCGCGACTGGTAGTCCAGAGTGGACAGCCGCCTCGGAGAAACCATCCGCGCAGCCGATCAGCACGTCGTGCCCGCGTGCCCGCAAGGCCCACGCGAGCGGCACCGAGGGGAAGAAATGGCCGGACAGTCCCACCGTGGTAAACAGAATCCGCATCGAATCTCCCCGAAGCGTCGGCCCTCATCGTCACCCGGCCGGCACAGCGGTGTCTTCTTCGCAGATGCGACGTGGCTCCCTGATCGCGGAAGCCGAAATCGAGCAACCTGTGAGATGACGGTCGCGCCGATCGGCCCCATCCTGGGGCTGGTGTGTGCCGGGTAGCCGGAAGAGAGGGAGTGCGGCATGCGAGTGCTTACCATCGTGAGCCTGATCGTGGCCGGAACGCTTACCGCGAGCGGTACGACCATCACCCTCGACGACCGACCGCAACCCAGGGTGCCCGTCGCCAACGACTGGTCGGCAGCCGGCCAGAACGCGCACAACACCAGATACGCCGCGCGGGAAGAGGCGATCGGTGCGGGCAACGTCGCGCAGCTGAATCCTCGATGGGTCTTCACCGCCGGCGGCGACATCAACGCGACACCGGCCGTCGTGCACGGAGTTGTCTACGTGCCCGATGCCGGCGGCACGCTGTGGGCGATCAGGTCCAGCGACGGTGCGGCGCTGTGGTCCAAGAGAATCAGCGACTACACGGGTACGCCGGGCACCGGGTCGCGTACCACTCCCGCGATAGCCGGCGACCTACTGGTCTTCGGAAGCGGATTCACCATCGAATCTCCCGCCGGTTCGCTGGTCATCGGGGTGGACCGGAACACCGGCGCCATGCGGTGGAAGACCCAGGTCGACGCCAACCCGCGGTCGAAGATCACGGGTGCGCCGGTCATCGACAACGGCGTCGTCTACATTGGAGTGTCGTCGTCGGAGGAGATCCTTCCACCGCCACACACGTTCCGCGGTAGCATCGTGGCCCTGCGCGCCGACACCGGCCAGATCCTGTGGCAGACCTACACCGCACCACTCGGCTACACCGGCAATGCCATCTGGGGTAGCACTCCCGTCGTGGACAACCGCCGGGGTCTGGTCTACATCGCTACCGGAAACAACTACACGGTTCCCGAAGGGGTGTGTGAGACCCCCGTCGACACGGGGTGCACCCCGCCCGCGCCGGATGACTACGTCGACTCCGTGATCGCGCTCGATGTGCGTACCGGCGCCGTGCGGTGGGACCTGCGGACCCTGCCCGCGGACTCGAACTCGGCACCGGATCCGTTACCCGGTACCGACTACGACTTCGGCTCGGGACCCAATCTCTTCACCACCATCGTCAACGGGCGCCGGAAGGATCTGCTCGGCATCGGCCAGAAGAGCGGGATCTACTGGGCCCTCGACCCCAGTACCGGTGAGGTCGTCTGGAAGACGCAGGTCGGTCCGGGTGGTGACTTCGGTGGCATCCAGTGGGGATCGGCGACCGATGGACACCGGGTGTACGTCGCGGTGGCGAACTCCGACCACGTGCCGTTCGCCATCGAGACCCCGACCGGTGAGACCGTCACCGTGACCGGTGGCGTATGGGCCGCCCTGGACGCGGCGACCGGCCGGATCCTGTGGCGCACGCCCGACCCTCAGGGCGCGATCGACATGGGCTACGTCTCGGCCGCCAACGGTGTCGTGTACGCCGGTTCGGCCGCCGGTACCGGAGACAACATGTACGCGCTCGACGCCGCTACCGGCGAGATCCTCTGGCGGTTCCCCAGTGGCGGTTCCGTCGTGGCCGGCGCCGCCATCGTCGACGGATCGGTGTACTGGGGCTCCGGTTACCACATCGGCGCTTCCAACAACAAGCTCTACGCGTTCGACCTTCGCTGAGATCACTCGCTCGCAAGGCCGTCGAACAGACGCCTGAGGGCACCGCGGGATCGGATGCCCAGCTTGCGGTACGCGGAGGCGAGGTGGCTCTCCACGGTGCGTTCGGAGACCACCAGCGCCTCCGCGATCTCGCGGTTGGTCATGTTCCGCACCGCCATCCGGGCGATCTCGAGCTCCCGGACGGTGAGCGCCGCGACCGGGCGGGTACCGGGTGTGGACAGGTTCAGCCGACCCCGCAGCTCGGTGGCGAGCAGGGCGGCCTTGGCACGGTGGGCGGGGTGGCCGGCGCCCGGTGCGGCGGCGGCTCGCTCGGCCAGCTCCAGCGCCTCGCCCCAGACGCCGATCGCGGTGTGTTGTTCGGCCGCGGCGAGCAGGGCCGGTGGCGTACCGTCGGCCCGCGCTGCGATGCCCGCGGCCCGGGCTCGGGACAGCGGTGACTCGAACGTGTCGCCGAGGCTGTGCAGCACCCGCTCGGCACCGGCCGCGTCGCCGTAGCGACCGGCGTCGGCGAGGTACCACAACGCACTGATCACGGCGCCCACCGCGGCCGCCTCCGCCGCGGCGGTCAGGGCGAGCTGGGCGGCCGTGGCGTGGTTGCCGACGGCCGCCTCGACCGCGGCCCGCGCCCAGGTCCTCCCCTGCGGTATCACGGCGACGGGGTCGGCCGGGTTCTCGTCCAGGAGCCGGGTGGCCGCCTGGTGTTGGCCGGTCTCGGCCAGGACGACCGCGAGCCCGGTGGTGACCTCCGACCGGAAGACCCCTTCGCCGAGGCGCTGCGCGGCCAGCGCCTCCTGCAGCCGAGGCGCCGCCTCAGCGAACCTTCCCTGGATGTGCAGGCGCAGTCCGTCCAGGAGTGGCCAGGTGACCGGTTCCTCCGCCAGGTCGCCGCGGTTGGCATGGGGCACCGGCCACCGGCCGGCCGGGATGCCGGCCGGTGCCGGGTCGGCGGTCCACCGCATGACCCCCGCCCAGGCCGTCACGGCGCTGACGAGACCGATCGTGTACGGCGTTGCCGACCTGCCGTGGGCCGAGGACAGCAGCTGATCGCCGACGGCGATGGCGGCGTCCGCGCAGTCGGCGAGCACCAGCGCGCAGATCCGGGGAACGGCCGCGCGCGCCAAGGCTCTGGGCGATGCGTCGGCGTGGAGCACCCGCTCGGCCAGGGTCAGGGCCTCGGCCGGGCGGGCGCAGAACATCGTGACGAGTGCGCGCGTGGAGTCGACATCGGCGAAGAGCCGCGCGGGAAGCCGTTCGCGAAGCGCGAGGAGGTCGGCGAGCGCGCGGTGCGGATCGCGCTCCGACCAGGTGGACAGGCTCGCGTCGACGAGGCCGACGGCGAGCTGCTCGTCGTCGGTACGGATCCGGGTCGCGGCCAGCCGCAACGCTTCCCGGGCAGGGCGGGGACGGCCGAGCTCGGCGTGCGAGTCCGACAGCGCCAGCGCGGCCCCCGGCCCGGGATCGTGCGGCAACGCCCGTTCGGCGAACCGGCCGGCAAGGGCCGGGTCGGTCAGCTGTACCGCGCCGGCGCCGGCCAGCAGCACCTCGACATCGGGTGGATCGGCGGCGTCGAGCTGCCAGGACGCGCGACGGATCGGGTCCACGCGGTCGCCGACGGCGGCGTCCAGCGCCATCACCAACCGCCGCTTGCGGGTGGGCGTGAGCATCCGGGTGGCCACGGCGGTGAGCAGCGGGTGGGCGAGGCGCAGATGCGGCGCGGCGCCGTGCCGGTCGTAGGTACGCACGAAGCCCCGCTCCTCGAGCTCCTCGACGGCGGTGTCGGGCGCGATCGCGACGAGCGCGTCCAGCGGTAGCGGCTCACCGAGGGCGAGGGCGCCCACCACGTCCCGGGCGGCGGCGGACAGCCCGACGAAGCGCCGGTCGAGCAGTTCGGCGAGGCGCGGTGGTACGCCGAGTTCGCCCTGCCACCAGATCACCGAGCCGTCCCGGCCGAAACGCCCCTCCGCCTGGCCGAACCGGATCAGCTCGGTGAGGTACAGCGGGTTGCCGGCGGTGTGTTCCCACAGCGTCGCGACGGTCAGGTTGGTGACCTCGCCGCCGAGGCGGTCGACGAGCAGCGCCCGGGTCGCGTCGAGGTCGAGAGCGCCCACGTCCACGCGGTCCAGCAGCTCGTCCTTCCACAGGGCGGTCACGGCGTCGGGAGCGGCCAGATCGGTACGCACCGCGGCCAGTACCGTCGCAGCCTGCTGGGTCACGACGCCGAGCAGCGCGGTGGCGGAGTGCTCGTCGAGCCAATGGGCGTCGTCGACGACGAGGACGGCCCTGCGGCCGCCGCCCCGCTCGCGAAGTGCCCGGGCGATCGCGTGCGGCATCAAGGTCGGATGCGCCGAGGCGGTGTCGTCGGGCAGCAGCGCGGCGAACGGGCCGAACGGTACCGCCCGGCTGGTCTGCGTCGCGACGGTCCACACCACCGGATCGCCCTCGGCGGCAACCCGTTCGGTGACGCGTCTGGCGAGTGACGTCTTGCCGACACCGGCCTCGCCCATGACCACCGCGCCGGTCCCCACCCGAACCGCGTGCCATGCGCGGGCCAGCTCGTTCTCCCTCGCGACGAACGATTCCGCTGGTCTGTTGCCCGCCACCTCGCCGCCTACCATGCGTAGCCTTCGATGAGGGTACCGCGGCTTCTCCGTACCCCCGACTCCGTTTCTCCGTACCGCCACGAATACCGGCTGGGAGTACGGATCTGTTTCGCTGGTCCCGTGACACCGGAGCAACGAGTCGTGCTGGCGGCCATCGATGCCGTCAACGCCGGACATCCAGACAGCCTCGACGATCTGGTGTCGGTGGACCTCGTCGACCACGGTGCGCTGCGGGGAGAGAACGCCTGTACGGCCGGCGTCCGGTACGAGGTGCACGACGTGTTCGGCTCGGGCGATCGGGTCGCCGTCCGCGCCACGGTACGCGGCCTGCACACCAGCGGCCGGCTCGGGTTCGCGGCGACCGGGCGGCCGTTCGCGGTGGCCACGATGCACATCTGCCGGGTGACCGGTGGCCTGCTGACCGAGCACTGGTGTGTTCGGGACGACATGACCCTGCTGCGCCAGGTCGGTGTACTCACCAATCCAGGGGGATAGCGCAATGCCTGGGAACCGCCGGTCGGCCACGTTGCTGGACCGGGACGCACAGCTCGCTGCCCTTGTCGCGGCGGCTCACGAAGCGGCCGCCGGGCGCGGTTCGGTGGCTCTGGTGACCGGAGAGGCCGGTATCGGGAAGACGAGCCTGATCCGCGCCTTCCTCGATCTCGTACCACTCGGGATGCGCACGTTGACCGGTGCCTGTGACGATCTGCTCGTGCCACGTCCGTTCGGGCCGCTGCGCGATGCCGTCGCCGGCCACGGCGGGGTGCTGGAGCGGACGCTGGCGGACGACGGCGGTACCGACGACGTCCTCCGCGCCGCCATGGACCAGTTGCGGGGTCCTCGACCGACCGTGCTGGTGGTGGAGGACATCCATTGGGCCGACGACGCCACGCTGGACGTACTGCGCTATCTCGTCCGGCGGCTGGAGGAGCTGCGGGCGCTGCTGGTGCTCACCTTCCGCGATGCCGCCGGGCCCCGGCACTCCCCCTTCCAGCAACTGCTGGGTGCGGTCGCCGGTACCCGCGTGCATCGGCTGCCGTTGCCCGCGCTGTCGGTGGCGGCCGTACGTGCGCTCGCCTCCGGGTCGGATCGGAATCCCGAGGACCTGCACCTGCTGACCGGAGGCAATCCGTTCTACGTGACCGAGGCGCTCGCCGCACCGGTGGACCGGGTACCGGCCACCGTGGTCGACACGGTCTGGGCCCGGATGCGGCGGCTCGGGCCGGATGCGCGCGCCGCCTGCGAGCAGCTGTCCGTGGTGCCGTCGCACGCCGGGTTCGATCTGGCCACCGCCCTGTTCGGTCCAGGGCTCGACGCGCTGGCCGAGGCCGAGGAGCACGGGATCGTCGAGGCGCGGCTGGACGGAGTCGCGTTCCGGCACGAGCTGGCTCGCCGGGCCGTGGAGTACGCGCTGCCCGCCATCCGCCGCCGGCACCTCAACCACGCCGTCGTGGTGGCGTTGCACGGCGGCGCCCGGGTCGAGCTGGCCCGGCTGGTCCACCACGCGGTGGGCGCCGACGACGCAGCCACGGTCGCCGTCTACGCGCCGCTCGCGGGGCGGCAGGCGGCCCGCGCCGGATCGCACCGGCAGGCGCTCGCGCACTTCGAGACGGCATTGCGGTACGCCGACGCGCTCGCCGCCGACGAGCGGGCCGCGCTTGTCGACGACTACGCCTGGGAGCTGCACATCGCTCACCGCTTCGGTGACGCCGTCGCGGCCGGGCGCGAGGCGGTGGCCCTCCGGGAGCGGGTCGGCGAGCCGGTCGCGCTGGGCGAGACGCTGCTCCGGCTGTCCCGCTACCTCTTCCTGGCCGGCGACACCGGCGACGCGGAGGCCGCGATCGACCGGGCCGCCCGGGTACTGGCGCCGATCGGGTCCGCGCCGGCGCTGGCGGCGGCGGCGACCAACCAGGGCGCGATCCTCGCGCTCACCGGCCGCAGCGGAGACGCGGTACCGGTACTCGAGCAGGCCCGCACGATGGCCGGCGCCGCGGATCGGACCGACCTGGTCGCGTTGTGCCTGAACTACCTCGGCGTAGCCAAGGCCGACCTCGGCGACGAGGACGGTCTACGCCTGCTCGGCGACAGTCTCGCCACGGCCCTGCATACCGGTGACCACGAGTCGGCCGCGCGCGCCTACACCAACCTCGGCGAGCTGCTCTACCGCGAAGGTCGCTGGCCCGAGCTGGCCGTGCATCTGGACGCGGGGCTCGGCTTCACCCGCGAGCACGGCTTCTGGTCGCACGCCTACAACCTCGAGGTACACCTCGCCCTGCTGCACCTGCGGCGGGGCGAGTGGGACGCGGCCGAGAAGCGGTTGCGTGACCTCGTCGACGCGGTCGCCGATCCCGGCATGCTGACCGTCTACAGTGTCCCGGCCCTGGCCCGGGTACGCCTGCGCCGCGGCGCACCGGACGTGGAGGCGTTGCTGGAGACGGCGTGGCAGCGCGCGACCGACCAGCGGATGCTGCTGGGCCTGGCCTACGCCGGCATCGCCTACGTCGAGTGGGCCTGGCTCACCGGCCGACCCGAACGCGCCGCCGCGGTCCGCGACGCGCTGCTCCGTCGTACCGAGCTGGCCGGCACCGCCGCCATCCGCGGTGAGCTGCTGCGCTATCTGGCCCGCGCCGGCCTCGGCGGCGAGCCGTTCGACGGCTGCCCGCTGCCCTGGGCCGCCGGCCTGCGCGGCGACTGGCGCGCCGCGGCTCGCGCCTGGGAGCTGGCCGGCGATCCGTACGAGGAGGCGCTGGAACTCGCGGAGTCCGGTGAGGTCGAACCCACCCTGCGCGCCCTGCACATCCTCGACGAACTCGGCGCCGGCCCGGCGGCTGCCGTCGTCCGCTTACGGCTGCGGCGACTCGGTGTGCGACGCATCCCGCGCGGGGTGGTGACTACGACCCGGGCCAACCCGGCGGGTCTGACCGCCCGCCAGGTCGACGTGCTCGATCTCCTGGCGGGTGGCCTGACCAACGCCGAGATCGCCCGACGGCTCGTCGTGTCCGTACGCACCGTCGACCACCACGTCTCCGCCATCCTCGGCAAGCTCGGGGTGGCCACGCGCCGGGAGGCGGCGGCCACCGTACCGAGCCTCAGTCGGGCCACTCCGGCGTTCGGCCGGAGTAGCTGACGACGAAGGCGATGTCGTCGATCGCCTCGTCCAGCAGTTCCCTGATCCGGGCCGGTTCGGGAAACGTGACCCGCCACCGGCCGAACGGTGCCTGGTCGAGCATCGGCGTCCACGGTGCGCCGTTGCCCAGCCGGGTACTGACGATGCCGCCGGAGGTCGACGTGGCCGTGCCGCCGACCGACCGGTCGTCACCGGTGGGCTGGAACGCCAGCGCCACCTGGATCGGCACACCGGTCGCGCCGTCGGCGAACAGGACGTACATCGCCAACTGCGACGTGGTGATGCTGTCGAGGTTGCTCGGGAAGAAGTCGGCCGACAGGTCGAACTCGATCGTCGCGGGCGCCGTGGGCGACTGCGGGTTGTGCAGCTCGTACCACTGGTCCGGGAACTGGTCGCGGAGGCTGAACAACCGGTCGGCGAAAGCGGTCCGGTCGAGCTGAGCGATCACCTTCTGCCGGTACTCGGGATTGGCGAGCGCCGTGTACTCGAACGTGACCAGCACGTCGGCGATCGTCCGGTAGTCGAACGGGTTGGCTGCCCGGGGCATCTCGAGACTCCACAGTGAGTCCACTCCGGACAGTTCGAACGGGAGCAGCAGCTCCGGTTGCGCGTCCAGCTCGAACACCCCGGTG
>DASRII010000551.1:0-4339 GCA_035650075.1 Micromonosporaceae bacterium | reverse complement strand
ATACGTCAGCAAGGGCACTCGGCACACCGACCAGACCCGAACACCCCGCCCGGCCAACACCCAAAGCCCCAACCCCGCTGCGGACGCGGGCCGATCCCTCACACCCAGCCGACCGCTTGACTCGACCTACAGCCAGCTAGTACTCCAGCCGTAGTTCGTGATCATTCGAGTTGAGTCGTTTGCCGGCGGTAGTGGCATTCGCGGGCTCGGGCCTGGTGTCGGCGTCGCCATCGTGACCAGTCCAGCGTGTGCCTGGCGGTGTGGAGTGGTCGGTGGACAAGCCTGGTGAACAGGTGGCGGATCTCGTTCGCGGTTAGTGTGATGAGCCCTTGTAGGGAAGGGGTTTCGGCTCGTGCGGTGGCAGCCGTCACCGCGAGGAACGCGTGGGCGAGCATGGCGAGGATGGTCCAGCGGTGCCATGAGGTCCAGCGGCGGACCTGGTGCTGGTCGAGACCGGCCAGTCCCTTGCCGGCTTGGAAGGATTCTTCGATCGTCCAGCGGCGCCCGGCCACGGCGACCAGGCCGGCCAGCGGCACCGGTGTGGGCGTGTAACAGCGGTAGAAGGCCAGCTCACCGGTGCGGATCGAGCGACGAACCAGCAGCCGGTGACAGCCGGACGTTTCCGGTTCGGTCTCCGTGATGTCGACGAGCGCCCAGTCGTAGAGCCGGTGGCCCTTCGCGCCGACGCCCGCGCTGTGCCGTGCCCACACCCGCGCGGGGAGACCGGCCGCCAGGTCGACGGCCTTGTGCTTACCCACTGCGGTGGTGACGTGATGGTCGCACGCGACCGCGAGGACGTAGCCGATCCGGCGCTGGTGCAGATCAGCGCGCAGCCGCGGATCGTTGCCATAGACCTCGTCACCGGCCACCCATGCCGCCGAGGCGCCGGCATCCAGGGCGCGGGCGATCATCTGCCGCGCCAGCGCAGGTTTAGTGGCGAAGCTGACATCGTCCGGGACGCCTACCGACAGGCACCGATCCGGGTCTGCGGTCCACGATCTCGGCAGATACAGGGCCCGGTCGATGAACGCGTGCCCGCACTCGGCTGCGTAGACGAGGTAGACCCCGACCTGGGCGTTCTCGATCCGCCCAGCGGTGCCGGTGTACTGGCGCTGCACCCCGACCGTGTGCGTGCCCTTCTTCACGTCCCCGGTCTCGTCGACCACCAACACCGCGCCCGGATCAGCCAAGTGATCGAGCACGTAGTCGCGCAGGTCGTCACGCACCGCGTCGACGTCCCACACTGCACGGGCCAGCAGGTGCTGCATCCCGTCCGGGCTGGCCTCGCCAGCATGCTCGGCGATCGTCCAGCAGTTGGTCCGCGGGAGCCCGGCCAGCAACCCGAGCACGAACGACCGGACCCGCCTGCGCGGCTCGACCCGCATGAACCGGCATCCGATCCGGCCCATCAGCTCATCGAAGCCGCGCTGCCATCGGTCAGGGTCTACGCTGTGGCACGCGGCCACCGCAAGATCTTCTTGAGTCGACACAACCCGAGATCATCGAACGGTGGCCGCCCCACATCCGGGACCGCCGCGCCACCAGATCACGAACTACGGCTGGAGTACTAGCCAGACGGGTTGCAGCTTAAACAGCTGCTGAATCCCTTCGGCCGCCACGATCGCCGCGGCAAGACTGGCGGTGAGAATGGCGGAAGCACTCGACGCAGCGAGGACGGTCACCGCTCCGCCGAGTAAGATTGTCGGGACTTTGAGGAGCAAGAAGGCGTTTCGGTTTCGGTTGGCCGCGCGGTCGTACCAATAGAACTGGTCTGAAAGTTCTTTCCACTCTAGGGTTTGCGCTTCATCGTCCGGCGGTTCGGGCATCGTGCGCCACGGCGGACGGGCGCGCCGGAGGGCTTCCGGGTCGACGGTCATGGCGATCAGCCTGGCACACGTTGGCGAGCAGAGACCTGCCCACGGCCGGCGTACGTTGTTGACCGCATCCGGCCGAGGAGGACGCGCATGGTGGCGTTATCGGTGATCGGGGCACCACGAGTGCCGGTGCGTTCGGCCCTGGCCAGGAGCGTGCACTGGCGCGTTTCGCGCGCATGGTCTTTTCGATGCGTTGCGGGCCCGCGGCCTGACGTGGTGGACCGAGGCGACGGGCGTCGGGGCGAGTGGCGGACCGACGAGCGCAGACCCGGAAGCATGCAACGTCGCCACCGTCGCCGCGGTGGCTAGAGAGCTCACCTACACGGTGGCCGCTGCGTGCACCGACGGCCACGACATCTTCCTCCTAGGTGGCGGCTGCACCTGGGCGCGCGCCGGGAGGAGCTGATCGGGGCAAACGTCGGGCAGGTCCAGCAGATCCGGGATCTGCTGGAGTGTGTGTGGCCGGCGGCCCTGGAGACCGCCGGGCAGCCGTTGCGGTCCCGGACTTGGGCGGCCGCGATGAGTGTGGTCCTCGACCGTGACAGCGGGGACCTGGACCGCACCCACCGGCTGGGCTTTGATCGGTTCGAACGCGCGGTGCGCCGCGAGATCACCCGCCGCGGCGGACACAAGCCGTGCCTGCGGATCGCCCGCAACCTGTTCGCTGCGCTGGCCGATCCCGCCGGGGTGATCGCGCACCGGCCCGGTGCCTTGGAGCGGGTCGCGCTGGTGCTGGAGGACTGGCAGGTCGACCAACAGCGGCGGGTCGAGATCGAACGCAGGATGGTCGCCGTCCTCGACGAGCTCGAGCTCACCGAGTTGGTGACCTCGATCCACGGCATCAGCGCGGTCGGTGCCGCGGCGATGCTGGCCGAGACCGGCGACCCGCACCAGTTCACCACCGCCCGGGCGATGGTCAAGCATGCCGGCCTGGCCCCCCGGGAGAAGCAGTCGGGCACCTACACCGGCCGCACCAAGCTCACCGGACGGGGCCGGCCACGGCTATGAGTCGCGGCCTGGCGGGCGGTGTGGGGGACCCTGCAGACCCCCGCTGCCGGCGCGCTCACCGGCCATCCCCACGTACCGGATGTGGCGCGCCAATTCGACGTCCCGGCCGACAACGGCGCATACTGCTCCACAGCACAACGTCAACAGGACCCGGGCGCGCCGTCAATCCGTGGCACCCCTCCACCGCGAACGCAAAGCGCGCTCGTCGCCACGCTGGAAGCCTTCCAACCGCAGCCCGGCCGACTTCGGTCCGCACTCCCACACGCCGAGCCGGCCGCCGGATCCCCAGCGACGCCGCCACTGTTTGCGGGCGCGGGGCAACCTGGCAAGCCCCGCTGCGAAATCGTCGCCAGGGCCGCTCACGGTCTGACACCCATGCAGGTCACAGGCTTGCTGCTTGGATTCTTTGGCGCTGTGTTGATACTCGCTCCCTGGCCAGGCACCAGCGTGTCGGTGTGGGCATGGCCTTGGGCATGAACCACGGTCAACTGGTGATGCCAGAGGACCCTGGAGACCTAGCCGATGACACTCCTGCACGCTTGAGACTCCTCCTGCATATGGGGAGCACGTGTCTTGTAAACAGGTGGTTCGCACCTCGAAACCTTGCCGGATCGGGCTCCTTGATTACTCGCGGCACGCCGTGAGTTCTCGTTGCATAACGTCGCTCGAGCCCGCCCGGCGCGCAAGTCGTACACTGCGAACACCCGCCAAGGCCGACCTCCTCTGGCCGCAGCCTCGCCCTGGCCGATGCTCAGCATAGGCGAACGCGATAGCTGTACGAGGTGCCGGTGTAGATCGCTTCGCCGCCCTGTGAAGCGAAGTGGATGAGGATTTTGTTTTCGAAGGTGCCGTCGGGTTTCTTGCCGATGCCTAGCTTCGCCTGTGGGTAGACGCCGCAGTATCGCCCTGACCATGGTCCGAATCTTTCGGTTCCGCCTAGAATTGGTGCGGACTGGGGGTAAGTTGCCGGGGGCTTTCGGTAGGAAGTGCCGACGATGGTTCCCAAGGTGACCGGGTACATCTGGCAGAAGTAGTTTGGCGAGTTGTTGAGCCAACACTCAAGACGCACGTACGCCGCGTTTTGGCTGTAGCGACGGGCCGCGTCGAGCTTCACCGCCTGCGCGAGCGTCAACCTATACCTATATCCACTCGCACTCTGCCCGGTATAGACCCGGACCGCATACAGCGGAAGTGTCGTGAATGAGCTCGACCCGAGTTCTGTCGACACAAGCGTCCTTGACGAACCCGTCGCTTCTGGTGGAGCAGCCCCCGCACCGGAGGCCACCGCGGAAGCGGCCAGCAGGAATGGGATGAGCGCTAGGTGCATTCCCTTCCGGGACTGCGTCGTCGTCGGGCCGTTCGACTTCCTCGTCATGAGTGGTCCCTCCCGGATCACCGGAGGCATGGAGCTTGCGGTCACATCCCCGGTCGGCAGCACTCGTGCGCTGCGCGCGAGA
>DASRII010000550.1:0-10990 GCA_035650075.1 Micromonosporaceae bacterium | reverse complement strand
CAGGTAGCCCATGATGTCGTGCTGCAGCCGCTGCGCCTGCCCGACCGCGACCCGCCAGTGTTCGGCGTTGGGGATCATGTCGCACATGTAGAAGTAGTACGGCAGGATGCCGGCCTCGCCCTGCAACGCGAAGCACAGGTCGAGCAGATCGGTGGTGGTGGCGTTGACGCCGCGCATCAGCACGCCCTGGTTGCGTACGTCCCGGACGCCCACCTCGAGCGCCGTCGCGGTCGCGCGCGCCACCAGCGGGGTCAGCGACTGGACGTGGTTGACGTGCGTGTGGATGGCCAGGTTCACACCGCGGCGGCGGGCGGTGCGGGCGACCCGCTCGAGGCCCTCGACGACCTCGGGCTGCAGCCAGTGCTGGGGCAGGCCCATGAGCGCCTTGGTGGCCAGCCGGATGTCGCGGATCGTCTCGATGCCGAGCAGGCGCATCAGGTACGCCTCGAGGTTCTTCCACGGCACGTTGGCCACGTCGCCACCGGAGACGACGACATCCCGTACCTCGGGGTGGCCGCGCAGATAGTCGATGTGCGCCTCGAAGCGGTCGACCGGTTTGAGGGTCAGCTTGAGCTTCTCGATGGCCGGGGTGGAGTTGCCGACGAGGTCCATGCGGGTGCAGTGGCCGCAGTACTGCGGACAGGTGGACAGCAGCTCGGCGAGCACCTTGGTGGGGTACCGGTGGGTCAGCCCCTCGGCTACCCACATGTCGTGCTCGTGCAGCGAGTCGCGGGTGGCGTACGGGTGGGACGGCCAGTCGGCGCGGCGGTCGGAGGCGACCGGGATCATGTACCGCCGGATCGGGTCGGCGTAGAAGGTGTCCGTCGTGGGTTCGGTGTCCGGCACCATCGTGTTGATCATCTGTGGCGGCACGAGCATCGACATCGTGGCCAGCCGTTCCTGGTCGGCCGTGAGGTCGGCGAAGAACCGCTCATCGACGAGGTCGCCGAGCACCGCCCGGAGCTGCTTGACGTTCTTCACGCAGTTGACGCGCTGCCACTGAGCGGACTCCCACTGTTCGCGGGTGGCGTCGCGCCACCCGGGGAACCGGGTCCAGTCCGGCTCGACGAGCTCCCGCCGCCGGTACTCGTATGGCTGCTCTGCGTGGGTCACGCAAGCCTCCTGACTTGTCCGGGCTATGCCTTCCGCCCGAGACCCTGAACGGAAGAAATCTTGTATTCAGACTATCCTGACGGAGAATCTGCTGCTAGATCGGACGGTGAACAGGCATGGGGTCGTCTCCGGTGGGTTTGCACCGCGTGCTCGCGCCTCCCGGTGTGCTGCCGCAGGCCGCTGACCAGCTAGACAACCGGGCGGAGATCGAACCGGACGAGGTACGCATAAAGGTTGAACGGCTCAACCTGGATGCCGCGAGCTTCCGCCAGCTGTCCGAGAAACATTCAGGCGACGGTACGGCCATCAGGGCCGAAGTGCTCGAAATCATCGCCAACCGCGGAAAGATGCAGAATCCGGTCACCGGCTCGGGCGGGATGCTGATCGGTACGGTGGACGCGGTCGGCCCCGAGTCGCCTCTCGGACTGGTGGCCGGCGATCGGGTCGCCACGCTCGTGTCGCTCACGCTGACGCCGCTGGCGATCACCGACGGTCTGGTCCGCTGGGACGGGCGGAGCGAACAGGTGCCGTGTGCCGGGTACGCGATCCTGTTCGCGCGCTCGATCGCCGCGGTACTCCCGGACGACCTCGACCCCGAACTCGCCCTCGCGGTGCTGGACGTGTGCGGTGCGCCGGCGTTGACCGCCCGGGTCGTCAAGGCCCGCGGTTCGAGCACCGTGGCGGTCATCGGTGGAGCGGGTAAGAGCGGCTCGCTGTCGCTCGTCGCGGCGCGGGAGGCGGGCGCGAGCCGTACCGTCGGAATCGTTCCCTCCACCGCGGAGCGCGACCGCCTCACGGAGGCCGGTGTGGCCGACGTGGTCGCGATCGCGGATGCCCGCGACCCGGTCGCGCTGTCCGCGGCCGTCACCGAGGCGTTGGGCGGCCCGGCGGACGTCACGGTGGTGTGTGTGGACGTGCCGGGGTGCGAGCACGGCGCGATCCTGGCGACCGCCGATGGCGGCACGGTGGTCTTCTTTTCGATGGCGACGTCGTTCGCCGCCGCCGCGCTCGGCGCCGAAGGGCTGGCCGCCGACGTCACGATGCTGATCGGCAACGGGTACCTGCCGGGGCACGCCGGCTACGCCCTCGATCTGCTGCGCAAGGAGCCCGCCGTACGGCGCCTCTTCGAGGCGCGGTTAGCGGGACACTGAGCAGCATGGAGACCGTCTACACCGGCGGGCGCGTGTACAGCCCGGCCGACCCTCGGGCGACCGCCCTGCTCGTCAGCGACGACCGCGTGGCGTGGCTCGGCACCGACGCGGATGCGCCCCGGGCCGACCGCGTCGTGGACCTCGCCGGCGCGCTGGTGACGCCGGCGTTCGTCGACGCGCACGTGCACTCCACCGACACCGGATTGGCTCTGGCTGGGCTGGACCTGACCGCGACCCGGTCGGCGGCCGAGGTGCTCGACGCGGTGACGGCGTTCGCCGCTGCGCTGCCGGCGGAGGCGGTCGTCATCGGGCATGGCTGGGACGAGTCCGGCTGGCCGCACCGGCGACCGCCGACAGCGGGCGAGCTGGACCGCGCCGGTGGCGGGCGGATGGTGTACCTGTCGCAGGCGTCGATCCACTCGGCGGTCTGCTCGACCGCGTTGCTGCCGGTGGCCGCCGAGGCACCCGGCTTCGACGCGTCCGGCTGGGTGCGCCGCGACGCGCACCACCGGGTGCGGGAGGTGGCGCTCGGGTCCGTGCCGATCAGCCAGCGGCGCATCGCGCAGACGGCCGCGTTGCGCGCGGCCGCCGCGCTGGGCATCGCGGCTGTGCACGAATGCGGCGGGCCGGGTACCTCCGACGAGGCCGACTTCACCGGGCTGCTCGCGCTCGGCGGCGACGGCCTGCCCGAGGTGTACGGCTACTGGGGCGAGCTGATGGCCGCGCAGAAGGCCCGGGACCTCGGTGCGGTCGGGGCAGGCGGCGACCTCTACGCCGACGGGGCGCTGGGCTCCCGCACCGCCCACATGCGACAGTCCTATCTGGATGCTGGGTTCGGCTTTGGCTATCTGTCGGTCGAGCAGGTCGCCGAGCACCTCGTGGACTGCACCCGGCACGGGGTGCAGGGCGGGTTCCACGCGATCGGAGACGCGGCTCTGTCCACTGTGGTCGCCGGTTTCGCGGCGGCGGCTCAGCGGGTCGGGATCGACCGGCTGCGGACCGCGCGGCACCGGGTGGAGCACGCCGAGATCATGGACAAGGCGCTGATCGCGGCGTTCGTCGAGTACGGCATCGTGGCCAGCATGCAGCCGGCCTTCGACCGGCTGTGGGGCGGTTCCGGGGGGATGTATGCCCAGGCCCTCGGGCCGGCCCGGGCCATGGAGACCAACCCGATGGGCGCCATGCACGGCGTCGGGGTGGCGCTGGCGTTCGGCTCCGACTCCCCGGTCACCCCGCTGGACCCGTGGGGCACTGTCCGCGCCGCGATGTGGCACCACAATCCGGCGTACCGGATGAGCGAGCGAGCCGCGTTCGCCGCGCACACCCGCGGCGGCTGGCGGGCCGTCCGCCGCGACGACCAAGGTGTCCTGGTACCGGGGGCGGCGGCCACGTTCGCCGTATGGGACACGCCGGCCGGGCTGGCCGACGGTGGCCTGCCGGTACTGCGGGCCGACACCCCCCTGCCGACCTGCCGGCTGACCGTCCTGCGTGGACAGAGCATCTTCGAAGGGTCCCCATGACGAAACTCCACCTCGATCCGCGGGTCGTGCGGCGTGCCCGGCAACTGGCCCGGCGCGCCGGCAAGCCGGTCGTCGACCTCGCCCGCAGCCATACCACCGTCGCGGTCGAACGGGCCGTGCTGCGGCTGGCCGGCATCCAGGGCGCCGACCCGGACGGCATCCCGTGGGTCAACCGGCTCGTCGAGGCGGTGGCCGCCGACGTCGGCCTCGGCCACGGGGTCGCGCTGCCGGTGTGGGACGCGCTGGCCCGGGAAGGCTTGGACGACCTCACGTTGCTCGCGCAGAAGGCGGCCGCGGGCTCGGTGCGCTTTTCCTTGCCCTCGGCCGAGGCGCCGGCCCGGCGTTCCGCCCGGCGTGCCGTGGCCGCGGGCGTCAAGCTCATCGACCGGCGGCGGGCCGAGCGGCAACGGCTGATCCGCCGGCTCGGCGATCCGAAGCAGCGGCCGTGGATCTACCTGATCGTGGCGACCGGCGACATCTACGAGGACATCCCGCAGGCGCAGGCCGCGGCCCGCGCGGGAGCCGACGTGATCGCGGTCATCCGGTCCACCGGACAGTCCCTTTTGGACTACGTGCCCGAGGGCGCGACGCGGGAAGGGTACGCCGGCACGTACGCCACCGGAGAAAACTTCCGGCTCATGCGCGCCGCGCTCGACGACGTGTCCCGCGAGCTGGGCCGGTACGTGCGGCTGACCAACTACGCCTCGGGCCTGTGCATGCCGGAAATCGCGGTACTGGCCGGGCTGCAGCGGCTGGACATGATGCTCAACGACTCGATGTACGGCATCTTGTTCCGCGACATCAACCCGGTCAGGACGTTCGTGGACCAGCGGTTCTCGCGGCAGATCCACGCCCGGGCCGGCATCATCATCAACACCGGCGAAGACAACTACCTGACCACCGCCGACGCCGTCGAGGCCGCGCACACCGTGACGGTGTCGCAGTTGCTCAACGAGTACTTCGCCCACGAGGCGGGACTGGAGAACTGGCAGCTCGGACTCGGCCACGCCTTCGAAATCAACCCGGACCTGCCCGAGTCGTTCCGGTTGGAGCTGGCACACGCGCTACTGGCCCGGGAGCTGTTCCCCGAGGCGCCGCTGAAGTGGATGCCGCCGACCAAGCACATGACCGGCGACGTGTTCCGCGGCAACCTGCTCGACGGGTTCTTCAACCTCGTCGGCACGCTGACCGGGCAAGGGATCCTGCTCGTCGGCATGATGACCGAGGCGGTCGTCACGCCGTGGCTGTCCGACCGCGACATCGCGCTGCAGAACGTCCGGTACGTGCTCAACGCCTGCGGCGGGCTGCACGAGGACTTCGTACCGGCGCCCGGCGGTTTCATCCAGCGCCGGGCGTCTTCGGTTCTCGCCGAGGCGGTTTCGCTGCTCGAGTCCATTGTGGAGGATGGGTTGTTGAACGCGATAGCCGACGGCACCTTCGGCATCATGAAGCGGCCCGCCGACCGCGGCCGGGGTCTCGACGGCGTGGTGCCGCACGAGAAGGGCTACTACAACCCGGCGACCGATCTCCTGGAGGCTGTGTCATGACGGTGATCCGGCCGTACGGCGACACGACCGGCGACGGGATGGTGCAGATGTCGTTCACGCTGCCGATCCCGCACGACAAGCGGGCCGAGGGCGCGGCGCTGCAGCTGGCCGCCAAGATGGGGCTCGATCCGGCGATGCTGGTCCACGCCAAGCAGATGGGTACCGGGCACACGTTCTTCGTCGTCTACGGCAGCGTGCGGCACCTCGTGGAGCTGGACAAGGTACAGGTCGTCGAGCGGGACTATCCGCTGCGGGGTGCGAAGGAGATCAACACGCTGGTACGGCAACGGCTGCGGCGCAAGCTCGCCGTCGTCGGGGCGTGCATCGGTACCGACGCGCACACCGTCGGCATCGACGCGATCCTCAACGTCAAGGGCGTCGCCGGGGAGAAGGGTCTGGAGTACTACCGGGAGTTCCGGGTCGCCAACCTCGGCGCGCAGGTGTCGGTACCGGACCTCGTCGCTCGGGCGCGGTCCGAGAAGGCCGACGCGGTTCTGGTCAGCCAGGTGGTGACCCAGCGGGACGCGCACCTGCACAACACCCGCGAGATGTCCGCGGCGTTCCGCGAGGCGTTCCCGGCCGAACGCCGGCCGCTGCTCGTCGTCGGTGGGCCGCGCTTCGACGAGGCGATGGCCGGCGAGCTGGGTGTGGATCGCATCTTCGGGCGCGGCACCACGCCTCGCGAGGTCGCCAGCTACCTCGTCCACGCGTTGGTGACACAGTGAACCGCCTGGGTGTTGTCGTGACGCATCGGCGGTATGTGCCGTACTCCCACGCCCACTACGCCGGCAACCTGGTCGACGGCGCGTACGCGCTCGGCCTGTTCGGGGACGTGGCCACCGAGGTGTGCATCCGTACCGACGGCGACGAGGGACTGTTCGCCGGCTACTCCGAGGTGGCGTTCAGCGCCCCGATCCGGGCCGGCGACGTGCTCGAGGTGACCGCGCAGGTGTCCCGCGTCGGCCGGCGCAGCCGGACACTCGAGTTCAGCTGTGTCGTCGTCTGCCGCGGCCGACCCGACCTCGGCGAGTCGCGGGCCGAGGTGCTCGACCCCCCGATCGTCGCGGTCACCGCCACGGGCACTGTCGTAGTCCCATGACCCCGCCCCCTTCCCCGTCGATCAAGGACTTGTGCACATGAAATGGAGATCGAACCATGTGCACAAGTCCTTGATCGACGGGGAGGGGGCGGTCGTGGTGTGCGCGGACGTCGGGTCCACGTACACCAAGGTGTCCGTCGTGGACGTCGAGGGCGGCGAACTGGTCGCGACCGCGCAGCATCCGACCACTGTGGACACCGATGTGCTGCACGGGCTCGACGCCGCGGTGGAGGCGACCGGGGTGATCCGGCCGGCCGCCACCTATGTCTGCTCGTCGGCCGGGGGCGGGCTGCGGCTGGCGGTCGTCGGCTACGAGCGGCTGGTCACCGCCGAAACCGGTTACCGGGTCGGCCTGTCGGCCGGCGCGCGGGTGGTGCACGTCGCGGCCGGGCCGCTCGACCGGGCGGGGGTCGACGAGCTGCGTTCGGCGCGGCCGGACGTGGTGCTGCTCGTCGGCGGTACCGACGGCGGGGAGGCGCGGGTGCTGCGGCACAACGCGCACCGGCTGGGCGTGGCGCGGCTGCGGGTACCGGTCGTCGTCGCGGGCAACGTCGAAGCCCGCGACGAGGTGATGGGGGAGTTGACACGCCGGGGCGTACCGGCGATCCCGTCCGAGAACGTGCTGCCTGCCATCGGCGTGTCGAACCCGACGCCGGCGCGTACCGCGATCCGCGAGGTCTTCCTGCGGCACGTCATCGGCGGCAAGCGGCTGTCCCGCGGACCACGGTTCGCGTCACTGGTCCGGGGTGCGACCCCGGATGTCGTACTGACCGCCGTGGAACTGCTCGCCGACCACAGCGCGGGGGACCTGCTCGTGGTCGACGTGGGCGGGGCCACGACCGACGTGTACTCGGCACTGACTCCAGACGAGAACCAGGACGTGGCCGGAACGCTGTGGCGCAGCCGTACCGTCGAAGGTGATCTCGGCGTGCGGTGGACCGCGCCGGGCGTGGTCCGGGCCGCGGCGGTCGAACGCCTGCCGGACCTCGACGACCTGGCCCCGGCGGCGACCGCCCGCGCCGCGGACCCGGGCCTGCTCGGCCCCGACCCGGCGGTGGACCTGCGCCTGGCGTCCGTGGCGGCGACGGTGGCGCTACGCCGGCACGCGCGGGGCGACCGCCCGCGCACGGGCGCGCTGACCCGGGCGCCTGGACCTTCGGTCGGCGCAGATCCAACCCAAGAAACCAAGGCTCGGGACCTGCGCGACGTGCGGTTGGTCATCGGATCCGGCGGGGTGCTGCGGCACGCCGGTGCGGCCGCGGCCCGGCAGGTGATCGCCGGGGCACTGACCGACCACGCCGGAGGCTGGGCGCTGCCCCGAATGGCAGAGATTGCCGTCGATGTCGATTACGTGCTGGCGCCGGCTGGTCTGCTCGCCGCCGAGTACCCGGATGCGGCGCTTTCCTTGCTACGTCGGCTACCGAGCGAGCACACGATCTCGCCGTGAGGTGAGGTACGGGACACGCCAGGTGCGACACGCCGCTCCACGACGACCAGTTCGGCCGTTTCGGTTGACACGGACCCCCGTCCGCCGCGTACCGTTTTCGAGTCCTAGTTTGGGAGAGGCGGCTGCTGTTCGCTTCGTCCCTTCGCCCGCTGGCCGAGCGGCGGATCATGTGGTCGCGACGGCCAGGTCCAGCGGGCGGGGGTCGGCGGGGCGGCGCGAACCGGCCGCTCGTGTTCGGTGCTGGCAGGGGGTCCTCGCGGCTGGTAGAAAACGGCACGGTGCGGGCAGCCAGTTCGCCACGGGTCGGTCCGAAGGTCGTGATGGGTCGCAGTTGCCGGATCGGGTCGACTGGGGCCATGGGAGCGCGGGGCGCGGTCCACTTGTGGGCCGCGCCCCGATCTGTGTGACCCTTGTGGCGTGACACAGACCGAGGAGGCCACGGCCGCCCCCGAAGAGACGGTGTCGCCGGCGCTCCGACCGTTGCCGGCGTGGCAGTCGGTCGTCGCCTCCGTCGCCTCCGGGGTCGCCGCGTTGCTGGCGTTCCCGCCGTACGACGCCTGGTGGCTCGCGCCGGTCGCGGTGGCTCTGCTCGCGGTCGCGGTACACCGCCGGCGGTTCGCCGCGGGGCTGGGGCTGGGTCTGCTGTCCGGTCTGGTGTTCTTCGTGCCGCTGCTGCGCTGGACGGGCCTGCATGTCGGTATGGCGCCCTGGCTGCTGCTCGCGATGCTGCAGGCGTGCTATGTGGCGTTGCTGGGCGGTGCCGCGGCGTGGGTCAGTCCGCTCGTCGACCGGTACCGCTGGGCGTGGCCGCCGCTGACCGCGGCGCTGTGGGTCGGGCAGGAGGCGCTGCGGGCGCGTACCCCGTTCGGCGGCTTCCCGTGGGGCAGGCTGGCCTTCAGCCAGGGCGATTCGCCACTGTTGCGGCTGGCCGCCCTCGGCGGTGCCCCGGCGGTGACGTTCGCCGTCGCGCTCGCCGGTGGCCTGCTCGCGGTGGCCCTGCTGGCTCCGCGCGAGCTGCGGCGGGTCACTGTTTGTGTCGGCGGGGCCGCGCTGGTGGTGCTGGCCGGGTTCGCCGTACCGCTGGCGCGGCCGGCCGGCCCGACCGTGACCGTCGCGATCGTGCAAGGCAGCGTCCCGCGGCTCGGCCTGGACTTCAACGCCCAGCGCCGGCAGGTACTGGACAACCACGTCGACGCCACGATCGCGCTCGCCGGACGGGTCGCGGCCGGCCAGGCTCCGCGCCCCGACCTCGTCATCTGGCCGGAGAACTCGAGCGACATCGACCCGCTGCGCAACCCCGACGCCCGGGCCCGCATCGACGAGGCGACCCGCGCCATCGATGCGCCCATCCTCGTCGGGGCGGTGCTCGTCGGGCCGGCCCCGGACACCGTCCAGAACGGCGGAGTGGTGTGGAATCCCGGCACCGGGCCGGGGCCGACGTACCTCAAGCGGCATCCGGTCCCGTTCGGGGAGTACATGCCGTACCGGTGGTTCTTCGACCGGGTGGCCCGACTCGTCACCGCCGAGGCGAGCCTGTTGCGGGCGGACTTCATCGGCGGTACCGAGCCCGGGGTGCTGCCCATGGGTCCCACGGTGGTCGGGGACGTGATCTGCTTCGAGGTCGGCTACGACGACATCGTCCGGGACACCGTGACGCACGGAGCGCGGCTGCTGGCCGTGCAGACCAACAACGCGACCTTCGACGTACCAGAGGCCGAGCAGCAACTGGCGATGGTACGGCTGCGGGCCGTCGAACACGGCCGGGACAGCCTGATGGCCTCCACCGTCGGCGTGTCCGGTTTCGTCACCGCTGACGGCGTCGTGCACGACGCGACGGATTTCGACACGCAGGAGGTGGTCGTCCGCGCGCTGACGCCGAGTACCGGTCGCACGCTGGCGACCAGGCTCGGCGCCGTTCCGGAGGTGGCTCTGGCCACTCTGGCGTTCGGCGCGCTCGTGCTGGCCACGGTGCTGCGGCGCCGCGGTAGGCCGTACCGCTGAACCCGGCCTACCCTGGAAGGCGTGCGGTTACGGGTAATGCTGCTATGGCTGCTCGCCCTCGCGATCGCGGAGATCGCGGGGTTCGTCGTGGTCGCCAAGCTGATCGGGGTCGCCTGGACCCTGCTGCTCGTGCTGGCCACCACCACCCTCGGGGTGTGGCTGATGCGCCGGGAAGGCGTGCGCGGCTGGCGCCGCTTCCGTACCGCCGCCGAGAGCGGGCCGCCCGGCCACGAGGCCACCGACGGCCTGGTCGGCCTGACGGCATCCGTCCTGCTCGTCGTGCCGGGGTTCGTCACCGACGTGGCCGGCCTGCTGCTGCTCGTCCCGCCGCTGCGGGCCGCCGCCCGAGCGGGTATGCAACGTTCAGCCGAGCGCCGGCTGTCCTCCGCCGCCGCGGGCGACCTGTTCGGGCCGCGCCGAGTCCGGGTACAGCGCGACAGCCCCGGCAACGGCCCCTCGGTGTCCGGCCCGGTCATCGACGGCGAGGTCGTCGACTAGATCGACGGCAGCAAGAGGCCGCCTCCGTGGTGGAGGCGGCCTCTGTTGCTCTCCTGCGGCGGATCAGCGGCCCCGGCGCGCCCGAACCTCTTCCAGGCGTTCGGCCAGGATGTCCTCGAGCTCGGAGATCGAGCGCCGCTCCAGCAGCATGTCCCAGTGCGTCCGGGGCGGCTTGACCTTCTTCTGCTCGGGCTCGCTACCGTCGACCAGCCGCGCAACCGTGCCGTCGGACTTGCATTCCCAGGTCATCGGGACCTCGGCGTCCACGGCGAAGGGCACCTCGAAGCGATGCCCCTTGGCGCACAGGTACTCGCGGGTCTGTCGAGGTGCCAGCTCGGTGTTACGGTCCGATTCGTAGCTGACAGCCCCCAGGCGGCTCCCGCGCAGCATGCGCTCGCCCATGATCTGATCTTCCCTCCGGGTCAGCGACACGTCTGGTGGTGTAACGACGGTAGTTGGTCAGACGATTCCCCGCCGCTCGATTCTTAGACGCCTCGAGGGTAGCGGTACGAGGGATCTCGTGAGCGAATTCACCCGGTCACTGGCGTCTCGTTTGATGATCTTTGGGAGAAAAGTATGAACTTCTGGCGTGGCCGAGCCCTCCTGCTGGTCCT
>DASRII010000549.1:0-3329 GCA_035650075.1 Micromonosporaceae bacterium | reverse complement strand
GACCCGTTTGAAGGGTGGCTTCGGCGATCTCGTTGGCGTGGGCGTTGCCTTCGACGATGACCCGCCGCAGCTGGCCGGAGTCGGCCGTGAAGGTTTGGCGACGCTGCCGCAGTGGCCGCAGGTGTTCGTTGATCGCTTCTGTGACACGGGTTTTGAGCGCCGCAGCGCCGCGGCCGCCGGTATCGTGCGGTTCGCGTCCGGTACACAGGGCGTCGTCGGAGATGGGCGGTGGGCTGGCGTTCCCACCCGAGAACGGTCACCACCGGTCCGAATTAGGCACCCATCTGAGACGCTGCGAGCTATATCGCCAAACACGCATGAGAGTGAGATCCTCTGTCCGACGCGGGACCCTGTCTGAGACCGCGGTCGCCTGGATGGGCTCGACAGCCACCAAACGGGGTACCAGGAGTGGCCGATGCCGTGGAACCATCCTTTCTGGACACGATCGACAGCAAGACCGAGCCAGGTTCGACACCATTCACTGGTGTGCGCGAGGACAACGACGCCTGGGTTGCGCTACTAGCAAGGGCAGGACACGCACTCGACCGTTTCCGACGCGACCGCCCCGGCGAGCAGGCGCGTCGCACCTTTCCCGCGTGCGCGCTGGCCGAGCTCTGGCCGCCGGTGGCACGAACTTCTCGGGCGCGGCCGGCAAGGTCTAGATCTGGTCTAGATCATCGGCGACTTCGCCTGCTGCACTATCCTGACCACCGGCTGACCGTCGTGAGTGACCGCTACTGGCCGGGGCCGTATGTGCTCCCCTGTCCGTACGTCTCGTCCTCGCCGTAGGTGCTGCCTTGGCCGTAGGTGCTGCCTTGGCCGGGACCACGGGTCTGCCCTGGCTGTGGAGGCGGACCGTACTGCGGCGGGGGACCGTATTGCGGTGGAGCGGACGGCGGGCTATGCCGCGGAGGAGGAGGCGGCGTATGCCGGTTGGATGGGCCCGACCAGGGATCCATCCCGGTCGTGGGGTCCTGGCGCGCCGCCGCTCGGGGCTGGTGCAGCGGCATCTGCGGGGCCGGCTTCTCCACCACTCGCTCCACGACCTTCCTCCTGGTACCGATCCGCGAGGTGATCTTGTCGCCGATCCAATTGAAGACACTCGCGGCGATGCCGATGAACGCGGCGGCCGCGATCACCCACGGCGAGAGCTTGACGTGGAAAGGAGCGCTGATGCGCTCCGCCGCGAAGCCGGTCAGCAACAGCATGCCGCCGTTGATGATCAGCGAGAACAGCCCGAAGCTCAGGATGCGAATCGGAAAGGTAAAGAACCGTACGATCGGCTTCACCAAGAGATTCACCAGCCCAAAGATGACCGTCACGATCGCGATCGTCTGCCCTGTCGCCTGCAGGTCGCCGGGCGCAACCTGCAGCGAGACCACACGGTCGAACCGGTCCTGGTCGAAGAACCTGGTGCTGAGGTAAACCGCGGCGGCCGACCCAAGGAGCGGGACGAGCAGGCCGAAGAGTCGACGTACCATCGCGCGATCGTCCCACAACCCGTCCGTTGGGGACAGACGCACCGGTTGGTGACATTCAACTGCGAAGGACTCTTCGGGTTTGGGGGCGGTGGTGAGTGGGATCTGGACGATGTGCTGGTCGTACGTGACACCAAATGGGGCGACCACGAGATTGCGCTGGCTGAGTGGATGGCCAGGCCTGGGTCGTGGGCACAGTAAGGCTGAAGGCCGCACGATCGCGATCGATGGGCAAGGGATTGCCGCTGACGGTGTCCGTTCGGTCGTGGCCACCCGCGGCCGACAGCATCCGCATGCCGATGACGACTCCGATCGCCAAGGCCAAGGAGACAGCCAGCGGTACGCCAACAAGACCGGCACCACCAGACGATCGCACAACGTCCTGTAATGCCGAGTTCAGGGTGTTGGCGGGCCGCGTAGCAGGGCACGGTAACGCAGCAGAGGGTGGTTTAGCGCCTCCCCCATGCAGGGCGACACTGGAGGGCCGAGAATCCTCCATCTCTCACGCAGCATGCGTATCCCACGCAAATGGCCGCGGCCGGGCGCTCGTCCGGGATCGGCGCCGGCTCGATGCTGGCGGCCGCGCGGCTGGACCATCCCGGCGCGCGATGCCGGCGGGGCGTCGGCGATGCTGTGGGCGTGGAGTACGTGTCCAGAGTGCCGCGACCGCCGCTGGACGGGCTGATCGACGACCTCTACTACCTGGAGGGTGCGCCGCCGTACGCCCGGCTGACGCTGCCGCCGGCGCCGGCGGCGCTGCTCATCGTCAACCTCGGGGCGCCGTTCCGCATCCGCGCCGGCACCGACATCGAGACGGCCGAGTACGCCGACGGCTGCGTGGTCACCATGCCCACCCGTGCGTGGGAGTTCGGCTACCCACTCCGGACCCGGTCCGTCGGCGTGCACGTCAAGCCGTGGGGGCTGGCGCCGTTCCTGGCGATGCCCGCGGCCGAGCTGTGTGACCGGCCGGTGACGTTAGAGCAGGTTTGGGGCCGGCCCGCCATTGCTGAGCTTCGAGACCGGCTGGCCACGGCGGACGGACCGCACGAGATGCTGACGCTGCTCGAGGAGGAGCTAATGCGACGGCTGTGCGAGACCGCCGGCCTGGGGCTGGTCCGCCATACGGGCAGCGTCATCGCGGCGACCAGCGGGGCGGTGGCGATCGGCGACCTGAGCCAGGCAGCCGGTGTCAGCAGCACTCATCTGGCACAGCGGTTCAAGGAGCTCATCGGCGTCACGCCCAAGCGGCTGGCTCGCACCCAACGCTTCGCCGCCACCGTGTTGGCGATCAACCCCGCCGGACCGATCGACTGGGGCGACGTCGCCGGTGGCGCAGGCTACTTCGACCAGGCCCACTTCGGCCACGAGTTCCGGGCGTTCACCGGGCTCACGCCAACCCGGTACGTCGAAGTCCGGCGGCGGTTCCTGCGCGAACATCCCGGCCACGTGCTGGACGGCTGGCCGCTGCCGGTCGATTGATTTCTTACAAGAGCGACAGCTCACGACCCGCTAATTTGGGGGTATCCCAAAGGAGAGGAGAGCGCCGTGGGCAAGGTGGTCATGTACGCCTCGGTGTCGGTAGACGGCTTCATCGCGGACGAGAACGACCAGCCCGGGCCGCTGTTCGACTGGTTGACCAGCGGTGACGTCCCGTTGGACGAGAGCGGCGTGTTGAAGGTGTCGCAGACGTCCTACGACTACACCCGGTCGTACTGGGATCAGATCGGGGCGACGATCGCCGGCCGCCACGTCTTCGACATGACGGACGGCTGGGACGGCACGCCTCCGGGCGGGGTCGACCACGCCGTCATCGTGACCCACCGGCCGAAGCCCGAGGGCTGGGACCCCGAA
>DASRII010000548.1:0-3347 GCA_035650075.1 Micromonosporaceae bacterium | reverse complement strand
ACGTCACCAGGACCCTGCGCCACCACGCTGCTGAGCCCATCGTCGCGGCCTTCCTCGAACGAGCCGACGAGCACCTGCACCTGAAAGGAATCTGATGCGCTGGACCGTCCACGGCGAGCGTGACCTCTACCGAGACCAATGGGTCCACGTCGCCGCAGCCGACGTCGAGTTGCCTGACGGCCGCCATCTCGACCACCGCATCATCCGTACCGCTGCCCCGGGCGCCGGCATAGTCATGGTCAACGAACGGCGGGTGCTGCTCATGTGGCGGCACAGGTTCATCACCGACACCTATGCCTGGGAGATTCCCCATGGCAGCATCAGGCTGGGCGAAGAACCTGCGGACGCCGCCATCCGCGAAGCCGAAGAAGAGACCGGCTGGCGACCGGGGCGCCCGATCCGACCGCTGGTCTACAGCCAGCCCTCGCCTGGCCTGATGACCTCCGAACACCACATCTTCCGGGCCGACTCGGCCACCCACGTCGGCCCACCCAGAGATGCGTTCGAAAGCGACAGGATCGAGTGGATACCGCTGGACGATGTTCGATCCCTTATCGACAAGCGACACATCGTGGCGGGCACAACCCTCGTGGCGCTGCTCTACCTCCTCAGCGAGGTAACCAGGTAGCCGCCGCACGGTCCTAGCGTTTCGTTCGGACATTCCGGAGCCCGTGCTTTGTCCGGCCGGGCCGCCGTTGCGGCAGTCTGCCGAAGCCAAGGATGATCTCGGTCAGTTCTTGCCGCCGCCGGCAAGGTTCGCGTTCGTGGCATCGAGGGCAGCTGCCACTCGTGTCGGCGATCAGGTGTTCATATAGCTCCTCCTGGGCGAGATCAAGCTGCTCACGAGCGACGAGAGCGAGGTATGTCGTCACGGCCGCGTCCTCAAGCCGCTGACGCGAACGAGGGCGTGCCGTGGCTGGGAGCTCTTCTGTGACCCGTCCGGTCGTAGCTCCAAGCCGTACAGGCTGATCCATGAACCGTCGCGTTGCTGCTGGATCGGCCCGACCTCGGTGACGCGGAGGATCAAGATGCCTGTGCCGTAGCAGTAGTCCTTGTCGGCGACCTGTACAACCTCGCCGACCTGCACAGGTGATCTCTTCAGTCCAGGCATCATTCCCGCCAGTCGAAACCGAGATCAACAATCGTGGAGCCAATAGTGACGCGCGCAAGTAGTTCCACAAGGGCCTCGTGTCGCTGGTCCCGCCGAACGCGCCGGGCCGCCTCCTCATCGAGGGCGATGTACCGCTGCCAAGCCGCTGTTTCGACGGACGCGGCATCGATGAGGGGCCGTGGGCAGCGCCTGTTTGGACAGCCGTAGAACCGGCGGCTATCCGTGGTCGTCGCCGGCACGAGCAGCTCGCCGCAGGGCTCGCACCACAGCAGCCCGCGCAGGAAGTAACTCTCAAGCTGCGCTTGGTCTGAGACCCACACCATGGCTGGCATCGCTCTGACTCCCGGGCGACAAACGGTCAAGGACAGGTTGATCAAGGAACGCCCCGAAGTGATCGAGGAGTAGGTGGCCGCGCGTTGCTTCGTCACACGGGACGACGCGCCCACAGGAGCGGCAGCAACCGGTCTCTTCGGCTTGGTGTTCGGACTGCAGGCGATGGCCTTCGCTGACGTGGCGAGCGGCGGCGTTCCAGAGGTCAAGGGCGCTGTACGCGGGCACCGGCACCTCCATGAGCAGGGTCCGGCGAGGAGCGGCGAAGGCGAACGACACCCGCATGCCGCCTCCTCGCCGGAGCTTGTCCCCCGTGGTCATTTGGGAGCGGGACACCTGATCTCGGCGTCGCCGGGGTCCAGACTCGCCAACGCGAGACCGGATGGTCATGGCGGAGCGCGCATACGACCTATGCAAGATCTACATTGAAAGGCGCCGTAATCCTGGCCAGGCCACTACGATTCGGGTACCGCACGGGACCGACAAGCAATGCGCAGGTGACGACGATGATTCCGGCGAGCAGGCCGCACTTCTGCTCGTGTGGTACGCGTCTGGCCAGCGACAACCGGACCGGCCGCTGCGCGGCTTGCCGCCGCAAAGATCGCGACCGGTTCAGCCGGCCACCATCGTTTGGGCAGAGATTCTGGGACCACGCCGAAATCCGTACGGCTCTGAGTGAGCGTCACTTTGGCCGCCTACTACGCGCATATCGCTGCCATCCCGATCAGGGCTTTCGGCCGCTCGCCCAAGATCTCGTGGCGCGGTGGCTCGGGATCACCCAATCGCAGCTCAGCCGGATCGAAAACGGTCCGCCAATCCACGACCTGGAACGGCTAGTGGCTTGGGCCCAGTTGCTCGATATTCCTGAGCACCTATTGTGGTTCCGGCTGCCCGAGCGCAAGCCAGGTTCACGGCGAGTTGCGGCGCAGCGGGCGAACTCACCCAACTCAGCGCCGTCCTATGTCCCCGTGCCGCCACGCCTGCCGCCGGAGCTGGTCGCGGTCGACATCGACGACCTGGCCGCCATGCAATCGCTCCGCACAGCAGACAGTCAGATTGGTGGTGGCTACCTCTACGCGGCGGTGGCGGGATACCTGCAGCGCACCGTCGCACCCCGGCTGTTTGGCAGCGCCAGTGATGCCGATCAGAGCGGTGTCTTCGCGGCAGCCGCCGCGCTGACCGAGATGGCTGGCTGGATGGCACATGATGCTGGCCGCGATCCGCTGGCCGCGCAGCACTTCCAACGCGCACTGGCTCTCGCGCATGCCGGTGGCGACCATCAGGTCGAAGCGCACATCTTCGGCAGCCTCAGCCACCTGACCGACTACCAGCGACAGCCCGAGCAGGCGATTGCGTACGCGCAGCAGGGCAACGCCCAGCTCAGTGCGGGCGGGCCCAACCCAGCTGTGGAGGCACGTCTCCTCGCCATGCAGGCCCGGGGGCATGCTGCGCTTCGCGACGATCAACAATGCACCGAGCAACTCCGCCAGGCCGAGCGGGCATTGGCCCGACCGATGCTTGAAGCGCCGTCGCCATGGGTGTCGACCTTCGACGAAGCTTCGCTCGCCGCGGAGGCTGCCCGCTGCTTCCGTCAGCTCGGCCAACTCGTAGCGGCACGCCGGCAAGCCGAACACGTAGTCGAACTCCGGCCGCGCGAGCGAGCCCGTAGCCGAGCCTTCGCCCAACTCATGCTGACCTCTATCTTGATCGCAGAGGGCCGGCCGGATGAGGCTTGCAGGGTGGCGTACGACGTCCTGGAGACGACCCGCACCCTCGGCTCGTACTTGGTGGTCCGGCAACTCGAACAGCTCGACGAGCTGTTCGCCGCTTACCCGCGCAGCCGTGACGTCCTGATCTTCCGGGAACGCCTTCGCAACGAGCTGCGCGAACGGCGCTGGCTGGCCCA
>DASRII010000547.1:0-5898 GCA_035650075.1 Micromonosporaceae bacterium | reverse complement strand
CCCGGCCGCGATGACGGCCGGCGAACTTGCCGGCGGTCCGCCCGTCTGGGTCAACGCCGGAGCCGACGAGGACGAGGTGCTCGGCCTGATGGAGGGCAACAAGATCCGCCGCGTACCGGTGATCGACGAGCACATGCTGGTCGGAATGATCAGCGAGGCCGACCTGGCTCAGCACCTGTCCGAGGACAAGCTGGCTCACTTCGTCTCGACGATCACGCAAGCGCCTCCGAGCAGCGGGCAGCAGACCCACTAGCGGCCTTGTTCACTGGGTACGGTCGAACGACGCTTCCTCGGGCAACTGGCGCACGAAGGGCAGGTAAGGATCGAGCTCCCCCTGCTCGAAGCGGGACGTGCCGATGACGTGCCAGAACTGGTTGGACACATCGCCGCTGACCTTGTACCGCCCGTCGGGGCTCAGCGCCGCCCACCCCTCACGGGTACCGACAAGCGTGAGGTGCAGCCGGGCGTGACCCGGCTGAGCGATGTCCCACAGGCGGACCGTTCCGTCGTCGCCGGCGCTCGCGAGCGTCGCACCATCCGGGCTGAATGCCAGCGCCCACACGCGTCGAGTGTGAGCGGTCAGCGCGGTAACCTCCTCACCCGTCGCGGTGTTCCACAGCCGGACGAGCAGATCGTCGCCCCCGGTAGCGACGATCGCACCGTCGAGGCTGAACGCGACTGCGGACAGCCGGCCTTCGTGGCCGAGAAGGGTGTGCAGCTGCTCACCCGCCGGGGACCAGACAACGGCGGTCCCGTCGTTGCTGGCACTGGCGAAGCGCGTTCCGTCGGGGCTGAACGCCACCGACTGCACCCGGTCCTTGTGGTGCTCGATGCTCATTCGGCACCCGCCGGTCGCAGTCTCCCAAAGCCGGATCGTCGCGTCTTCGGATCCGGTCAACACGCTCGAGCCGTCCGGGCTGAACGCCACGGAGCGAACCCGGCCGCGGTGCCCGGCTAGCGTCGCGATGTTGCGTCCCGTGGTCCGGAACCACAGCCGAACCGTATCGTCGTCGTTGGCGGTCGCGATGATGTCGCCATCCGGGCTGAAGCTCTGCGCCCATACGTGGTCGGTTTCGACGTTGAGCTGACGCTCGTCGGTGGACGTATCGGCGTTCCACAGGTGCACGCCGCCGTCGCCCGCGACCGCGGCTAGCAACGGGCTACCGGGGCAGAACGTGACTGAGCCGAACTGTTCGGTCGTGGAGGTCAGCGTGCGAACGACCCGGGCGGTTGCCGGATCCCACAGCCGGACCACGCCGTCGTTGCCGCAGGCCGCGAACATCGAGCCGTTGTCGCGGAAACTCAACGAGGTCACCCGCCGCCCGTGCCCGCGCAGCGTCGCCTCACATTGGCCGGTCTGAGTGTTCCAGAGCCGGGTCGTGCCGTCGTTGCTGCTCGTCGCCAACTGGTTGCCAATAGGCCGGAACACGACTGGCCATACCGACGCCCGGTGAGCGACCAGCTCGTGCCGGAGCTGGCGTTGGTCGGTGTCCCACAGCCGCACGACGCCGTCGCTGTCCGATGTGGCTAGTGTCGAACCGTCGGGGCTGAACCGGACACTGTAGACAGCGCCCGTGTGACGGCGCATCGCGTGCGCGGACTTGCCGGAGGCGGTATCCCACAGCCGAACCGAGCCCTGAGTGTCGCCGCTGGCCAGCAGCTTGCCGTCGGGATGGAAGTGCAGGGAGTAGACGTGTCCGTCGTGACCGTGCAGCTCCCGCAGCAGCCGGCCAGTGGCCGCGTCGCGCAGCTCCAGCGCGCCGCCATGCCCGCCGGTCGCGAAGAACCCCTCCGAGCCGTGGAAGGTCATGCGGTAGACGAGGTCCCGACAAAGCTCCTCGTAACGGAGGGTCCCGCTGTCGAGCTCCCATGCCCGCAGAACTCCCTCGTTGTCCGCTACCACCAGCGTCGCGTGAGTGAGGTCGAACGAGGCCGCCCAGATCGGTGCGGCATGCCCGGCGAGCTCACGCACGACCTCGCCCGTCTGCGGGTCGACGATACGCATCACGCCGTTGGCATCGCCGGCGGCGATCAGCGCCCAGTCGGATAGACGCCGGTAACCACTCGCGATCATCGGCCAGACCCACTTCGAGAATCCGGGTACGGTCGCGCGGTGCTCGCCGGTGTCCGCGTCCCACAGGCGTACGGTCAGGTCGGCGGCGCCGGTGATGAACTGATGTGTGGTCTGGTCGTAGAGCACCGAGTAGACCCGCCCGCGATGGCCTTGCAACGTCCGGACCGGCAGCCCGGTCGAGGCGTCGCACACGAGCACACCGCCGTCATCGGTGCCGATCGCCAACGTCGCGCCGTCCGGACTGTACGCGACCGGCGACGGAATCCGGCCAGTCTCGAAGCCGAAGGAAACACCGACGGCGGGTGGTGCGAAGCCGGGCACCACAGGGTGGAGTTGCCCGGGCGCCTGTACGGCACCGCGCAGCTCCGGAGCGTCCTCTAGCGCCGGATCCAGGTCCACATTGATCAGTGCGGCTCGCCGCCATGTGCTGCCGGCGAAGTCGATACCACGCAGATCTGTCTTCAGCAGCCGAGCACCCGTGAGGTTCGCCTCGGCGAGGTTGGCCCGGGCCAGATCCGCCTTCTCCAGCCGCGCGCCGGTGAGGTTTGCGCCGTGCAGCGTCGCCCCGCGCAGGACCGTGTCCACCATCCGGGTCGAACTGAGGTCCGCTCCAGTCAGATTGGCGTTCTCGAAGTGCCGACCGGACAGGTCCTCCCCGCGTAGCACGGCGTTGCGCAGGTCCGCGTGGACCGGCAGCCGCAGCCTCGCCGTGAGCCGGAGCGCGTTCGAGTGCGCCATCTCACCGGCACCCGGCCGGGCCAGTACGTCGGTCGCCCAGGCGGTGCATTTCCCGGTATCGGCCAGATCGCAGATGAATTCGACCAGCAGCTGTGACAGCGATCGTTGGTACAGCAGGGCTGGCGTTTCGTCATTGTCGAGCTGCTCGGCGATGACGGTCGCCACCAGCCACTCCATGACCGACGTGTGGATGAAACCGAAGAGGCCCGCGTCAGTGCGGATGAGCAGACTGCCGGCGCCGATGGCCTGCACGGCTTGGTCGCGGGACAGCCTCGCCCGGGCGATGTCGGTGAGTGTCGCCGCCACATCTATGATCTCGGCCCGGCGGATGTACGTTTCGTTTGTCTCCCACAACCGGACCGCGAGCCGGGTCACGGCCTCCGTGAGCTGTTGGCGATCCAGATGGGGCGGCATACCGGGCACGCCCTGACCGCGTGCCACTTCGAAGCCGAGCCAGGAGTCCAGGATTTCCCGGTACAGGTCCGCCGCGCTGATCGCGTGGCCAGCTTGGGCCACCGCCTGCAGGCGCTCATCGGACAGGTTCGCGATGAACCCGAGCATGCGCGGGTTGCGCGACAGACCGAGCAGATCCTGGACGCTGCCAAGGAGCTCGAGTCGCCGCCTCGCACGCCCCGAGTCGCCGCCGTAGCGATGCAACAGATAGGTGTACACCTGGTCCTCTGTAAAGTCCTCGACAGAGATGGCTCGGCGGTGCGGCAGCATCCCCACCCGCTCGCCGAGTGCGGTGAGCACCTGTGACGTCGTCTTGAAGTGCTGGGTCCGACTCGTCACGACGATCTTCGCCTGACCCTCCGCGGCGCGCAGCAGGGTTTCGAGGTGATCCGCCGCCCGGTCGTAGCTCACCCGCGCCACGAGCTCGTCGAAGCCGTCGAAGAGGAGGACGATGCGTCCCTGGCGCAGCATGTAACGGAAGGCCTTGAGGTCTATGAGACCCTCGCCGTGATTGGCGAGGTGGGCCGCGACGAGTCCGTCGACCGAGTGCGCCTTGTCGAGCGCCTTGAGCTGCACGAAGATCGGGATCAAGTCCGGAGCCACTGTGGGCAGCCGACGGGCGAGCTCACGCAGCGCGAAGGTCTTCCCCCGCCCGAAGTCACCCAGCAGCAGAATGAACCGTCCGTCCGGCTCGGCCAGTGTGTCGAGCAGCTCGGCGACCAGATCGTCGCGAACGGTCGCGTCGGGCCCGACCAAGTGAACGAACCGCTGGTTGACGTAGAGGCCAGGGGGATACACCGGATCAGACTGCAGGCGGTTGGTTTGCGCGGCGATGTAGTCGCGCAGATCGAGCAACCCCTGGAACTCGGCCAGGCTCACCACGCGGACGCCGCGGCGGTACGCCTCTTCGTAGACCGCCCGCGCGATGCGCTGTCCATCGTAGACAAACTCTGAGGGGATGTCCGGGTTGCCGGCGTGCACCTGACGGACGAACTCGTCGACGTGCTCCGGTGCGGGTGTGCCCACGTACGCGGCGACCCGCTGCTGCCGCGTTATCCCATCCTCGTGGTACGTGACGAAGAGGTGGGGCGAAGGTGTGGCCACGTAGCGCACGCGTACCCGCTCATGGCGGGCTTCGCAGACCTCCGCGAGGCGACCCAGCAGCTGCCGAGTCGGATCGCTGGCCGGCTCGAGCGTTGGCGCGTCCACATCGGACGGTCCGCTGGCGCTGTCGAGCGTCGGCGCAAGTGTGCGTTGGCTTGGTACCTGACCCATGGCGCCGGCCCCGGCGAGCGTCGCGCTCGTGCGGTCCCACTCGTGGCGTTCGTCCTCGCCGACGACGTACGTGGCGTCGCGACCGAGCACCCATCGCCGCAGTCCTGTGGCACTCAGGCCCAGCAGCTGTGCCTCCCCGTGGGGGTAGGTCGTGACCGGGACAGCGGATGGCTGACGCGATGGTGCCACGCCGCAGAGCAGCAGATTGAGCGCGGGCGCGACGAACCGCTGGAACGTCTCCCCGTCGCGCAGCGAATCGCCGTCGGGCGCGTGCGCCATCAGCCCGAGCCGTAGCCACTCCGCCTGGTGGTACTCCTGCAGGCTCTGCGCGAACCAGGCAGCCTGCGCCTCGCCGATCGAACCATAGCGATCCTCCGCGCGATGGCTCTGCGCGATCGTCGAGTTCAGACCGGCGACGACCACCTGCAGGTCCGGCAACGCGAATAGCGTCCATGGCTGCTCGCTGTCGAAGATGGGATCGGGGAGTCCATTGTAGAGCGAGTCGAACAGGAGGCCGTAGTGCCGCCACTTCGGCCAGTAGGGTGGTCGCGGCTCTACCTGATCCGCCTCGCAGTTGGCGAAATAGGCAAGGCTTGCCGCGACGTTGACGTCTCGGCAACCCGGTACGACGAGCAGCCGGTGCTGCTCGAGACCGAGCAACACGCGTAGCCCGGTGAGGAACAACCGCGCTTCCTCGAACTCCCGTGGGCTACCCGACTCAGTGAGATCGCCCGCGACGACGACGAGATCGGGCGGGGGTGCGCCGTCGTCGGTGAGCCTCGTCAGTCCGCTCATGATTCGTTCCTGCCGCTGGGCCGGCGCCGCCGGCTCGCTAGGCCCGGTCGAGCCGCTACCGAACCGCGGCCCGTCGAGATGCAGGATCGACAGGCCAGTACGCCTTCCAGCACGTGGCGCCGTCGCCGGCGGGAACGGCGGTGGGTCGGCGGGCGCCCGGCGTGCCTGGACGCGGCGCGGCGTTTGGAGCCGAGTCACTGGCAGTGGGTCGGGCGGACTGGCGTCACCGGTCGGAAACCCGGGTCCACGCAGCGGTTTGGCGCGGCCAGCAAGAGATTGGCGAATCCGCTCCAGTACCAGCCCTCGGGCGCGCTCCTCGTCTTCAACGGCGACGAGATCCACGTAAGTGATGGTCGCGAGCAGGCCATCCAGCGCGCAGTCCTCGACCCTGATCGTCAGAAGCTTGCCGCCCGCGTTGTCCGGCGCGGAGCGCAGCGCCGCCTGCCACTCCATCTTGCAGTAGTTGGAGGTCAGGTAACGGTCGGAGAGCACGGCCACGACCATCGCCGCCTGGCGTACGCCACGGTCCATGAAGTCGATGAAATTGGTACCCGCGACGAAGT
>DASRII010000546.1:0-7716 GCA_035650075.1 Micromonosporaceae bacterium | reverse complement strand
AGGAGGGGCGGGCATAGCGGCGGCAGCAGGAGGGGCGGGCATAGCGGCGGCAGCAGGAGGGGCGGGCATAGCGGCGGCAGCCGGGGGATCGGCCGGTGCGATGCCCGCGCGGTAGGTCCGGCCGGACGACCGCCACGCCTGTACCTCGTCACGCTCGGCACTCGCCGTCCGGACCGCGGCCCGTCCGATCACGCTCGGCGATGCGCCGATCACGCTCGGCGCGTCGGGGAAGCCTTCGGCAACGTCCGCCACGGCTACCTCGGGTGCCTTCACGTCACGAATCGGCTCGGAGATTTCGGCCGGCGGCAACGCGTCGAGGTAGCCGGGCCAGAGCGCACCGGCCGGTGGCGGCGGCGGAGGCAGGTACGCCTCGGGCAGGTCCTCGTCAGAAGACGCCTGAGGTTCGGAGTCCGTCCCGGCATCGCCGGCGTCGATCGGCGGTGGCCAGACGAAGTGGTCGTCCGGCGTACCCACCGGTCGGTCCCGGCGGTCGCTGCGATCGTCCATCATTGCCTCCCAATCGTGCGCCACCCGATCATCGCATCAGGCGCACGAACTCCGCCGTTCACCGTCTCATATCCAGCCGTGGACGCCACCGGGCATTCGGGCACAGCGGTCGATCACGGCAACGGGCTGGGTGACGGGCTCGAGCTGTCGCTGGGCTCGGGATCGGGATCGTTGGGCGGCACGCTCGACCCGCCTGGTTCGGGGTCGGATCCGCCGGTGGGCGAGGCGGAGGTCGGCGGGGCGGAAGTGGGCGAACCGGACGTCGGCGGCGCGGACGTCGGCGGTCGGGTGGTCGTCTGACCGGGACCCGGGGTCGTGCGCGACGGCGTCGGAGACGGCGACGGCGCCGGAACCGCGGGGAGCACCCGGGTGGCGCCGTAGATCCGGGACAACCACACGGCCGAGATCTTCACGACGTCTCCGCTGGACGTCGCGTGGACCATCTTGCCGCCCCCGATGTACATGGCGACGTGGCTGATCGACGTCCAGTCGCCCCCGGTGGACGAGAAGAACAGCAGGTCGCCGGGCAGCAGCTTGTCGAGCGGAACGATGTCGGTCGACGTCTGCCGGTACTGGTCCTTGGCGACCCGGTTGAGCTGGCGGTACGGCCGGTAGGACGCCCACATCAGACCGGAGCAGTCGTATGTGTTCGGGCCCTCCGAGCCCCACTCGTACGGCTTGTCGAGCTGGCTGAGCGCGAACTGGACCGCCTTGAGCGCGTTCGGGTTGGCGATCTTGCCGTCGACCGCGAACCCTTCCTTGCCGAAGTTCCCGGCCAGGCTCCGCTCGAACGCCTCGCGCTCGGCCTCGATACGAGCGAGTTGGTCGGAGTTGCGCCGTTTGAGATCGAGCAACGCCGCCTCGCGCGTGCGGCGGGTGGCGTCGAGGATGTTGAACCGGCCGGTCAGGTCCAGCTCGCTGGCGAGCGCCGCGTTGTACGCGACCAGCTTCGTTCGCTCGTCGGCCTCTGCCCAGCCCAGCTCGCGCGCTGCCGCCTCGCTGCCGGTCGCCGGCTCGTCCGTGCCGGGTAGGAGGAGACCCAGATCGCGTAGATCCGACCCGAACGTGCCGTACGGCAGTAGCCCGGTGGCCTCCCGGTACTCCTTGCTCACCGCTGCATCGGCCGCCCCGCGCAGGCGGGTCACCTCGTCCGCGGCGGTCTGCCACGTGGCCTGGGCGACGACCGTCCGCTGGTGGGCCGCTTCCTTCTCCTCGAGGAGGGCGAGAGCCTGTTCGCCGATCAGCTGGACCTCGGACTCGGCGGCGAAGATCTGCTGGGACAGCGGGCCGGGCACGGTGGCGACCGGGGTCCGCGGGCCTGTGCTCGGTCGCATCCCGGGGAGCCGCAGCTCACCGGATGGGACCGGGCGGGAGCCGCTGTCCGGCGGGTTCGGGTCCGGGGTCGCGTAGGTCGGGCCGGCGAAGACCGCCATCGCCGCTGTCGTGATCACGGCAGACCAGGCAACCGGGCGGGCACCGAACACGGTTGTCCAGGACATCGACCTGGCTGGGACCTTTGTCCGCCGGGCCGGCCGTCTGCGCTTCGACATGTCACCTGTCCCCGTACGCGACTGCATGTGCCGTGTGGTACCCACGTCCTGTCTTACCTCATCCAGGCAACGCTGTCGATTTGCAGAGAGTGACAGATCGCTAACAACGCCCCACGACGTACGCTCGGGTCCATGGAGGCGGGCCTCAAAAACAAGATCGAACAGAAGGTGTACGCGGGGGAGCGGCTGACCCGGGAGGAAGGCATAGCGCTGTACGAGTGCGACGACCTGGCCTGGCTCGGCCGGCTGGCCCACCATCGGCGTACCGAGCTCAACTCCGACCGGGTGATGTTCAACGTCAACCGGCACCTGAATCTCACCAATGTCTGCGCGGCGAGCTGTGCGTACTGCTCCTTCCAGCGCAAACCAGGTGAAAAGGCCGCGTACACGATGCGGGTCGAGGAGGCCGTCGCCAAGGCCAAGGAGATGGAGGACGAGCAGCTCACCGAGCTGCACATCGTGAACGGCCTGCACCCGACGCTGCCGTGGAAGTACTACCCGCGGGTGCTCCGCGCGTTGCGCGACGCACTGCCTGGCGTCTCCCTGAAGTGCTTCACCGCTACCGAGATCCACTGGTTCGAGAAGATCAGTGGACTACCGGCGGACGAGATCCTCGACGAACTGATCGACGCCGGCCTCGCGTCCCTCACCGGCGGCGGTGCGGAGATCTTCGACTGGGAGGTGCGCCAGCACATCGTCGACCACGACACCCACTGGGAGGACTGGTCGCGGATCCACCGGATCGCCCACGCCAAGGGTCTGCGTACGCCGGCCACGATGCTGTACGGCCACGTCGAGGAGCCGCGGCACCGCGTCGATCACGTGCTGCGGCTGCGCGAGCTGCAGGACGAGACGGGTGGCTTCGTGGTCTTCATCCCGCTGCGGTACCAGCACGACTTCCACGACTCCGCCGACGGGGTGATCCGCAATCGGCTGCAGGCCCAGACCACCATGGCCGCACCGGCCGAGTCGTTGAAGACGTTCGCGGTCTCCCGGCTGCTGTTCGACAACGTGCCGCACGTCAAGTGCTTCTGGGTGATGCACGGGCTGTCCGTGGCGCAACTGTCGTTGAACTTCGGCGCCGACGACCTCGACGGCTCGGTCGTCGAGTACAAGATCACCCACGACGCGGACAGCTACGGCACACCGTCCACAATGCACCGTGACGACCTGCTGCACCTGATCTGGGACGCCGGCTTCCGGCCGGTGGAACGCAACACCCGGTACGAGGTCGTCCACGAGTACCCCCTGCCGCCTTCGCTGGCCGAACGCCGCGCGGAGCCGCAACAGGTCTGGGCCTAGCTCCGCGCGGCGGCCCGCTCCAGGCCGTCGAGGATCAGGTCGAGGACGAACACGAACCCACCCGGGCCGTCCCGCCCTACCCCGGCGCGGTGCTGTTGGGCGTGCTCGAACAGGTGCGGAAGGTTCTCGGCGAGGTCGGGGAGGAGGTTCTCGGCCAGCTCTTTTTCTTTGGCCGGCGATATCGAGTGTCCGATCTCCCACATCGTGAAGCCGATGATGTGGGCGTCGATCGCGTGGTACGCGTGAAACATCACCTCGGCCGGGAAGCCCGCGTCGCGGAGGTGCCCGAGGATCGCGTCGATGTACTCCAGGCGGGCCGGATGGATGCGGTCCGGCGACATGATGAGCCCGCACACCCAGGGGTGGCGCAGCAGGACGTCGTGCGCGGAGACAGCGGTCTCGTGCATGGCGGCGCGCCAGTGCTCACCCGGCGACGGCAGGACTATCTCGCGCCACACGAGATCGACCATGCCGTCCAGCATCGGGTCCTTGCCGTCGACGTGGTTGTACAGGGACATCGCCTCGACGCCGAGCGCCCGGCCGAGCTTGCGCATGCTGAGCGACTCGATGCCCTCGGAGTCCGCGAGGTCGATGGCGGCTCGCAGCACCTGCTCTCTGCTCAGCGTCCTGCGGGGCATTGAAACTCCTTGACTTACTTACACCGTATGTTTATCGTGTGCTTACGGCGTAAGTATAAACCTTGGGAGTCATCATGTTAGCGGTCGTCTACCGCAAGTACGGCTCACCCGATGTGCTCGAGATGCGGGACCTTCCCAAACCGGTCCCCGCGGACGACGAGTTGCTCGTCAAGGTCGCGGCGGCCTCCGTCAACCCGGCCGACTGGCACGGCTTCACCGGTAAGCCCTATCTGGCCCGCATGGGCAAGGGTTGGCGGACGCCGAAGGCCGGACGGGTCGGCGTCGACTTCGCGGGCACCGTGGAGGCGGTGGGCAAGGACGTCACCGACTTCCGGCCGGGGGACGAGGTCTTCGGCGGGCGGGACGGGGCGCTGGCCGAGTACGTGTGTGTCCGCGCGCATCGGGCGGTCGCGCCGAAGCCGGCGAACGTGAGCTTCGAGCACGCGGCGTCGGTAGCGATCGCGGCCACCACCGCCCTGCAGGCGCTGCGCGACAAGGGTGGGATGCGGCCCGGGTACAAGGTGCTGATCAACGGCGCTTCGGGCGGCGTGGGGACGTTCGCCGTGCAGATCGCGAAGGCCTTCGGGGCCGAGGAGGTCACCGCGGTATGCAGCACCCGCCATGTCGACATCGTCGCCTCGATCGGCGCCGACCACGTCGTCGACTACACCCGCGAAGACTTCGCCCGCGGCGGCCGGCGCTACGACCTGGCCATCCACAACGCGGGCAGCCGGCCGTGGTCGACGTACCAGCGCGTGCTCACCCCGACGGCGCCTCTCGTCTTCACCGGCGGGCCGAAGAAGAACCGGCTGTACGGGCCGTTCGGGTACATGCTCAGAACGCGTCTGCGGGCCTCGCTGAACGGACGGAAGGTCGCCATCTTCATCGCCAACCTCGACAAGGCGAACATGGAGGCGTTGGCCGAGCTCCTCGAGACCGGCAAGGTCGTGCCGGTCATCGACCGGCGCTACAAGTTCAGCGAGGTCGCGGACGCGTTCCGGTACCTGGGCGAGGGCCACGCCCGGGGCAAGATCGTCGTCACGATGTAGTCAGTACCGGCACACCCCCGTCGGGAAGATCTGCTCGAGGCGCTGGCGCTCGGCCGCGGTGGGTTGCCACGAGCCGTAGAGACCCCGGTCGATCGCGGCGGCCACGGGCTGCCGGCGGCAGGCGTACACCCCACCCTCGATCGGACCACCGGCCACGGTGCGGGACGTGCCGTAGATCGGGAACGCGGCGGTACACGCACCGGCCGGCCGGTCGTCGAGGATGCCGTCCCAGACGTGCGGGCCGGCCGCGATCTCGACGCCCAACGTGGTGAAGCACCGGTCGACCGCGCCGGCCGGCTTGTTGCCGCCGACTCCCCGCCACGGCGTGGAACGGATGTTGGCCATCCACTGGTCCATGACCGCGAGCGCCATCGGCGTTTGGTCGAAGGCGACGGCCGGACGGGCGTCGGTGAACCAGATGACCTGGTTCTCCGCGTGCCGGTCGAAGTTCAGCATCCGCTGGCGGGAGGCGAACGACTGATGCGAGTTGTGCATGTCGAGCTGGTCTTCGAGGTAGTGCCGCCAGTCGATGACCGGGATGTCGATGTCGCCGCGGAACACGAGCCCGGCCTCCCGGGCGGCGTCGATCGCGGCGCGGTCGCCGGTCGTACGCGGTGCCGGCGTCACGCCGCCGTCCGGAGACAGCCTCATGTTGCGGGCGGACCACGGATCGAACTGGGCCGGGTTGGCGCAAGCCGCCGGTACGAACGGGCAGCCCTCCTGGACCATCTGCGACTGCGGTTTCCACGAGCCGACGCGGGCGTTCAGGTCGAGGAACTCGGCCGGCGTGATGTGCCCGGCGGTGAGTGCGGACAGGCCGTACTGCACACCGACGTTGTCCCACGTGGACCGGGCGAAGCCGTCCGCCCCGATCCCGTAGACCGTGCGCAGGTCGTCCCAGTGGGTCCAGTGGACGGTCGCGGTGACGCCCGGCGGGTCCATCTGTGCCCACAGGGGGTCGGGCGTTGTCGCGAACCACAGTGGGTTCAGGGCGAGCGGGGTCAGGCCACGCCAACCGCGTACGCACTCGGTCGAGCCCGGCGCGTTACCGCGATAGGGGTTGGGGATGGACGGGCTGGCGTTCATGCCGATCAGCCACGTGCGGTTGTCCCAGTTCTGCCACTTCGGGTTCGTGCCGTCGGTGACGTCCATGTAGTACTCGAGCAGCTCGCAGTCTCCAACGTGGATGGTCTGGGTGACCATGTCGGGGTACGAGTACTGCGGGATCGCCGCGTCGATGACGCGGTCGCCGTAGTTCTGCCCGTACACGTACTGCTGGATGGCCCCACCGGAGCCGCCGACGCCGACCGTGTACAGCGGGACGCCGTGCTCCTCGATGAACCGTTCCTTGACCATCAGCGCGGTCTCGCCACCCAGCACGAGGTTGTAGTGGGTGGCGGTACGGGTGCCGGTCGAGTACAGGATCGCGTAGCCGAGCGACAGTCCTTCGTGGTACAGGTGCCCGCCGGGCAACCGACCCTGGTCGTGCCCGATCGCCACGCCACCGTCGAAGCGGTAGATGACGCGCTTGTTCCAGGCGGACTCGTCGGCGAGCATCGCGATCGAGTAGATGAACCGGTTGATGGTCCCGCGTTCCCTGCGCACGATGTAGTCGACCGTCCGACCGTCCAATGTGGTCGTCGTGGTGAGGTCGGCCGGTCGTGACCCGTCGGCGGGCATCGGCTTGAACGCGCCGTCGGTAGCCCGGTAGACGAGGTCCACAATGGTGGGTGCCGCGCAGTCGCGGCTCCAGCCGACGACCGCGCCGGCGGCATCGCGTACCCGCATGCCCTGCGCGTCCTGGTTGTCCACCAGTGGCTGGCCGAGTCCCGCGCTCTCGGTGCGGCACAGGAACGGGTACTGCTTCGGACCGGAGAAGATGGGGCCGGCGATGGGATGGTTGCGCAGCACCAGCGCGTCACCGGCGAAGCGGGCCCGGGCGAGGACGAGGTTCAGCCCGAGCCGCATCCCGGCAATGACACCGGACAGCGACCGTCCGTCGGGGGCGGGAGTCAGGGATGGCGTGACGTCGGCCCCGTTGAGCGTCACCTGTACATCGTCGGGATCGACGCGGGAGCCGAGCGATACGCGGATGAGTGCGTCTCCGCCACTGACCTGGTCGGCGCGGCTGGAGAGGACGTCGAGGTCGAGACGGAAGCCGGTGAGCTCCGAGTCAGCTGTGGCGGGCGCGGCCAGTGCCAGGGTGAGCACGGCGGCGCCGGCGGCCGCGAGGTATCTAGAGGCACCCATGAAAGCCGACGATGGCACGAGTCGCCGCGGGTGTCGAGAGATGATCGCGCTACATTCTTGCTGCTATGAGTAACTTTCCCCGGCGGGACGAGCAAGGGCGGATCGAGTATGTCGTCGACCTGCTCGGCTTCGTGCTCGCCGGCATCGTCTTCGGGGTCGTCGTACTCCTCGTCATCGACGGCGCCGTCGTGTTGCTCGGGCGCGGCACGTTCGGCGGAGCGAGCGGTTGGCTCGCCTCGGTCCTGCCGGCGTTGCTGTTCGTCGAGGAGTTCCGCGCCTGGCGCGGCACGCGCTGGCGGTTCGCCCTCGCGTTCGGCTGCGCGGCGGTCGGCCTGGCACTCGGCCTCGCCGTGGCCGGCGTCGCCAACTTCCTGCCACCCCTGGCATCCGGTGCGATCGGCGCGACATTCGCCGCGCTGG
>DASRII010000545.1:0-3314 GCA_035650075.1 Micromonosporaceae bacterium | reverse complement strand
CGGGCGCAGCAGGAGCACGAGTACGGTCAGCAGCAACGGGACCGAGATACGCAGATCGTTGCCGATGAAGTCGATGTAGGTGGCGGCCAGGTTCTCGCTCACCCCGATGATCCACGCGGCCACCACGGCGCCGAGCGGGCTGTCGAAGCCCCCGAGGACGGCCGCGGCCAGCGCGTACACCAGTACCCCGGCGAGCATGTTCGGATCGAGGTAGAGCTTCGGGGCCACCAGGCATCCGGCGATGGCGCCCAGCCCGGCCGCGAGGCCCCAGCCGACCATCAGCAGGCGCCCCACCGGTAGCCCGGACAGCGCGCTGGAGTCGGGGTTGTCCGCCACCGCCCGCAGCGCCAGGCCGAGCCGGGTCCGCATCATCAGGACGTAGAGCACCAGCACCACGGCTACCAGCACCAGGAAGGTACCCAGCGCCGGGATCGAGACCGCGGCTTCGCCGGCGCGCAGCGTGCCACTGGAGAAGGCCGGCGGGAACGCCTTGAGGTCGTACCCCCAGATCAGGGAGCTCACCCCGTTGAGGAGTAGCAACAGCCCGACGGTGGCCACGATGGTGATCATCGGCGACTCGCGTTCGAACCGGCGCATCACGACGCGTTCGACCGTGGCTCCGAAGAGGAGAGAGGCCGCGACGGTCAGCGCGATGGCGAGGACCACGCCGAGCCCGGACTGGACGAGGGACCAGGCGAAGAAGGTGGAGACGACCGCCATCTGGCCCTGGGCGAAGTTCACCACCCCGGTGGCCCGATAGGCCAGCACCAGCGCCAACGCGAGGGCACCGTAGATCGAGCCCGTCGCCAGGCCGTCGATCACCTGCTGTAGAGCCCGCACCGTCGCATCCCCTCCGAATCAGTCAGGTCCCGAGGTAAGCGCGCCTGACCTCGTCCATCCCGGCAAACTCCGCTGCCGAGCCGCGCAGCGTGACGCGTCCGGTCTCGAGCACCACCGCCCGGTCGGCGAGGTCGAGGGCGGCGACGACGCTCTGCTCGACGAGCAGCATGGTGAGGCCGCGTTCGGCGCGCAGGTCGTCGAGGACCCGGAACATCTCCCGGACCACCCGTGGTGCAAGGCCCAGCGACGGCTCGTCCAGCAGCAGTAGCCGGGGCCGGCTCATGATCGCGCGGCCGATCGCCAACATCTGCTGCTCGCCGCCGGACAGGCTGCCGGCCACCGCGTTGCGCCGGTGCGCCAACACCGGAAAGAGGTCGTAGCAGTTTTGGAGGTCGGTACCGACATCCGAGTCACGCCGCCGGAGCGCACCCACCATGAGGTTCTCGGCCGTGCTCAGGCGGGCGAGCGTTCCCCTCCCCTGCGGTACATGGGCGATTCCGAGCCGCGCCACCTGGTCCGGGCGCATCCGCGAGATGTCGCGGCCGTCGAACCGGAGGGTGCCCCGCCGCCACACCATCCCGCTGATCGCCCGGAGCGTGGTGGTCTTGCCGGCCCCGTTGGCCCCGAGCAGCGCGGTGACACCGCCCTCGGTGACCTCGAGGTCGACGCCGTGCAACACCTGGCTGCGTTGATAGCCGGCGACCACGCCGCCCAGCTCGAGGATGTTCACGTAACTATCCCCAGGTACGCCTCGACCACGGCCGGGTGCTCGCGTACCTGGGCGGCGCTGCCCTCGGCCACCTTGCGCCCTTCGACCAGCGCGACGACCCGGTCGGTCACCGCGGAGACCAGCCCCATATGGTGTTCCACCAGGAGGATCGTCAGGCCCAGCTCGGTGCGCAGCCGCAGAATCATCCCGGCCAGGGCATCCACCTCGGCATGCGCGATACCGCCGGCCGGCTCGTCGAGCATCAGCAGCCGCGGCTCGGCGAGCAGCGCGCGGGCGATCTCTACCCGCTTGGCGACCGCGAACGGCAGCGACCCCGCCAACCGGTCAGCGGCGTACCCGAGATCGAGGTACTCGAGCAACTCGAGAGCGCGCCGTCGCAGCCGGGCCTCGTCGCGGCCGACGAACGGCAGCCGCAGCGCCAGCGAGAACGGCCCGCCACGGATGCGGGTATGGCCGCCGACGAGAACGTTGTCGAGGACCGTCGCGGTCGCGTCGAGCCACGCGTGCTGGAACGTCCGGGCCAAGCCCAGCGCCGGGAGCCCGTGCGGCGGCACCGCGAGGGCGTCGACGCCGCCGATCAGGATCGTTCCGCTGTCCGGGCGGTAGAGGCCACTGACGCAGTTGAACAGCGAGGTCTTGCCGGCGCCGTTCGGCCCGACGAGGCCGCACACGATGCCCTGCGGTACCGACATGCTGATCCGGTCGAGCACCCGCAAGCCGCCGAACCTCAGGGTCAGGTCGTCGATGCGCAGAAGATCGGCGTCGCTCTCGCCCCGCTGCTGATCAGCCATGACGCCAGTCCTCGCTCATGCGCGGTGCCGCGATCGCCTCGTGCTGCGGTTGACGATAACTGTCCCAACGATCGTTGACAATATCGTCGGCAGGACTACCGACGCGGGAGCGGGCGGTCGCGGGGGATCACCGCGCCCCGCCGTGTGCGGCGGCCTATCATCGACGCCATGGCCGACGGTAGTCGCCCTGCCGACGAGCGTGACGCCGCCGCGGATCAGCGCGAGATCGGGCTGGAGCAACGCACGACCGAGCTGGACATGAGAGTTCGCAACGCCAACGAGCGGGACCACGCCGCCGACCGTCGCGAACGTGACGCAGATGAAAGAGAGCGACGCGCGGACCTGCGGGACCATGTCGCGGCGGTGCGGGACCGAGCGGCCGAGCAGCGCGAGCGCCACGCCGACGAACGAGACCGACGCGCAGATCTAAGGGACCAGATCGCCAACGAGCGGAACGACACGGCCGAACGGCGCGAGCGCCTCGCCGAGGAACGGGAGCGGCGCGCAGACCGGCGTGACGTGGAGGCCGACAGGCGCGATGCGGACGCCGACGACCGGGAGATCGCCGCCGAACTCGCGACGTGGGATGACGTGGCGCCGTAGCGTCAGCCGGTGCGCAGGGTCAGCCTGGTCCAGGCGCCGACGTTGATGCGGTCGCCGTCGGCTATGGGTACCGGTTGATTGGCGACGATCGGGTCGGTTCCGTCGTTGACGAAGGTGCCGTTCGCCGAACCCAGGTCGATAACGGTCCACGTGCTGGCCGGCGTGCGTACGAGCAAGGCGTGCATATGCGAAACAGCGGCGTCCTCCGGTGGACCGGTGAGGTCGACGGTCGGCTCGATGCCCCGGGATCGACTGCGTCGCCCGATCAGAACCTCGTCGCCGGTCAGCTCGAAGCGCCGCTCGGGGCAGAACGCCGGAAAGGCCACTGCTTCGGCGTCGGCGTCCGCGGC
>DASRII010000544.1:0-5005 GCA_035650075.1 Micromonosporaceae bacterium | reverse complement strand
TGCCGTTCGGCGCCGGCAGCCATTCGCACGACAGGCCCGCTGGACACTCCACACTGGACGGTGGCGGACTTCGCCGCGGGAGGCGGAGGCCCTTGGTCGCCGGCAAAGTGACGACCTCGCCGTCGTCGGTCGTGCGAGTGGCGCCGGCGCGGATGGTCGCGAAGACCTCGTCGGCGAAGGCCGCCGCGGCAACCTCGCGGTCCGCGCCGGAATATCGGGCCACCGCGCCGTACCAGCTCGACGGGTCGCTGCCGACTCCGACCGGCAGGTGCAGGCTTTCCTGGTACGACCGCAGCAGCGCGGCGCCGTGCCGGATGTTGCCCGCCGGGTCGCTGCGCAACGCCTGTCCGGTCGCGCCGGTCAGGTGCATCGGGCCGTACCCGCCGCCGGTGCTGGCTTCCCCGCCGTTGGTGTCCCACCGGGACTCCAGATAGGACACTCCGAGCAGAATCTTTTCGGGTACTCCGTACTGCCGGGCGGCGTCGGCGAACACCTGTTGGCGGGTTGGTGTCTCGGCCGCTCCGGTCGGGCCAACCGGGGTCAGCAGAACGGCCGTGACGACCGACAGCACAATCGGGGAGTGCATCGAACCTCCGCAGCTCCGAGCGAGTTTTCCGATATACGAAGATGGTCGTTGTTCGCGCGTACCGTGATCGTCTTTGCTCTTCTGGTCGGCGTGTCGACCGGCTGCTCCGGCGGCGGCGAGCCCGTGCCCGCGGCCAGCCGACCGGCTCCCAGCCCGACCTCGGCGGCGGCCTCGCCACCCGTGATGGAGCTGCGGTATTCGTTCGACGGCCCGCTGGACGGGCCGGTGCCGGACGAGGCGGGTCGGCTCCCGCTGCACGCGGTGACGGACAAGGGCGGCGCGCTGCGGTCGGTGCCGCATGGTCCCGGCCGGGCGGTCGGGTTCCCGGACCGGTGTTTGGCGGCGGAGCCCAAGACGTGCCCGCGGGCGATCCTGGAGAGCGATCCGGCGGCGCAGCTCAACCCGGACACCCGACGGCTGCGATACGGCGCTGCCGTAAGGATTTCGGCCGAGCAGGTCGTCAACGGGGCGAACGTCCTGCAGAAGGGGTTCTCCGCCAGCGGCAGTCAGTTCAAGCTGCAGGTGGACCACGGCCGGCCCAGCTGCGTGGTCGTAGACGCCCGGCAAAAGGACATTCACCGTGCCGAAAGCCCGGCGCCTATTGTGGACGGTCTGTGGCACGAGCTCGCCTGCGAGCGGGTCGGTGCGGCGCTGAGCCTGTCCGTGGACGGGAAACCGGCGGCGCAGGTCGCCCTACCGGCGGATCTGTCCATTGTGAACGACGAGCCGCTGCGTATCGGAGGAAAGGGAATCAGCGCCAACAATGATCAGTTTTCGGGTGAAATCGACGATGTATATCTGGTAATTGCCTAGCCGCGCGTGTCACAGCTTGCGCGGGCCGGAAACGCGTACCAGTCTGGCGCGGTGGCCAGCCATTCGATAAGGGCGGCAGTGGGCACAGCAGCGGCGGTCGGCGTGATGGTCGTCGCCGGTGCGACCGCGCATGCCGGGCCGTCGGTATCGGACCTGGAACGGCAGATCGACCAGGCGTGGAACCAGCTCGAACCGCTCATCGAAAAGCACAATGCGACGCGGATAGAGCTGGCGGCGAACAGAAAGAAGGTCGCCGACCTGACCACGCAGATCGCGCCGTTGCAACAGCAGGTCGATCTCGCCGACGCGAAGATCAGCGCGCTGGCCGTGAGCTATTACAAGGGCAGCCGGGTTTCGGCGTTGAACGCGTTGCTGACCACCGGTACGCCGCTCACTCTGGCGGACCAGTTGAGCATGCTCGAGCAGGTCGCGCGCGTACAGAAATCGGAGATCAGCGACGTCACCGAACTGAAGGCGCGGTACGAGGAACAGAAGCGTCCGATCGACGAACTCGTGGCGCAACTGGCGGCGACCGAGGCCGACATGGCGGCCAAGGAAAAGCAGATCAACGCCGAGATCGCGCGGTTGCAGGTGCTACGGCTGCAGGCGTACGGGACGACCGGCGGGCTCGGCGTCCTGCGCCCGGTGGCCTGCCCGGTGAACTATCCCGGCGGCAAGGCCGGCGTCGCGGTGAAGTTCGCCTGCTCCCAGATCGGCAAGCCCTATTTGTGGGCGGCCGACGGGCCCGGGTCGTACGACTGCTCGGGCCTGACCATGACCTCGTGGCGACAGGCAGGCATCTACCTGCCGCACAATGCCGCCGCGCAACGTCGCTCGATGCCGTACGTCAGCCGTGCCAACCTGCGCCCCGGCGACCTCGTCTTCTACTTCAGCGACCTGCACCACGTCGGCATGTACGTCGGCGACGGCTGGATCGTCCACGCACCGCGAGCCGGGGACGTGGTGCGGATGCGCCGGATGGACTCGATGTCCATCCACAGCTACGGCCGACCCGCCTGACGCCTCCCGTTAGGTTTCGCGGGTGGGCCAGGTGCGCCAGTTCTGCCAGGCCCGGCTGGGCGTGGGGCCGCGCTGACCCTGGTACCGCGAGCCGTAGACGGCTGCCCCGTACGGGTGGTCGGCCGGTGACGACAGCCGGAAGATGCACAGCTGGCCGATCTTCATGCCGGGCCACAACATGATCGGTAGATTGGCCACATTGGACAGTTCCAGCGTCACGTGACCGGAGAAGCCGGGGTCGATGAACCCCGCCGTCGAATGGGTGAGCAGGCCCAGCCGGCCGAGAGAGCTCTTCCCTTCGATGCGGCCGGCGAGCTGGTCGCCGAGCGTGACGACCTCGAGCGTGGAGCCGAGTACGAACTCCCCGGGGTGCAGCACGAAGGCTTCGCCGTCCGGTATTTCGACCTGTGCGGTGAGTTCGTCCTGTCGAACCGCGGGGTCGATGTGCGTGTAAAGGTGGTTGTTGAAGACCCCGAACAGGCGGTCCAGCCGGACGTCGATGCTCGACGGCTGGATCAGCGCGGGCTCGAACGGGTCGAGCTGTAGGTTGCCGTCCTTGACTTCCGCGATCAGGTCGCGGTCGGAGAGCAGCATTGACGCAGGGTATCGAACTACCGATCTCGTACAGGTGTTCGATAGACTGGCGGGTATGGCTTCCTGGCCCGAGTTCGCCGCCGCGGCGCCACGTCTCGCCGACGCGATCCGGACGCTCGTCCATCAGTACGGGGCGGGTCTCGGCTACCTCGCGACCGTGCGGGCGGACGGCGGGCCACGGGTTCATCCGGTCTCGCCGGTCATCACCGACGACGGGCTCTACTGCTTCGTCGTCGACTCGCCGAAACGGCGTGACCTCGAGCGCGACGGGAGGTATGCACTGCATTCCTTCAAACCCGAGCACAGCGACGACGAGGCGTATCTGGCCGGTCGTGCGTGGGCCGTCGACGACCGGGACAGGATCGCCGGGCTCGCCGCCCGGTTGCGGGCCGCGCCGCGGGCGGACTGGCGGCTGTTCGAGTTCACGGTCGACGTGGCGATGGTCGCGCGGCACGCGGGCACGGCCATGGGCGCCAGCCGGACACCGGGACCACGCCGTCCGACGTACCAGATCTGGCAGGACCCGCACCGATGACTCGACGCCGGCTCGGGGGAGCCGGCGCCGGTCACTGTCGGGCTCACGGAGCGCGGTAGGCGTTCCAGGCGTTGACCATGCGCTGGGCCTGACCCGGCGTGAACTCGAACATGCACACGTCGTCGGTGTAGTCCATGAAGTTGTTGATCGGGTCGAGCCCGGGCGCGTTGGGGCAGGTGTCGATCCCGGTCGGGCACTCGAAGTTCGGCGCTGCCTCGGCCGGCGTATCGGACACCCGGTCACCCTGACCGCCGCAGCCACCCTGGAACGTGTGGTAGAGGTTCAGCCAGTGGCCGACCTCGTGGGTGGCGGTGTCGCCGAGGTCGTACGGGTCGGCGGTCCCGCCGGGCAGCGACTCGGCGAGGACGACCACCCCGTCGCCGCTGCTCAGCTTCCGCGACGGGAACGTCGCCCAGCCGAGCAGGTCGTCGCTGAGCAGACCGGTGTAGATGTTGAGCGTCTCCTTGCCACCGACGCGCAGGGCCGACTTCATCTGTCGCTCGCCGTTCGAGCCGTAGACGATCGGGTACCACGCCGAATTGTTTACGCGGTTGATGGCCTGCAGTTGGAAGCCGAAGGCCGTCACCGCGCCACCGACCGATCCGCCGTTGTACGAGTCGTTCAGCACGCTGATCTGAGCGGTGATCATCGAATCCGGGATGTTCCCGTCCGCCCGGGTGCTGCCCTCGGAGATCACGTGTACGACGACCGGGATGGTGACCGTGGCGTTCGGGGCGACCCTGGTGCCGCGTTGCCGGAGCGCGTCGGCCAGATCCTTCTCCCGAGCGTCCGCCTGCTTGGCCGTGAGCTCGTTCGGGTCGTGGCGGCCCACGGCACCCGGCTTGGCTCGGGCGTCACTGGCCTGCTCGGTACAGCCGGCTGGGCCTGTGGTGACGGCGGCGACAGCGGGCGTGGCCGCGGCGGCCGTCGAACCGATCAGAAGGAGAAGAGTCGTCGTGGCGACCCCGGCCGCGCGCAACGGCCAGGGGCGGTGGAGCGTCATCGCTGCACCTCTTCCTGCCGGCGCGGTCGGGGGGTTGAGCGCCGGTCTCGGGAGGTTACCGTCGATTCGCGGCCGTGAAAATAGTCAGCGATCGTTACTGGGGGAGGTCGGCGAGAGCTGCCGGCGGGTTGGTACGCTCGTGGTCCTGCGGTTGGGTGACCAGGTAGAGTGGTGGCCGCTCGCGGGTGTAGTTCAATGGCAGAACATCAGCTTCCCAAGCTGACAGTGAGGGTTCGATTCCCTTCACCCGCTCCACAAAGAAGGCCCAGGTCAGAGGCAGTTCCGTCACCCGGCGCGATTCTCTTTCCGACAGTCGAAACGCTCCGCGTGCCATTGGCGTGCCATTAGACCGCACGGTTGTCTCCCGTAGCTGTCCCGCCGACGTCCGCCCGGACGGCCTCACCCAACGACACCCGACTACGATCACAAAACGACACGCGTCGATATCAGCCAT
>DASRII010000543.1:0-2568 GCA_035650075.1 Micromonosporaceae bacterium | reverse complement strand
CCTGCCGTCGGACGCGGTGGTCGCGGAGGACGTCGTCACGCGGCTGCTCGGTACCCTCGACCGCGTCAACGACATGCACATCTTCGTAAAAGGGCTGGGTCTGGCCGCGCCCCAGATCGGCCTGCGCTGGGCGGCCGCCGTCGTCCGCCCGCCCGGGGCCGGGGAGCCGATCGTCATGCTGAACCCGCGGGTCGTCAGCGAGTCGTCCGAAGTGGACGAACAGTACGAGGGCTGCCTGTCCTTCTTCGACTACCGCGGCCGGGTACGCCGGCCGTTGCGCATCGAGGTCGAGCATTCGGCGCTGGACGGGACGAAACTCGTCACGTCGTACGAGCGCGCGGTCGCCCGGCTCGTGGCCCACGAGATAGACCACCTGGAGGGCCGGCTGTACTCCGACCTGCTGCCACCCGGAGCGGCCCTGGTCCCGCTGGGGGAGTACGCCGACACCGGCACGCCGTGGCAGTACCAGTAACCTCCCCGCGCCGCTCGAGGGTGACCCCCGAGCGGCGGGCCGGGGAGGGCGTCAGACGTCGCCGAACGCGTCGTACTTGATGCGTACCTGGGGGATCTGCATCTCGGCGAGCGTGCGCAGGGTGGACCGGACCATGGCCGGCGAACCGGATACGAAGAAGTCGTGGTCGGCCCAGGGGCCGTAGCGGGAGACGACGTCGGCGATGTTGCCCTGTTCTCCGCCGAACGAGCGGTCCTGGCTGCAGGCCGCGACGACGGACAGCCACGGGTACCGGCCGGCGAGCCGGTTCAGCTCGGCGAGGTCGTAGAGGTCGTCGCGGTCCTTGGCGCCGAAGAACACGTGTACCCAGCGGGTGCGGTTGTACCGGGTCAACTCCTGCACGAGTGCCTTGATGGGAGCCAGCCCCGTACCGCCGGCGATGCATACGACGTCCTTTGTGGACCTCCGGTCGAGCGTCATCGACCCCATCGGGGCGGCCAGCCGGATCATGTCACCGACCTGGAGCCGGCGTACCAGCGCACTGGACACCCAGCCGGCGCCGAGCGCGCGGACGTGGAACTCCAGCGTGTCGTCGCGGTTGGGTGCGTTGGCGAACGAGTACACCCGCCAGAGCCGGGGTTGGTACTTGCACTCGATGCTCACGTACTGCCCGGCCTTGAACTCCAGGTGCTGCATCGGCCGACAGGTGAACACCGCGATGTCGCGGCTGCGGCGTTCGTGGGTGACGACCTCGGCGTGCCAGAACGGCGGGTTGTCGCTGTCGGCGTCGGCGCCCGCGAGCATCTTGCGCGCGATGACGTCGTACGCGTCCCGCCACGCCTGGTCGTACTCGATCGACCAGCTCTCGCCCGCGAACGTCCGCAGCGACTCGAGCAGCGCCTTGCCGACCACGTCGTAATGCTCGGGTTGCACGTAGAACTTGCGATGGTCCCGGCCGAGCGAACGCAGGTACTCGTCGAACCGCTCGGGGTCGTCGAGGGTCTGGACGGCCGTCACGATCGCGCCGAGAAGGCGCGCCCGCTGGACGTCCATCTGTACCGGGAAGAGGTCGCGCACCTGGGGGTGGGACAGGAAGATGCGCGAGTAGAAGTAGCCGGCCACCTTGTCCTGTTGCTCCTCGACAAGCGTCCAGCTCTCTTTCAACAGTCGCGACAAGCTGCCCATGTATGCCCTAACCGCTCGTTGGTAATGCGGCCGCTATTGCCCCGACAAGCGTGAACAGCCCGGCTCGAACGCTGTCGCACAGCCTGTGCGACGAATCCGACGCCGCTTTGTGATGCTGGTCGACGTGTCGTTATGCGGGGAGCACGTCCGGTAACAAAACAACCGCCTGGGGGTGGGGCCGTCATGGAGGCAATCAGGACGGGCGATGCGGTGATCATCCAAATGCCCGGCTCGGCCGGCGAGCACCGGCTGCAGGAGTACTACGGCAGCTGCGAGCGCGCCCGCCGGTTCTACGAACAGCAGGTGCTGGACCATCTCAACGAGAAGATGCGAGACTTCCTCGGCCGGCAGGAGATGATGTTCGTCGCGACATCCGACAGCCGGGGCGAGTGCGACTCCACGTTCCGGGCCGGTCCGCCCGGATTCATCCGGGTGCTGGACAGGCGGCGGCTGGCCTGGCCGGAGTACCGTGGCAACGGCGTGCTCGCGAGCCTCGGCAACATCGCCGAGAACCCGCATGTGGGACTGCTGTTCGTCGACTTCTTCCGGGACGTCATCGGATTGCACATCAACGGGCACGCGCGGATCGTCGAGCACGACGCGATGATCGCCGCCCATCCGGAGCTGCCGGTCGATCCGGTGCCCGGCCGCCGTCCCGAACGGTGGGTCTGCGTGCACGTCGAGGAGGCGTACATCCACTGTTCGAAGCACATCCCGCGACTGCTCAAACTGCCCCGCGACCGTCCGTGGGGTACCGACGACGTCCGGCGGAAGGGGGGTGACTTCTTCGCCGCCAAGGGCACGCCGCGACCGTGGTCCCCGGTCCTCGTGTCCAACATGGATCAACGACAATAGGCGGCGTGGATCGCCGCCGCGTACTTCGTGACGAAGTCTTGCTGGTGCTCGGCGTCTCGCTGGGCGCCAGCGCCATT
>DASRII010000542.1:0-2456 GCA_035650075.1 Micromonosporaceae bacterium | reverse complement strand
ATCGTGTCCACCACGTACACCGCGAAGGGCGGCTACACGGGTGCGCAGCAGCTGCTGGCCCGACCCCGGCGACCGACGGCCATCTTCGCGGGCGCGGACATCGTCGCCATGGGCGTGCTGGATGCGGTCGCGGAGGCCGGCCTCTCCGTGCCCGACGACATCTCGGTGGCGGGCTACGACAACACCACCTTCGCCGCGTTGGGCCCGATCTCGCTGACGAGCGTTGACCAGGCCGGACGCCAGATCGGTGACCACGCGGCCGCGCTGTTGCTCGAGCGGATCGCCGATCGGCAGCGGCCGTCGGTGTTCATCTCGCTCTCCCCCACCCTGGTCGTCCGGGCCACCACCGGTCCGCCGCCGGCCCGCCGGCGAGGTGCGCGCACCCGGTGACCACCCGGCTCCCACTGCGGCCGGCGAAATCCGGGCGGCATCGATCTGCGTGACCAGGTCAGCCTAGGCCGAGGCCGCGTCCCGCCTTGACCGCTGGGGTGTCCCGGGCGTCAGCGCTTGAGGTCGGCGACTGCGGCCGCGAGGTCGGCCTGGGTGATGGGTCGAGCACCGCGCCCACGGGCATCCTGCATAGCTTTGGCGAGCTGCACTCGACGGAGCACCTCCTGGATATCGGCTCCGGTCATCCCCACGCTGGCCGCCGCCAGGGCCGTGACATCGATGCCGTCGGCGAACATCTGGAAGCCTTCGCTCTCGTACCGGTCCATCAGATCCTGGATCTTCTTGGTGAAGATCTCGGCGCGGGCCGGTTCGTCCGGAGCCGGGATCGACAGCTTGATGTCGAAGCGGCCCGACCTGATCAGCGACCCGTCCACCCGGTTCGGAAAGTTGGTCGTGGCCACGACGATGACGTTCGGGTTCGCCTCGATGAGCCCGCTCATCTCCTGCTTGAAGATGCCGGCGACGGCGTTGACCGCCTGGCTGGCCGCGTCACCGCCTCGGCCGGCGTAGCTGATGATGCTGTCGAACTCGTCGAAGAGCATCACCGTCGGCTCGCGCAGCCGGCGGGCCTCCTGGAAGATCTGCTTGATGTTGCGTTCCGACCCGCCGAGCCACTTGTCGAGGATCTCCGGTGTGCGGATCTCCCGCAGCGCTCCCCCGATCTCATGCGCCAGAGCCCGGGCGAGCATCGTCTTGCCGGTGCCGGGTGGGCCGTAGAGCAGGATGCCCTGCGGCCGCTGGGCCCCCCACCGAGCCATGACATCGGGGTGCTGGAACGAGATCGCGATCTCACGGAACTGGTCGACCACCTCGCGCATCCCGCCGATCTGGTCCAGCGTCGCCGCCGAGTCGTCCGTACGGGCTCGACGAGGTGATGGCACAGGCGGCGGTTCGGGATGCGTCGTCACCCGGTACGAGCGTCCCCGGAGCGGTTCGGACCCACCGACCGCTTCGGCGACGACCCGAAACACGAGGCGCACCATCTCCCGCAGGTGCTCGGGTCGCAGCTCGTCGACGGGCACGGTGGCCCGGACGGCGATCGCCCGCGGCGCGTACCGCGCGCGGCCGACCAGCCGGTCCGCCCGACCTGGTGGACCGGAGTACGTGATGGTCGCCGGCAGGCTGACGGCTGGGTCAGCGGTGGTCTGGTCGACCAGCCGGGTGGCGGTGGCATTGTTCGAGGCGAGCTGTCGGGCCAGCAGCACACCGACCGGGCCGGCCGCGGCGAGGACGGCCGCGTTGATGATGACATTCGATGCTGGCAGGCCGGCCGTGTGCACCTCGGCCCGCAATCGCAGCACGGCGATGCCGTCCTCCACCCGCCGATCGAGGCGGAGCCGGACCGCACGGACCGGTGCCGGAAAGACGGCGTCGGTGAGCAGGTCGAGCCGGCCCTGCCTGGCGGCGTCGAGGATCGCCCGAGCGTCGTCGATGACGACCTGCGCCCCGTGCAGCCACAGTGTTTCGCGGCGGCGGAGCTCATCGGCAGGCGTTGGCATGGTCGCTCACCTCCTCCCCGAGTGTGACACGGCGGGCCGGGGTGGTGGCATCGTCGACGGCACAGGGCCACCGCTACGGGACGGTCCAGGAGGCGGTCGGCGTTCCCAGCTGGCCGTAGGTGAACGTTCCGGTCGGGGTCACGGGTTCGGGCAGCTCGATCGCGATCCGACCGCGGTACACATCCCCGGCGAAGAGGATGGCGAGGTCCAGCCCCGGCGCGGCACACGCGGGGATCAGCCCGGGGCGGGCGGTGGTCCCATTGGGTAGTTCGAACGCGAAGTCGACCACCGGGTTGACGGACACCCCGCCATCGATCACCTCGTAGGCGATGTCGAACACGACCATCGACACCGTGCCGCTGACGAGGCTCTCGCAGTTGTCGACCCGCGCCACGCCCGTCAGGGCCACGATCCAGGTGCCATCCTGGTCGGTGAACCGCACGCCGGTGCCAACCGGCAGCTCGAAGCTCGCCGCCCCACCGTCCACGATGGTGTCCGGTCCGACGA